>JAIXRB010000106.1 GCA_027485405.1 Leptospiraceae bacterium | reverse complement strand
CTGGCATGCCAAGACCCCGTAGAGCTATAATGCAACCAGATCTGTGCTATCTTTGTTAGTTGTACAGAAAAGTCATTAAAGCAGACCTTTTCTCCTGAAATCAAAAAGCAAGGCAGAATTTCTTGCTTGGATGGGTGCACAACTCATAATAGCGACATTTTACAGTGTTACGAACAAGTAGGTGACTCTTGCCAGGGATTTGCGACCTGTCTACAGCAGATGGATTCTTTAGAGTGAAGGCTTTGAATTCATTTTTTAACGAAACTCGGATTTACATAATTCTAATCAGCATTCTATTTATTCCGTTCCTTGGAACCATTTCACTCGATGTGATTGATATCGATTCCGCGCAGTACGCTGAGATTGGTCGTGAGATGGTTCAGGATGGAAATATTTTTCGCCTAGTAGATAACGGTCGAAGGTACTTAGACAAACCGATTTTAACCTTTTGGACCATTGCCGGTTCTTTTTCAATCTTCGGAATCAGCAATTTGGGATTTAGAATCCCAGTGCTTTTGATCAGCCTGCTTTCTTTGTTCTCTCTCTATCATACCAGTGTTTTGATTTGGGGCTCAACCAGAAAAGCCTTGTTTGCTTGTCTGTTTTATTTACTGGCCCCTGGCTTCTATGCAATGGTGGTCGATCCAAAGATTGATATCTACCTCACGTCCTATTTGATCTTCACCTTTCATTTTTACTATTTGGGAAGAAAGAGGAATCCGGCTTTTTATTGTTTTATGTATTTTTTGATGTCGTTGGGTTTTATCACCAAAGGGCCGATCAGTGTTGTGATTCCTGGAATTGCCATTGGGGGAGATATTTTATTCCGCAGAGATTGGAAGTTGCTTTTGTCACTTCGCATTCCGTCGGGAATTTTTTCTTTGGTGAGCATGCCTGCCATTTGGTGCTACTTATTGTTCTTAGAATTTCATTCCTATGGTCCTGCTTTTTTTCTCTGGATTCAGTCGTTCGGGCGTTTTTACAAAGAGATGTACAATGTTAAATTTGATCCGTTTTACTTTTACAAAAGCTTTGGATGGGCGTTTGGATCGGCTATTTTTCCCCTCATTTTATTTAGTTTTGCAGAAGTTGTAAAATTCTTTAAGGAGAAAAGTGATTCTAACTTCTTTACTAAACTAAGAACCAATGCTTTTGCTTCTAAAGACTTTGTTGTGCCTTTTTGGTTGTTTCTTTTCCTTTTTCTAATTTCCTTTTCTCGCTACCCTCTCCCTCAATATGTATATTGGGTTTTGCCTGGAGCCAGTCTCTTCTTTGGAAATGCCCTAGATTCCATTTTGGCTGATCCTAAGAAAAAATGGATGTTAAACGGATTCTATCCAATTGCTTTTCTGTATCTTATTGCCTTTTTAGTATTGCCCTTTGAGTCAGGGCTTGCCACTAGCACATATTTTGTTGCCATGGCGATCACTATTTCGGTTTTTTTACTTTTCTCAAAAAAGGTTCCAAGTCCAATACTAGCAATTTGTCTTTCTTACTTTTTATTGTTTGGATCTATCAGTTTTTACTATTATCCCTTTCTTGTAAGCTTCCAACCTGGAAAAGCCTTTGGTGAAAAGATCAAAGAGCTAGAACCTAATGAATCTGAGATCTACACATATCATATTTCGCATTCAAAGCGTTCGTATCCTTTTTATGCAGAGAGATACAGGCGAAGTGTCTATGAATCAAAAAAAATTCATGAAATCTTTGAGTCTAGCAACCAAAGACTATTTATTTTGCCTTCCTCCGCGAACCAAGAATTTCTAAAAATGGCTGGAAAAGGATATGTACTTGAGACCGTGCTTGAGCTGGATTCTTACAAAGTAGCCACTCCAACGTATGCTTTTATAAATCCAGAAACCAGAAAAAGCCAAACCCAAAAAATTTCTTTAGTTTGGCTAAAAAAACTTCGGGGAAAATAGCCGAATCTCTCGATTTAAAGAGTAGGCTAAATTGTGTAAGTCTGGTTTTTTAGGGCCTAGGGTGTTTAAATCTAGGCCTTTTTTTTTAATCCCAGCCGTGATTGTCTTTATCTGCTTCGGGAGTCTCCGAAAGAATCAAACGCTCTAGTTCTGCATTTCTCTGTTTGGCGAGTGAGATATATGTTTTTCGATCTGCTCGGTGTTGAAAGAGTTCTTCAAAGCCTTCCTCATCATGAGTGAGGAAATCAAATGCCATTTGCTCTGCTTGGTTTGCCCTCTTTCCCATTTGCCTGAGGACTAGTTTCCCCATTTCCACAGCGGATTCCCTGGTCTCTCGAAAGACAAAATCGGCACCGAGATCCTTTAAGGTATACGCCTCTTCTCTATCTCCTGCACGGGCCAAAATTGGAATCTTTGGAAAATGTTTTTTAGCAGTCTCTATCACTTCCTTTTGTTTTTCAAACGTGTCCATACTTGCCACAATTAACTTTGCTTTGTGGGCTCCAGCGGATTCGAGCAACTGGTGACGACTGGGATCGCCAAAGTAAACCTTAAATCCAAATTTAGATAAGACTTCCATACGTTCACTGTCATCGTCAATGATTGTCATTGGAATTTGATTGACTCGAAGGAAACGACCCAACATATTTCCATACTTTCCAAAGCCAGCAATGATGACAGGGTGTTGTTCTTCAATGATCTCTGGGGCTGTTCCCAAAGAGGATTTTACCAAAGAGATCCTGGGTAAAATGACTTTTTCGTATAGCAGGAGGAGTAATGGAGTGAGTCCCATGGAAATTGCAGTACTCGCCACCAGTAGAGCTACTATATTTTCAGAGAGAATGCCGTTTTGCAAAGAAAAGGTGAACAAAACAAATGCGAATTCCCCAACCTGAGAGAGAGAAAGAGCAAAAAATAAACTCTGGTCCAAAGAAAAAGAGAAAATCTTACTTAAAACGAGCAATACTAAGATTTTGACAAAAAGAATCAAGGTCACCAAACTAAAGATCTGTAATGGTTCTTTTTGGATGATTTCGATGCTTAGAGAGGCACCTACACTGATAAAGAAAAGGCCTAAAAGCAGTCCTTTAAAGGGTTCTAAGTCGCTTTCTAGTTCATGTCTAAACTCGGAAGTGGCAAGCACGACACCGGCAAGAAAAGTGCCAAGTGCAGGGCTCAAGCCCACAACTGTCATAAGCTGAGCAATTAAGAGAACCAATAGCAAAGAAGCGGCAGTAAACACTTCTCTTAGGCGAGTCTTAGCCAACAAATGAAACAGTGGGTTTAGAGCAAATCTACCTAAAAACACTATGCTTCCAATTGCCAAAAGAACGAAAACTGTCTTTAGCCAAGCTGGAAAACTATCCAAGGCTCCTTTTTCTGCCTCAACTAAAACTGGATATGTGGCTAAAAGTGGAAAGATGGCAAGCATGGGAATTACTGCCATATCTTGAAAAAGAAGGACGCTAAAAGCCCCCTGACCACTCTGGGTCTTCATTAAGCCTTTTTCGTTTAGAGTTTGTAATACGATTGCAGTGGAAGACATTGATAAAATCATTCCAATAGCCAAGCCTTCTTTCCAATTTCCAAATATCGAATAAAAAACACCAAACAGAATTAAGGTAGTAAAAACAACCTGAAGACCTCCCAGGCCAATGAGCCAATTTTTTAACTTCCAAAGTAGCGGAAGTTCTAGTTCTAGCCCAATCACGAAGAGCATCATAACCACTCCAAATTCTGCAAAATGAAGTAGATCCTGGCCTTGTCCTATGAGTCCAAGTCCAGCGGGACCAATTCCAATGCCCGCTATGAGATAACCCAAAACGGAACCGAGTCCCAATCGTGCCGCGAGCGGAACAAAAATTACGGCCGCAGAAAGGTAAATGATGGCCTGAAGAAAAAAACTAGTTTCGTGCATACTATTCTCCCAAACACTCCAAAATTCGATTGGTGAGGGATTTCTTTATAGGGATTAGGCTACTCTCCGTTTGCTGAAAGCTACCCTGTGTTAGAAAAGGGTCGAGAAACTCCATTCCGCAAAGAGTTGCTGTCCTGTAAAAAGGCAAAAGAAATTCTTTCATTGTAAACCCATGATAGCCTTCTCGAGTACACGCCTCTTCCTTTCCACCTGTCGAAATGACTTGGAGCCATTTTTTGCCTTGGAGCTTGTCCCCTCCAGGACCGTATGCCCAGCCCAGTTCGAGCACTTGGTCAATCCAAAGTTTCATAAGGGGAGGGCAACTGTACCAATACAAGGGATGATGCCAAACAATGGTTTCCGCTTCAAGGACTAGCTTCTGTTCTGCCTTTATGTTGATTCGAAATTTTGGATAGAGTTCATAGAGATCTCGAAAGACTAAGTTATCATTTGTTGGAATTGCTTGTAAAAGCAGTCGGTTTACTTTAGATTTTTCGAATTGAGGATGAACAAAGTAATAGAGAACTTTTGCCATTTGGATTGTCTCCTGAATTAGATTAAGATGTCAATTGAACTTTAACAATACGAGAGTTAAGTCATCGGCGAGGAGTTCTTTGCCACCAGAATATTGAACCACGGAATCAAAGACCTTTCTCTTCATTTGTTCTAAAGGTTCGTGTCGGAGAGAAATCAGCAGATCGAGAAGTTTTTCTTCTCCAAAAAAATCACCCCCTTTGGGAGGTCTTGCTTCTGTTAATCCATCTGTGGGCAAAACTACAATGTCATTTTTTTCATAAGAGTATTCTAGTTCTTCGGTTTTGGGTTCAAAAAGTTCTGCAATGATTTTTCCCGCAGGAGAAAGTGTGATCAGTCTTCCGTCTTCTTTGATTATGTACAAGGGGAAGTGTCCTGCTCTCACAAAGGTTAAAATTTTTCGATCAAGGTCAACAGTCACAGCACTAGCCGTTACAAAATGACCTTTAAGGTTCTCTTTGATTTGGTTTCGGAGCTCTTTGAAACTTTGGTTGAGTTCGGCAAGGTGTTTGTTCCAATAGGAAAGCGACATTTTTACCAAAGCGGATAAGAACGCGGCTGGGATTCCATGTCCACTCACATCGCAGATAAAAACCCCAAGTGTTCGTCGGTTTTCAGTTAAATGGATGGCAAGCAGGTCTCCACCCACTTTCATCATGGGTTCGTTTTGGAATGCCACTTCCAATTCTGGGAGTTTTGGCAAGCTGGAAGGAAAAAGTGATTCTTGGATTCGTTTTGCTACATCCAATTGTTTTTCGATCTCCGTTGCCTGTTTTTGGATGATCAAAGTGCGTTCTTCGACCTTTCTCTCCAAATCTTCGTTAGCGGCTTCCTTCATTTGATTTATAGCTTCTAGGCTGTGGACGGCTTCTCTTTGTGCCCTCTCTCTTTCTCGGGTAACAACAACTAGCAAATATGCTATGCCATTGATGCTGAAAAGAAATCCATCTAGGTAGATCAAGGTATCATTGATTGAAACTCCACCTGAAAGGTTCTTCATGGCGAAAACGCCTGTTCCTTCGATGGTCTGCAAAACAGCTGTGAAAGACAGTACTGCCGCGGCAAGTGTAGCTCCCCATTCTCGAAAGCGGAGTGCCATTAGAATTAAAAAAGGTATAGGAAGAAACAATAGGGGTAAAACATCGGAAAAAGCGATTTTTCCAGAAATGTAGACGAGACCTATTAAAATAATGAATTCTAATTTTCTCCAAAGCTTGAGAGACAATGATCGTTCTCGTTGTAACCAAACATAGAGCAGGGGAGCTACTATCAGAAAACCTTGCATTTCCCCAGAGAACCAAGTAAAAAAAACATTCCAATACACTTCTTTGGGCAAAAATCCAAAGTACAAAAGACTTGTGACACCGAGTCCAGCACTAACGAGAGACCCAACAATCGAACTAAGGGCAGTGAAGATGATGAGGGTTCTAGTGGAATAGAGAGGATCGATTCCGCCGGAGAGTCTTTTTAAGATGCTAAAATTTATAAAGGAACTGAGTGTATTGCCAAATCCAATGATCAGTGCAGTAGGCAAATGGGGATTGTTCAAAAGATTTGCTAAAAAGGCTCCAAGAAACAATCCAGGAAGCGCAGAATTGCCAGCGAGCAAAAGTGAGGTGAGTCCCATGCCTTCCGGTGGCCAAACAGGGGAGACCTGACTATTCAAAAAGGCAAGGCGAAAGCCGATTTTTGAAAACAGGATATAGGTTCCGGAGAGAAGGATTTGTAAAGAGATAAACCAAAACCAATACGGCACATGGAATCCTAAAACTGACTTTTTTAGCTCTCTTTTCATCTTAAGAAAGACTGTTCTTCGTCCATCGCTAGGAAATCTAAATTTTTTCTTAAGGAGTAAAAAAAGTTCCCTCCTAAGAGCCAGTCAGATCGCTTCTTTGCCCTTCCTTAGCGAGGAATTTACAATGAAGTTATTTCAGAATAAACTAATGCTTTGGTTGGGTTTGAGTTTACCCCTATTTGCAGAGATGACACCCAAAGATCTGACTTTGTCCCTTTTTTTAGAAGAGGCAAAGGCGAATCGAAAACTAGGTCTTTTGTTCAGAACCAAAAAACAGGCATTAGAAGCTCTGGGCAGGGATAAATTCCGCGAATTCTTTCCTAAGGTCAGCCTTGGTTACTTTGGGATCAAAAATCTGGGAGAAAACCAGGCAGATTCTCGCTACCAAGATGTTCGTCTCAATGTCCAACAACTGCTTTGGGATGGAGGGGTGGCTAACAGACAATGGGAAATAGCTAAACTTGCCGAACAAATCTACCTTTGGGAATCCAAGAAAGAGCAAGACGGATTGGAGTCTGAGCTTCGAAAGCTCGTTTTCAAATGGCAGGCTCTTTGTGTCCGAGAAGCGATCATAAGGCGAAGACTAGATGAAGAAAAAGAACATTTCTCAAAGCTAGAAAAAATATGGGACGCGGGCGCGCTCTCTCAGTTGGAGATTCTAAAGAAAAAAGCGAATTTAGGTGATATTGAATTTCAATGGAAAACTCTCCTTTGGGAGAAGGAAAAGGCTCTTTCTCAGCTGAAGGATTTGAGTTTTTGGGAGGATTCTGAACCTGTTCGCCTCCAAGAGTTCTTCCCAAGTGACCTAAGAGTGGAACGATTCCAAGAACTAACAGATATAGAAATAGAAACTCTACTCGTAGATTGCCGAGATGCAAAGAAAAGCCGTTTGCTTTTGGAAAAAATCAAACTGGAAAAAGAAAATTCGGAAACCGATTGGATTCCAAAAGTCCATATTGGTGCTTACTATGGAAAGAACAGTCTAGATGGAAAAGATTTTTCGAAGGAGATTGCCGGTTGGAACTTCCAAGTCTCCATGCCTTTTGGAGGAAGTCACCTAAACACAAGTTCACTGAACGGCTACCAGCCCGATGGTTCTGGATTCCAAAGAGTTCCTGGCTTTGGAACAAGCCCAGTGGGAATGGGAAGAAATAGCTTTCAAAGTGGAAACTTGGGGATTTTAGATACATTAGGTGGAGATGCGACTCAGAACGAGATGGAGGCTCGTTATATTGAAGCTAAACTCTCCCTACTGCAAAAAGAAAAAAGCCAAATCGCTGAAACAAAGAACTTATTGAAAAAAATCAAAATCCAGTATGATAGCATTCTCCACAAAGAAATAAAGGTCACAAACGCATACGAAGAAATTCAATACGCCAAAGCACGTAGCAAAACCCAAAACCAAACCGAAAAAAACACCGCGATTCTACCTTATAGAAGACAATTTGAAGAGGCATACTTATCCCTCTTAGATGAGATATTGTCCTATCTTGAAATATCCGAAAGACTGACATCCCTTATGGGAGAGAATGCTCCCGTTTTTTACAGCTGGCAGACCCAGAAGGGTAGTCTGCAGTATTGGTCCAAGCTCATGCAAATTGGGAGGGACAATGATTAGAAAATCAATCTTTCTATTGATCACTTGCATCGGGTGCAATCACAAACAAGTGCTTCCTGAAAATGTTTTGCCTTTTTTGGAGAGGAGCGGAAACAACTTTCAAGTCTGGAAGTCCATTCCTGATCCAGAAACAAGAACTGAAAATCCAAAACCCATCGTTGAACTCCACTTCAATGAAGTTATTTCAAAAGAGGTTTGTCGCAAGGCAGTGCGATTCAGCGACTCCACTTCTTTTAGTCTCCAAACACAAGATAGGTCACTTGTTTGGATTCCAGAAAGAGAAATACCTAATGGAGCTCACCAGCTCTTGGTTTCAACCGCCTGCGAAAACGCAGAGGGCAAAAACCTGATAAAAGATTTTGTTCTTCCCATCACGATCGAAGCTCCGCCAAAGCCAGTAATAAAACCAGAAACTCCAATACCCCCGCCGCCACCCAATCCTCCTCAACCTCCGACTCCACCTACACCTCCTCCAGTCCCTCCCCAACCTGAACCACCCATTCCTTTGCGAGTGATTGCGTTAGGTGTCAGTTCGCAAATCTGTGGGACTCGCTATCCAGACAAGGGTAGTGCAAATGGAGGAAATTGGACAGCCACCTCATGCTATTGGGATGAATCTCTTCCCATCTTAAACTCCAGTAGGTATCAATTTAGAGGAGGAGACTCAGGGCTTGGAAGCTTTGGTTCAACAGATGCCTGTGCTGATGTCACTACCGATAACTTTGTGATTCAATTCAGTGAGTCGGTAGCTATAAATGAAATCTGGGAGAAGGTGAGACTCGAAAAAGTAAATCCGCCCTCCACAATCGTTCGTTTGGCTAGGGTGATTCCCGCTTTCTGTCAAGATTCGGGAGAGACCCTTTGTAAACAATACACAGTTGTTTTTGCAGAGCAAGAAGCCACTTGCAATGGGTCCTTGTTTGGAAGATTGCAAGACTTGAACTTGAGTGAAACTCGGTTTTCTAGCCAAGGACAGTCGCTTTACCGTATCTCAATTGTTAAATCAATTCAGTCGGATGCAAAACGCAATTTAAAAGAAGATTTTAAAATACTCATAGAAGGTAGATAGAATGAAATTCATAGAAAAATTCGGAAATATTGTACTTCTTGTCTTACTGATGTTTGCGATTTCAAATTGCAATGAACGATTACGCACTGTTCGGGGAGAGACCAAAGAAACTCTAGTTCTGTGCCCGCTCCAAACAACGGGGGCTCGCGCCAAGGAAGAAAGCCGATCCATTCGACATTTGATTGGTTCTAGTTTTTTGACCAAGGGGTATTCCCTGGTTTTCTGGGAAGAAGCTTGGGGCGATTGCAAACTAATGCCTAAGACCATTCGTCTGGTAGGTGATGTGGTTGAAAAGGAAGACTTTCGCACTGGGAAAAAAACCTGGTTTGTAGGAGTGACTTTGGCTTTAGAAAACCGATCAAGCATTCATTCGAGCTTTTGGAGTGACAAAGAACCATACCAAAACCAGAAAGTTTGGATCCAAATGGGGGAAGAGCTTTGGGAGAACTGGGAATTGGCAAAACCTAAAAAATCAGCTTTTTTGTCGGAGAACTGAAATGGGCGTTTTTGCGAATCTGGGGAAAGGGTTTCAAGTTCTATCCGGGCTTTTCTTTATGGGCTCCACCTTATACATGATCTTTGGACCTATGTTTAAGCCGAGTCCTACCAAAGAGACTTTGACAAGAGAGGTCTTGGTCCAGGAATTGCAAAGCCTAGAGGCTCTGCTTTACAAATATCGAGAGTATGAAAGACGGGGCTGGGTGAGTCGCAACATGACGAAGGAAATAGTCAGAGTGATGGAATCGCACCAGAAACTGATTGCGGACTGGAGATAAAAAAAAACCACCTAAAGTCCATTGATGGAAAGAAGGTGGATTCTTTGCTAAAGCTGTCGCTAATTTCGCATTAAGCGGAAGTGACTATGAAAAGAATCTCTTTTCGATCTCTTCAGGCAACTTTTGACCTGAAAGTTTTGCCCTTTGCACCAATTCCCAAAAGTAGCGATACGTGGCTCGGTCATGCAAATCTCCATCGTGCTGGATTGGTCCCCAATCAGCATCCTGTGCCTTGATCAGAATTTCGCCAGCCGTTTGCGTTTCGGCAAAGTTGGGAGCCATTGCGTCCAAGATGGATTGGATTTGAGCAGGGTAGATTGACCACATGCGCAAAAACCCAAACTCGTCGTGGGCACGCTTTGCGTCCGCATACGTTTGGTATTGGTTTTTAAGGTCCAGAGTCACGTTGTGAGCAGGGATCACACCATGCATAAGAGCCGCGGCAACCATAGTAGATTTTGCTCTTCGAAGAAGCTCGTGGTCAAACTGGCCTGGAGACTTCATACAAGAAGCTGGAATAGCTCCGTGGTGGCCCGAAATAAAATCCATAAGTCCAAAATCTAGAACTTGTAACCAAGGCATGGCGGCGATTTGAAAAATTTCGGCAAGAGCTCCGTGGGTCTCAATCAAAACATGAATAGGGATCTCTCGCTTGATTCCATGTTTTTTACAAGACTCTTGGATGTAGGCGATCATTTCCGCAACTTGGCTAGCTTTGGTAGGCTTTGGGATGGTGATATAGGCGATTGCGTTTCCTGCGCCTGGAACGATGATGTCAACGTCGCCTTTCCAGTGTGCGTTGGTATAGTCATGGATACGAACTCCCGACATCTTATGCTTGTTTAGCTCGGAGTTTTGGATGCGAACGATCATTTCGGCATGTTCTTTTTCTTTGCCGGTCTGTGCTCCGTCTTCGCAGTCCATAGTGATATCAAAAAGCCCGCCCAATTTGTTTTGGAGTTCAAGAGCCTTTGTGATGAGCTTTTCAGAGCCTGCAAAATGCTCGCAAGAAGGAATAACGGGAAAAGGTTTTTCGCCAGCGAAGAGTGCCGATTGTGGGTGAGTGAGTGCCATGGATTGTCCCTTAGTTTTTTTTACCAGGATCGGGAAAAATCCATTCAAAGCAATGGAAAAAAGATCAAAAATCTAATCCGCCTCCCTCTGGACTGGTAGCTCAATCGTAATAGCATACTTCTCGGAATCTAAAGACTCAACCACTTTCCCTTTCCAATGCTCAACTCTAGCACGAATCGTTTTTGACCCTTTTCCTACTCCTTCTCTTGTGCTGGTTAAAAAATTAGAGGAAGCGGTAAAGTCTATCGTTAGGTTATCAGTTGAGTCTTTGTTTTGAGTTATGCTTAAATGAGACGCGGCACCTTGTCGTCCATACTTGATATCATTGGAAGAGATTTCTTGGACCAATGATATAAAATCTTTTTTCCAATCCTCAGAAGCAAAATCCAAGGGTAGACTATCGTCTTCTTTTATTAAAATTCGTCTGTTATGCAATTCGTAACGATGGAAAAGGAAAGACTTGATTCCGAATACAAAGTTCTCTTTCATAAGTTCTTTGTCTTCGTAGGTATAGATTCGTTCTTTTAAGCCAATGGCGATTTGGTCTACTTTGTCTAATAATTCGTCCCATTTGACCTTTCTATCATCGGTCTTGCATTGCAGGGCGAGAGCTTTGAGATCCAATATATTGGCTCCAATTTCATCATGAAAATCAGCTAATATGGATTCTTCCGTCTCTTTAGAAGCCATCTTTCGTTCTAGGACTATGATCTTTTTTTGCTTTTCTTCCAATTCCTTTGTTCGATCTTGGATAGCTTTTTCAAGGCTTTGCTTGGATTTTTGAGCTAACACATACATTTTATGAAGGTGAATGTAAGAAATGTAACCTAGACTTAAGATAAAAATAAATAGACCTAAATGAAAATAAAAATTTGGATAGATTGAATTAAAACCTAATTCATATAATATCTGTGGAATTGTGCTAAATACTAAAACAAGTAATCCTGCAAAAAATACCGCCGTACTCTTTCTTTTGTAATGCTTTCCTTTTAGTATACAATAAAACAATAAAGAGCCACCGAAAAAAATCAAAAACCAACTAGGGATACTTATTAAATAATGAAATTCTCTTTCCATGGGAAGTAAGTAAGCCATAATCACAACGTAGATTAGAAAGTAATAAAAAAAGGAAATGAATTGTTTTACTAACTTCCGTTCCTTTCCGTAAACGAGCCGCAATCCCGTTTGCAGTAAGTAGTATTCGGTCATTACAATTCCAAACTGACCCAAGAGAGTGATCAATACGGGATAATTCCAAAACACTAAAGTAAATTGAGTTTGGTAAAGGAAAACTAAGGCAGAGAAAAAGTAAATACCCGCAATATGAACCAATAAATTTCTTTTTAAGCTAAATTGAATAAAGCGCAAAACAATAGATAAAATGAGGCAGAGTAAGGCAAGAAATAATAAAATAGAATCATGCGAAAAAAACCGGTAAAAAATCAAGTCTGACTCTTTTCCATAGAGAACCAAATGAGCAAGTCCAATATTGATCCATTTTGAATTTAGATAAAAATAGATAGTCTTTCCAGAATGTCTTTTTTCCAGAGGGATGAGTATATAGCGAAAAAAACCCATAAAGTCTTTTCGCTGGACCATGGGAATGGTTCCCATTGAGTAAATTTTTTGAGACTCCACATAACATAAAAAATTTTGATCAATTCCAGAAAAGTAGAGGGAGGGATGAGGGAAATCTAACTCAGGGATTTTATTTCTAATCCAAAGGTAATTTTGGTTTTGTCTATCTGGAAAATTCTGTCCAATTGTATACGGCTTCCATCGCAAGTCCAATTTCGTAGGATCCAAAGAGTCCAGGTCCCTTTCTTGGATACCCCAGGCATACTCCCAACCACTGTCAAGGGAAGACAGATTTTGAAACAAAGGTGGGTTGGGGCGGTTGTGCACCCCAAAACTGGTGGCTAGTATATAGAGAATAATTAAGACAAAGAAGCGTTTGTTTCCCGAGAATTTGTGAAGGCTTTGTAAAAGTTTACGCAAGGTCTTTATAAGATACCTTCTTCATTAATTCCATTCTACTGTTTACCTGCAGTTTTTTATAAATACTGCGAATTTGAGTTCGGACCGTATAAATGGAGCTTTGGAAGGTATTTGCAATTTCCTCAGGTGAGTTGCCATTGGTCAATTCTTTCAAAACTTGTTTTTCACGTGCCGTTAGGTTTTCCCACCCTTCTGGGACTTTTTCGTGAAAGCTCTTTAGCACTCTAAGAGCAATGCTCGGGGAAATGACACTTCCCCCTTCTCGAAAGATTTGAATGGTTTCTACCAGGCTTCCCATTTCTGATTTGTGTAAGTATCCAATTGCCCCAGCTTCTAGTGAACCAAGTATTTGTTCGTCTGATAAAATGTTTGAGACAACCACACATTTGTATTCGTTAAACTGGGAAGCAATGGTTCGAATCAGATCTTCCCCGCTCATATCCTTTAGCATAAGATCCACTAGCACTAAATCATAGTGATATGGAATGTAGTCTTGCAGAAACTCTTCGGCACTGGCATATACATCTAGTTTCAATTTTTTCAAATGCCCTTTGAACTGTGCGGCAATAAAATCACGAAACTGGGCTTGGTCTTCTACAAGAGCAATATTGAATGGGGATTGTTTGTTTTTCATTGTTTGGTTTTGAAAGCTGTAATGATTTTATCCATGGATATGTTAGATTAAGGATTCACTTCAGTCCAAGTAGAAAGATCCGTAGTTTTGTAGTACTTTTGTGTGAATGTACCGCTGCTACTTTGCGTATACACAAAAATAGCATTATTGAAAAAGGTTGCGTTACTGATTCCTCCTTGGGGAGCATTCGGAAGATTCGTCTGAAGCGTCCATGTGAAGCCGTTGTCAACCGATCGGTGGATCGAATAAGTCGAGCTATTGTTGCTAAAACTTGAAGCAATTGCCTTCAATTCTCCAGCCTGGGTATAAAAACTATTGAATCCGCCATTCGTTACTGCGTTGGAAACTGTGGCGGTTGTGGTTGAAATCGGATTGGCCCAAGCGAAGGGAGAAGTATCGGTAAATGAAATTCTAGTTCCTTCGTTGAATATGGTTCGTCCATTGGAAAAAATGGCTGTGTTCTTAATTCCTTGGATTGGAGAAGTAATCGAAGTAAATCCAGTTCCATTCCAACGAAGATAGATATCATAAAGTATGGCTCCGTTTAGATCCGCTAGAAATCCAGGACTCCCATTGAATACCTGGGTTTGGCAGACCCAACTGCCTCCACGGTTGGAAGATCCACATACCCGAGGGTTACTGTTAAAATTGCTATTATTGTTTACAGTCGTAGAAGTTGAGAAGGCAACGAAGACATTGTCACCAGCGGCAATCATGGGTAAGGAAGTAAAACTCAAGCGAGCAGAGGAAGAAAAATTGCTGTCACTGATCTCGGAAAAGTTCAGGTTTTCGAGCGATGATCCTGAAGCAAAATAGAACTTGGTCTCCGTCACGGTTTCGCTAGTTGAGCTTCCACTACCACTGGTAGTTCCCACTTGTTTGATTCCAATGGCATAGATAGTGGATCCAGATTTGGCGATCCCATTGATTTCACATCGTGTAAAGCTCGAACCGGAAACAGGGGTGCAATTTGGCAAGGCAAACACACGCTTGCTAAATGTATTGCCGTCTGTCGAAGTAATGACGCAATCGCTGGAAGACAAACCGAAAAGGGCTCCATCTGATACTTTAAAATTCCTAGGGAAATTGAAAGATACACAGCTCCCAAAAGTTCCCGTCCCACCTGTTCCTCCGCCAAACCCCGCTCGGATTTGACCTACAGTAAGCGAACCAATTAAATTGATCCCTTCTGTCGGGGAAACCGCCTTATCCACTTCTGTGTTGCGACAGACGGTCAGGGTAACGATGAGAAAGCCTAAAGAGAGAAATTTTGCCTGAAGATTATTCATACTTTACTTCCATAGAAAGAGAAAAATGGGATTCGAATTGGGCACGCCCAGCAAATAAGCCTACTGGCACATATTGAAAAGAGGGAACGAAGCTGACTCGTGAAGTGTCGTTTTTTCCACTGAAGAAATATGCATCAATTAGGTTCAAAAACCAAAAAGCTCCATACATACTCCAAGCTTGGTTTCTCGCCGCTACTGCACTGCTTAAATTGTCAAATCCTGGTGTTCCGATTAAGTAACTGGAAAGAAAGGAATTTGTGATTGGATCAGCAGAGATTCCACTCTGACTACCGATCAAACCCGAAACAAAACCTGAATATTGACGATACGATCGTTGTGCCTCTGTTACTGCTGTTTCCTTAGCTCCGGCATTGGCAAGTAACCCAACTGCACCTGCCATCCAAGTATATCCCTTGACTGAATTGCCCCCATAAGCCTGTCCCCAACCAGGTAGGAAGGCTGAGCGGAACACCCGATCAATAGGGCGAGTCGGTCTTACGAAGTTAGGATCTTTTTCCCCACCAAATGTCCCTTCGTTCCATGCGGTGGCCGAGAAATAGGATGCGATTCCATCCATAATTAGGATAAAACCTAGAACAGCGGCTCGGCGAGATTGTTCTTTGACTAGGGAACCTTCCGAATTAGCCGCTTGACCAATCTCGGCAATCGGCTGACCTGTAATTCCTCCTTCATAGCCGTATAGTTGAAATCCTTGGACCAGTATGAGATTACTTAGAACCGTTCCAATAGGCGTAGACCTGGTTTCTGGATTGAGTCCAATTAGACCAAAACCCGCATAACCGTCCGAAAGAGGATTCCCTGCCACTCGCTTTGCCCCATAGGCATCGGCAACACCTAATACCGCGATTGTCTCCAGAAATGTAAAGGCTCCTCCCCCCCATTTGTTGCCAGTTCGATACAAACCGCTGTAACCTGGGATGAGACCAAGAGCAAAATTGCCCCAAGGGGATATGTGTTCTTCGTCTGACCTGGGAGTCCATTCGGCTCCTTTCGCCGATGCCTCGGCTACCCGAAGGCGTTCTTCCTCAGCCTCTTTTGCCGCTTCTAGCTCTGCCAATTTACGTGCTTCTTCTTGCGCTTTGGCGTCTAGGTTGGAAGGAATAGGAGGTACTTCTTTTTTCTTCCAATCAATGGCGGCAACCTTAATTGAGCTAATGCTTGATTTTGGAAGCGATTCGGACTTTCCGTTCTCATACTTAACAATGACAGCATCTTTTTCGATTTTGGATTTTACATTGTCCAAAATCTTACCATTTTTTAGTTTTACGGTGTCTGCTAAGAGTGACGAACCCACTGCGCATAGCACGGCGAGTAGGGGGAGTTTTCGAATCCAGTTTACCATTAAACTTCTCCTAAAATCCCAATCCTTCTACTTGTGCTTCAGGGATCTTTTCAGTTCCTTGCGGAGTGAGAACATAATAGAAATCATCGTCTTGGAAGATCACACCTTCTAACTCACGTCCATCTTTTAGAATCAGTTTCTCCGTGGATTTTTTGGTGATCTTCTGGATTCGAGTCATCAATATCTTTTCCATCGATTTGTTTCGTTCTTGGACGATCGCTTTGCTATCTAACTGTTTCTCGATTTTTTTCTGTTCTACGGCAATGAGCTCTTCGAATTCCTGAATCTGTTTTTGAACTTCCGATTCAGAAACTTTTTTTACTTCCATGACGAAAGGCTTAGGTGCTGGAGTTCTTTCCTTTTCTTTGATCACGTCTTTCACTTCTTGCTTTTGGAGTGCGGAAGCGATTTCGATTTTCATTTGAGCTCTTTTTTCATCTGGGTTCTCCGCATTTTGAATGGAAGCTGTAAGCGTTTGCAATTCAGGCAGTTTTTTTAGTTCTGCAATCCCCGAAGCCTTTTCGATTTTTTCAATGTCTTTTGTGCTGACTTCGGAGCTTTTTCCTTTTTCGACTATAATCTCTGTGACAGGGTTTTGGATGCCCAATTGTTCAAGCCCCGCCTCGCCAATAGCTTCTACTAACTCAATCCGAGGTTTTACAGCGACCGAACCGTCCAAAACATCGATCTTGGATTTTCCATCGGAGGCAGTTTGGACAGAGAATTGAGTTCCACGAACACCGGCGACAAAGGTAGGAGTGCGAACGTTAAAGGATTGGTTTTTCTGTTGTTTCTTGATAGTAAATAGTGCCACACCTTTTTGCAAATCTGCTTCATGAACGGTACCAGCTTCAGATTCATACCTCTTTAAATCAAACTTAGAGTTTTCTTTGAGTCGGATGACAACTTCGCTTTCGCCTAATATCTGTAAGTCCGCCATAGCCTTGGGACCAGTTTCTAAAACCTCGCCCACTTGGAGCCGATCTCCCAAGTTCAGCTTTCTTCCTAAGATAGTTACATCGCCGACTATGAATAGAACAACAGCTTCCGGTTCTTTGGTCTTTGGGGGAGGGGTGGTCTCTGTTGCAGTTTGCTTTTCGCCTTCCTTACAGAAACTACCGTAGAGGAGAACCAATAGAATGCTGAGCAATAGTATACTTTTTGTTTTCGGGGGATTCACTTGCATGGCTAAATTATGCTATATTCTTTCCAATCTGTCCATACTCAATATTGAGTATAAATGACGAAAAAGAGAAGAAATGTGGATTTTTCCGAACCATCTGTTTGCTTTTGTGCATCGCGCAATTGTTACAATTCGATTTCATGTAAGTCGAATACATCACGTTCGCAACCAAAGCTTTGCTGATCAGGTATTTTACTTTTTCTTCAAAAATCCTGCCCATATATACAATTACAGCATGTTCTGAAAAAATGAAAATACTTCACTTTAGGTATTTTTGCAAAGGCTCAAAATTTTTTTCTTAAAATTTTTCTCCATTGACCTACGGTAGTGGTACGGAATGAACTGCAATCCAATAAGAAGTTCTGCTTTGTAATAAAGCTTTCCTTCAAACCTTAGTGAAAGCAAAACCACGAATTTACCTTTCTAGTCTGCTCTTACTCTTCCTAGTTACCATAGCGTACGTCTTTTTCTCCTACTATGGGCTTTCCAAACCTCTCGATGCAAAGGTCACAGAATGGGAAAATGGTTGGGTATATTTATGGGAAAGTGAATACCAAAGCATGAAAGACCCAGTGAATCGGGACAATGCAATCGGTTGGAAGCCTTACACTATCGGAATGGATTTAGAAGGATCCAGGGAAGGAAAAACCATCTACATCCAAAACATAATTCCCGAAGATTTGCCACCAAACTACTCTTTATTGGTTCACGGCATTGACTTGAGCTTTCGAGTCTATGTTGATGGAGAATTGCGGTATTCCGAAGGAGCCATACCGATTGCCCGCACTATTGATTTCCCTGGGCTTGTTCGGCACAATTTGTTCCATTTGAAAGATTCGGACAAAGGAAAAACGATCACCTTCCTATGTTATTCCAATTGGATTCATATTGGTTTTTCGGACTTTGCTTTGCTTGGTCCAGCGGATGAACTCCTTTTTTATATCTTGCGACACTATGAATTCTTTATCTTATTTTCTTCCGTTCTTGCCTTGCTTTCCGGATTTGTAGGAATCAGTTTTGGATATTTAATTCAAAGTAGAACCATTCTATATTTAGGTGGCTTTCTGCTTTCTTTGTCAATATTTCTGTTATATGAATCTCATTTGTTTTTAGGTGTTTGGAATCACCCCCTTCTTTCTACGGTAATTGGTGAGCCATCCATCGTTTTTAGCGTTTATATGTTCATTTGTTTCTTTGAATCCATGCCTTTCCCAAATTTTAAAAAAGTGTTTTCTTTCGAAAAGAAATATCTTTTATACTTTTGTCTTTTTTCATTTTTTTACACTGCTTTTGTAAGCATGGATCTAAAATTCCAATACTGGATTAGCATACCGACTTATTCTTTAATGACATTCAATATACTTTTGATGTGTTTGGTTACAATGCTAAATCAAAAACAAGCTTCAATACCCGCAAGACTCTTGCTATTCTCTTTTATTTTTATATTTTCAGGCATATTTCCACAAGCCCTTTGGGAGCTAAGACTCCTACCTCAAATGCCTAGTTTTTATTTTCATTTTTCTTTTTTAGGTTTTGTCTCTTGCCTGGTACTCATAATTTTCTTTCATATTAAAGAATTCTATTTACGACTGAGAGACGCGAAGGAGATTCTTGAAAAGGAATTGCACGCCAAAAAACAAGAATTGGAAAAAGAACAAGAAGCGAAAATCAATTTGGCGAGACAGATCGCCATTCAGTCAGAAAGGACAGCCATTTTTTCAGATCTCCATGATGAAATTGGTCAAAAGGCTCTAGATCTAAACATTCTCTCTCAAACCCAATCTAAAACCCAAGAAGAATGGGAAAAGAATTTCCAAAAAATCCGAGTTTTATCCGAAAGTCTTCTTCTATCTGTGCGTTACCGATTTCATCATAGAGAAGATTTGGAACTTTTATCCCAAGACTTTCAATTGGGCATCCATTTATTTCTCCTGCATCGCTACGAATTGCACCAAAGACGCATTATAGTCGAATTTAGCAATGATGCTGAATTCAAAGGATACTCGATCGAATTTCAAGATAATCTGTTTCAATTGATTCGAGAACTTACAAATAACGATCTCAAGTATGGGCCTAGCGGCGTTACAGCAAATCTGGAGTTTCAAAACAAGCCGAACTATCTCAGTATTGATTTTCGTTCACAAACCAATTTTCATAGCCGTAGTTCTTCAAGGAAAGATTCGGATCGATCTATATTCCTTCGCGTTACTAGAATGAAAGGTACAATTGAAGAAAGTTTAGACGATACTTCGTACGGTTTGAAGATTCAGATTCCTTTTGGGTGATAGGATTTCTGTTATGGAAATGCGATAAACGATGTTCGCTATGCACTTTCCGAGGACTCCTCATTCAGAAATTTTTAATCGGAAGCACCATTCACTACTCCAAACTTAAGGGGGGTTGTTACACCCCTCTAAAAAAAACCTTAAAGCGTTATCTTTCTAATATTCCTGTTTAACTCATCAGCCACATAAATATTTCCGTTTGCATCCACGGTGATTCCCATAATGAGCCTAAAAGTGGCGGCATTTCCTGAACTATTAACATTAGCGCCTCCATAGTCGTTAGTTTCGAACGAGTTCGTAGTATTACAAACTTCAGAAGCCAATGCCCCTTCCGGAGGGGTTCGTTTTGTGCAATCACCCGCAATAGTTGTAACGACACCACCGGAGGTTATCTTTCTAATTCTCGAATTAGAACCATTATACTCACGTATATAAAGATTTCCAGAAGTATCTATTGTTATATCACCAGGAAACAATAATGCATTGGTTCCGGTGCCATCTACCGTAGAAGTGGTATAAGTCGTGGTTCCTCCAGAAGAGGCAGTTCCTGCCAATGTAGTGACGACTCCTGTTGGGGTTACTTTTCTGATTGACGCCGTATCAGCTACATATAAATTTCCTGAAGAATCAACAGTTAAATAGGCGGATTCTTTCTGAAATCTAGCGGCAGTTCCTGTGTCATTTACAAACCCGCTTGTTCCTGATCCTGCTAGTGTAGTTACTACACCAGCAGCGGTTATCTTTCTTATTCGATAAGAACTAAATACATAAACATTAAATAAAGAGTCTACCGTTATCCCGTCAAAATTTGTGAAAGTAGCGTTTGTTCCTGTTCCATCTGCGTTGCCAGATGTTGTACTACCGGCTAGAGTTGTAACAACACCTGTTGGGCTTACTTTTCTTACTATTCTATTATCAGCTACATAAAGATTTCCATTTGAATCGATAGCTAAATCTGTTGGATTCCAGAAGCTAGCGGCAGTTCCAGTTCCATTAGTAGCAACGGCAGTACCCGAACCAGCTAGAGTTGTGACCTCACCTGTAGGAGTCACTTTTCGAATTCTGTAATTGTTTGTATCAGCAACATATATATTTCCAGAAGAATCTACGGCGATTCCGCGAGGAGAATTGAATCTAGCAGTGGTAGCATTTCCATCTAAGAAATATGAAGTGCCTGTATAACTAGCTCCTGCTAAAGATGAAACACAATTTGGGGCGCAAGTTACCGATATCCTAACACTCCCTGTAGCATTACCGGTTTTACTTGGGGAGGTTGTTGTATCGGTAGTTGTTGCGCTGATATTATATGTTTGCGCTGATTGAAGGCTTTTCGGTGCTCCTTCAATTCGACAAACTTGAGAAGTAATAGATATAACTCTAGCAAAGATTGAAAGACCTGAAGGTAATGCTGGGGTTGCAGTACAATTAGATAAAGTTAATGCTACCCCAGAACTAGCAACCTTAATATCTCTATTTATTGGCATTTCTGAAATAGAACTCGTAAATGTTAAAGTTGTTCCTGTAGTTGCGGCCGCATCAGTTGTCGAACTAGTAGTAGAAGTAGGACTACTATTTATCCCCCCCGCCAATGCCGCTAGAGCCGCCAAGCCACTTCCATCTTGCTTTTTTTTAGGAGCAAAAGGATTGCAATTCATTGCGTTTGCCACCAGCACGGCAATACCAAGTATCTCGAGCCAGTTTGAGGTTGTTTTTTTGATCTTCATTTGTTTATCCTTAAGAAATCTGAAGGATTAATGATATCATTTAATTTTCGTTTGTCTATACTCAATATTGACTAAAAATGTAAGGAATTCATAATCAAAATGGAGTCTGGCGAATCCTTGAATTCAGGATTGACTTAAATAGGGGAAACTGCTCCTTTAGGATTATGTCCGAAGAGGAATATGGGTATTTTCACATCAATGGGCAAAACTTCTAGCAAACTACGCCGACTCCCTGCTATAGACTCTCAATTCACAAATGAAATTTGCGAACGATTTGCATTGATTGATCCTTGTTCTATAGCGAAGTTATGTCGGTGGCAAAAAGGCTAGTTATCGTTTGATGCAAGGGGATTTTTAGTTTTAAAACTATTTCTTAACTTTAGAAATCAATGATTATACCTTTCCAATATTTGCAGAATTCAGTAATTATTGGAAGGGTATATTGTCGGGAGGGTTCCAAGTCGTCGATCTGAAAACCGAAAGGGATATTTTGTTTTTTATTGACAATTCTATCTTTGAGGCTTTTCCTCTATAGCATGGGAACCTTTTACGTGAATTTCAAAATTGAAAATCACTCTAACCGAAAGGATTCGGTTCCAGTTAAAAAGTTGCTTGTTGATACGGGGAGTGAATATTCCTGGATTTTTGAAAAAACCTTGCATAGCATCGGTGTTT
>JAIXRB010000043.1 GCA_027485405.1 Leptospiraceae bacterium | reverse complement strand
CTTCTGAGATCGACAAAAAAAACCCTTCCGGCGTCCGAAAAGCCGCCCTCCTCCTGCTGTCCTTAGGAGAAAAAGAGGCAATCGAGGTTTTACGGCATTTCGATGACGAAAAGCTCGAATTGGTCATAGCCGAAATGTCCAAAATCCAATCTGTATCCTTGGAAGAAAAGACGAGAGTTCTAAAAGAGTTCAGCTCCACCTTACAAGAACTTAAGGGAACTTCTAAAGGAGGAGCAGAAACAGCAAGGGCACTATTAGAAAAGTCCATAGGCAAAGAAAAGGCAACTGTCATTCTTAAGAAACTGGGCAAAGAAGATGCAAAAAATGACTTTGAATTCTTGAATCAAATCGAACCAGGCTATCTCCATCAAATGCTATCTGCTGAATCTCCTCAGATAATAGCCGTTACTTTATCGAATTTAGATCCCAAAAAAGCCGCAGAAGTTCTGAAGCTCTTCCCAAAAGAAGAACAAACTAAAATCGCTATGCGATTGGCTACAACGTCAAAGACACATCCCGATGTGATCCAAACCACAGCACAGATTTTAAAGAAAAGATATGAAGAACGAGACAAGGCCGAATATTCAGAAGCAGGCGGGGCACAAGTGCTAGCCAACATTTTGAATTATATGGAAAAAGGATTGGAAACAGACATTTTGCAAGAGCTGGACACCAACTCGCCTGATGTTGCTAGTCAAGTTCGCGAACAGCTTTATACCTTTGAAGATTTACTACAATTAGATGCAAGAGAGACTCGAATCTTGATCAATGAACTAGCCGATGACACGGCAATTGCTTATGCAATTCGCGGAGCCCAGGACATACTCAAAGCGCAAGTCTTGCAAAACATGTCTCAAAACCGTGCTCAGGACATATTAGAAGCTATTGATTTAAAACCTAGGGTGACTTTACGAGAGATAAACGAAGCTAGGGCAAAGATAGTTCAAGTGGCAAGGAGACTAGAAGATGAAAGAAAGATCATCTTCAAAAAGAACAAAGAGGAATACATTGAGTAGAAAGGTTCGGAGTTGACGGGACTCGAACCCGCGACATCCTGCGTGACAGGCAGGCACTCTAACCAACTGAGCTACAACTCCCTTTCCTCAGTCAAAGTATTACACAAAGGTCTAAAGTCAAGGTTAATTCAGTAGATTGGTTGCGAAGGATTGTCCTTTGGGAAATGTGGCGTCATGACTTGGCAAGGAAAAGAATGGGGGGATTTGTGGAAAGGGAGAGTATTCACTCTGTCCAACTTTATCTCGGCATTCAGAGTTTTTCTGTTGCCCTTTTTCTTTGTAACGATTTCTAACTATGCCGAGAATCCTTCGCAAATCGTTTTTTTAGGATACAGTATTTTGCTTACGGCACTAGCCGTTTTTTCAGATTTTTTAGATGGATTTATAGCTCGTTTGTTGAACCAAGAATCTACCTTTGGAAGATACTTGGATCCTGTTTGCGACAAACTAGTGACTGTAGGTGGTTTGGGCTTGGTTACGTATTTTTTTGATTTTCCTTTATGGATACTAGCCATCTACATCATTCGTGAGCTAGTAGGAGTTTGGTTCGGAATGTTTCTTTATCTAAAACGAGGCTTGCAAGGCCGTCCAAATTGGTGGGGGAAGCTTGGAGTAGGACTGGTTTCCTTTTCTGTTCTTTGGTACATGTTGGTTCCCTACTTTCGTTTTCGAGAAATTGATTCTGAATTTTTGTATCACCCCGAGTATTCAGCCTATTTGCTGTTAATCGTTTTAGCGTTAGGGGTGATGGGCTATGCTTCTGTGTACTGGAAAATCGTGTTTGATCCCGCAACGGTTCCACATGACTTGGAAGAGAAAAAGAAAAAGCCTAAGTATAAGAAACTTTGATGATTTGGATTAACCAGAGGATGGAACAATGCTCGAAGGGGGACTCGAACCCCCACACCTTGCGGCACTACCACCTCAAAGTAGCGTGTCTACCAATTCCACCATCCGAGCAGGAATTCTCCTGCCAGGCTATGCAGGGAAGGTCTGACGTCAATCGATTCCAGTCTCTGATAGGAAAGTCTTAGTTTAAGAAAGGAAAGAAGTCAAAATGCCCATTACCGATTTTTTCTTACGTCTCCGATTGGTCTTATATGGAGTCTCCATCGCTTTGATAGCTTTGGGCACTCTGGTTGGTACTGCCCCCTACTGGTTGAAGTGGAGTGAAACCTATCAAAAATCCGAGATTGGGGTTTTGGATGGAACTGAAATCCCAAACCGAAAGTCAATGAAGGCAATTGCCACCTTGATCCAAAAAGGTGAAATCCGAAAACTCATAGTTTTTACTAACAAAGAGAAATCGGACTCAGTTGTTTTAAAAGAAAATTCAAGTGAAGAAATCATAGCTACTCTTTTCTTAAATTTCGGAGTTCCCGTCAGTCAGATGGAAGTTGTTCCCTTGGCATTGAGTGGCAAAGTAGATATTCAGGAGATGGCAAAACGATTTTTAAAAATTGCTGTGTCGGACAATCATAAATCCGTTCTTGTCGTTTCGCCCGCGCTGTCTGGACGAAGAACGTATCTAACTTTTGAAAAGATTTTAGAACCTGCGAATGTTTCTGTTTTTATTTATTCCCTTCCCTCAGACTATGGTGTTTCCAATTGGTTTCAAACAGAAAAAGGTATCTTGGAAGTAACAAAAGAACTAGCACGATATATAAACGCTAGGTTAAGAGGGGCTTACTAATGGATGAAGTAAAAGAAACAAATGAACTGATCAATCAAAGGATTAAAAAAATCCAAGAACTAAAGTCCAAAGGAAAAAATCCTTACCCTCTGCGATTTTTTCCAGATTCGAGTGCAGAAGCCTTAATTAAAAATTTCCAGCCAGAGCAAGCAAACACCTCTCTAATCCATTCTCTGGGTGGACGGTTACATGCCAAACGAGTTATGGGAAAAGCTTCCTTTGCCCATATAAAGGACCATACAGGAACGCTTCAGCTCTATGCTACGAGAGATGATTTGGGAGAAGAAACGTATTCTCTTTTTAAATCTCTGGATTTAGGAGATTGGATCGGGATCAAAGGTTATCTCTTTCAAACCGGAAAAGGCGAAACCACGCTTCACTTAACGCATGTAGAACTTTTAGCAAAATGCATTCGCCCTCTTCCCGTTGTCAAAGAAAAAGACGGAGTCATATACGATGCTTTTTCAGACGTAGAACAAAGATATAGAATGCGCTATGTGGATTTAGTCGTAAACGACAATGTGAGAGAGACGTTTCAGACCCGAAGTAAGATCGTGCAAGAAGTTAGAAATTTTTTATCAAACGAAGGATTTCTAGAAGTAGAAACTCCCATGATGCAGAATATCCCTGGAGGAGCGGCGGCAAAGCCCTTTGTCACTCACCACAATGCTCTTGATATGGAACTCTTTCTTCGAATCGCCCCAGAATTGTATTTGAAAAGATTGATCGTCGGGGGAATGCACCGTGTTTTTGAATTGAACCGAAACTTCAGAAATGAAGGAATTTCGACCAAACACAATCCCGAATTTACAATGTTAGAAGCTTACATGGCTTTCGGTGATATGGAAACCATGCTAACTTTAACAGAAAGGCTCATTGTTCATGTGGCAGAAAAACTAGGCAAAGGATTAAAACTAGAATACGGAAAAGACCTGGTTGACTTAACACCTCCTTGGCGACGAGCCAAATATACGGAAATCATAAAAGAGTATTCAGGAATTGATTTCTCTCAAATCCAAAGCCTAGACGAAGCAAAATCGAAAGCCCACGAGAAAAAAGTCGGTACTGAAAACTGCACAACTGTCTGGAAAGTTGCCGATAGTGTTTTCAGCACTTTAGTGGAACCCCACTTGATTCAACCTATCTTCATCACCGACTTTCCAAAAGAAATCTCCCCATTGGCAAAGTCAAAAGAAGACGATCCAAACTATGTCGAGAGATTTGAACCCTATATTGTAGGCAGGGAAATTGGAAACGCATTTACAGAGTTGAATGATCCCTTCGATCAAAGAGAACGATTCGAAGAACAAGTAAAACAAAGAGAAGCTGGCGATGAAGAAGCTTTTATGATGGACGAAGATTACTTAAGGGCTCTCGAATTCGGATTGCCACCAACAGGTGGATTGGGCATTGGAATCGACCGCTTGGTGATGCTACTCACCAATTCTCAGTCGATTCGAGACACGATTCTTTTCCCTCTGATGAGAAAAGAATAGATCTATTTCTTTTCGATTTTGAGTTTTGCTTCTGCTTCTAAAGCTTGGATCAGTTTACTCAAGTTGGATTGCAAAGCTTCTTTTTGGCCACTGCTCAAAACTATGTTTTCTGTTTTTTTGCGAGTGGTGTAGCTAATTGCCATTGTCGAAGCACTTTTGAAAATAGGTAAAATATCTGATGGCAAACGAGAAGAATAAACGATTGTACTAGAGTATTCTGTATCAAGCTTTGTGAGGTTGTACCAGGTATCACCGAGCTTCAATGACATACCTACCGGAAGCTCAACATCAAAAGTTCCTACCTCGTAACGCAAAGAGTAGCTGACCTTGCCAGTAGCGTTCTCCTTGGTTCCCCTAAATTTTATACAAGGGTAACCGCCAGTGCCCAAAATTTTCCATTTTAAGCAAAGTTCTTCTGAGTCAGCGGAAATCTGATCCAAAACTGGCTCAGGCTGTAAAAGGGGATTTTGGCCTGAGGAGCAGGCTTGGAAAAACAAAAGGGAGGCAATGCAGAAATAGAGAAGTCTAGCCATAATGAGAAGGTTTTTCGGATGGCAAGCCTGTGCAAAGGAAAAAAACTGATCTTATGGAATCTTACCCAAAAGGCAAAATCAAAGTTCTATTGCTGGAAAACATCCACCCCGATGCCTACAATCTCTTTGCCTCAGATGGCTTCTCCGTTGAATTGGAAAAAGGTGCCTTGGACGAAAAAGAACTGAGTCGCCGAATCGAAGACATTCATATCTTAGGAATTCGAAGTAAAACTAATGTAACAGAACAAGTTTTGAACCATGGCAAACGACTTCTCTCCGTCGGTTGCTTTTGCATTGGAACAAATCAAGTAGACCTAACCAATGCAGAAAAACTGGGAATCCCAGTTTTCAATGCTCCTTTTAGCAACACCAGATCCGTCGCAGAACTGGTTATTGGTGAGATCATTATGTTAGCGAGAAAAGCTACAGATCTTTCCAAAGAAGTCCATATAGGCAAATGGTCAAAGATTGCCAATGGTTGCCATGAAATCCGAGGGAAAACTTTGGGTTTAGTAGGCTATGGGAACATCGGTTCCCAGATTTCTGTCTTGGCTGAGTCCATGGGAATGAATGTAGTCTTTTTTGATATCATTACAAAGCTTCCACTAGGTAATGCAGTGGCTATGCCTACGTATGAGGAACTTTTAAAAGTATCTGATTTTGTTTCCTTTCACGTTCCTGAAAGTACTGAGACTATGCATCTATTCCAAGAAAAACATCTATCCCTTGTGAAACCAGGTGTTATCATTCTGAATCTCTCGAGAGGTAAAGTAGTCGATCTATTTGCTCTAGAAAAAGGCTTAAAATCTGGAGTCATAGCCGGTGCTGGAATCGATGTGTTTCCCGAAGAACCAAAAACAAATGATGATCCATTTCAATCCAACCTACAAGGCCTACCAAACACAATCCTAACTCCACATATTGGTGGTTCAACGGAAGAGGCTCAAAAAAACATTGGATCGGAAGTTGCGGCAAAGCTCTTAAAGTATGTAAACAATGGATCGACAACCTTTTCAGTGAACTTCCCAAGCATCGAACTGGGAAGTTTAAAGTCAGGATTTCATAGAATTTTGAATATTCATAAAAATCTCCCTGGGTTTTTGCGAGATATCAACGCCATGGTTTCTGATTTAGGTGGAAACATTCTGACTCAAAATTTGAGTACTTCCTCCGACATAGGTTATCTATCCATGGAAATTGATAAAAACCTCGGAGACGAATTGCACAAACGAATAAAATCTCATCCGCATAGCTTAAAAACTCGGATTTTGTATTGAGTAAAAACCTTGGAAGTTGTTAGTCTTCGGACAGAGTCTCCATTACGAAACTTATCACATTTGATTCTGTTTCCCAACTCTCAGGAAGTCATTGCTATAGACCCCTACTCGGCTCCCACGATTTTGGATTTTCTAAGAAAAAATTCTTTAAAGCTAAAAGCAATTTTAAATACACATGAACATGCCGATCATACCAAAGGCAATTTAGAACTGCAAAGAGAAACGGGAGCACCCGTCTTTGGACACAAAAATGCTTCTGAGAAAATTCCTGGTTTTTCAAATCACCTAGAATCCGAAAAATCTTTGTTTGCTGATGGGAATGAAAAAATTTTATCTTGGGAAACCCCAGGACATACGCTCTGCCACTTTTCGTTTGCGGTTGAAAAAGGAAATTCTATTTGGGGAGTTTTTTCAGGGGACACTGTCTTCAATGCTGGAGTGGGGAATTGTTACCGCGGGGGGAATGTTTCTCTCCTTTTTCAGACCATTCAAACCAGATTTCTCTCCCTACCCGACACCTGCTTTTTGTTTCCTGGCCATGACTATTGGATCAATAACTTGGATTTTGCTGTACACTGCGGTGTTTCAGATGTAGAGATCAATGATTTAAAAGCAGAAGCCTCAAAAAAGGAAAGCGAAGATTCTTATCTTTTATCCAATTTTGGTTTGGAGAGAAAGATAAATCCTTTTTTCCAAAATCTCAATGAACAAAAATTCGCTGAACTCAGGAAACAAAGAGATGAATGGTAAACTTCTAAGCCTCTTTTCCGTTTTCACTTTTCTAGTTTTGATCCTAGTAAGTTTTCAGGAACCAACTTCAAAAGAACCTTTTGCCATAGATAACTTTGAAAAAGCAAAGAAGGCATTGAGACGGATTTATAGAGCAGAACCTATAGAATTCTATTGTGGTTGTCAGATTGTCTCGTCGGAAGAGAAAAACCAGTATGAAATTGATCCGACTGCTTGTGGTCTTAACTCAAGAAAAAACGAAAAAAGAAGCACTCGATTGGAATGGGAACATATCATGCCTGCATCTGAGTTTGGAAGAACGATGGCTTGCTGGCAAGGAGAAGGATGCGAATCTCAATTGCGAGGGAGGAAGTGTTGTCGCAAAATTGATGCTATGTTCCAGATGATGGAAGGCGATATGCACAATTTAGTTCCCTCCGCAGGCGAGTTAAACGCTGATCGAGGCAATTTCGAATATGGTGAAATCCCAGGAGAAGAAAGAAAGTATGGAGCATGCGACTTTGAAGTGGATTTCAAAGAAAAAATCGTAGAAATCCGACCTGAAATAAGGGGGGTAGCCGCAAGGGCTTATCTTTATATGGCAGAGAAGTATGGAATGCGTTTAGAAGATTCAAAGAAGCAAATGTTTTCAAATTGGAACAAATTGTATCCTCCCACAGAATGGGAAAAAAAGAAAGCGTCTATCGTGGAACGATTGCAAGGAAACAAAAACCCGTATGTCGAAGGAGAAGGTAGCCTTTGAAAAGCTTTGATATTTTAGTCATTGGTGCTGGGGCAGGAACCAAACTAGTCACTCCCCCTTCGCTTTTAGGGAAACGCGTTGCCGTATTCGAAAAAGAGTCTCCCGGTGGCACTTGTTTAAACCGAGGTTGCATTCCTTCCAAGATGTTGATCTATCCATCAGAACTTCTTCGAGTTCCTCAGCATTCAGAGAAATTCCCAATTTATTTTTCAGAAAAACCCAAGGCCAACTTTCCAAAAATCGTAAAACGGATTTCGGACACCGTAGATGCCGATTCTCAATCCATTCCTATCGCTTATCAAAAAAATGAAAATATCGAATATATCCCTGGTCACGCAAAATTCATAAGCAATTCACAAGTCAGCTGTCTCGGTGAGGTTTATACTGCTCCACTGATCATCGTCGCTACTGGCTCAAGACCAAAGATTCCAGACATTCCAGGCCTTGCCGGCACACCTTATTGGACATCGCGAGAAGCGCTTCGCTCCGAAGATCTTCCCAAATCTCTAGTGGTTCTAGGGGGAGGATTTATTGGTTTGGAATTAGGAGCCGCCTATGCGGCATATGGAACAGATGTAAAATGTTACACCAGATCCTCCATCTTACAAGGACAGGATGAAGAACTTAAAAAAGAGTTTTTAGACCACCCTCCATTTTCCATCCAAGAAAACACACAACTGAAAAAAGTTTCTTTTAAAGAGAATAAATTTCACTTAGAATTTGAACATTCGTCAGGTCAAAAATCCATTGAAATATCAGAAAAATTGCTTATCTCAACGGGAATTCAACCTAACACGGAAGACCTAGGACTAGAAAACACTTCTATCCGTCGTGATCAAGGGAATTACATTTTAGTAGACAATCACTTAGAAACTCATGCACCAGGAGTGTATGCTTTTGGAGATTGCATTGGAAGATTCTTTTATAGACATTCAGCAAATTTCGAAGGCGAATACCTCTTTGAAAATCTAGTAGCAAATCCAGAATCAAAAAAACCTATCCAATACCCGCCTATGCCTGGTGCGGTTTTCACACATCCTCAGATCGCCTCGGTGGGCGAAACAGAGGAAAGACTTTTAAAAAATTCTGTTTCCTATTGGAAAGGGGTCAATCGCTATTCTTCTTCTGCTATGGGAATGGCGAGAATGTCGGAAATTGGTTTTGTAAAACTTCTCTTTGATGCAAATACGGAAACTCTACTTGGAGCCCATATCATTGGAGATGAGGCTAGCAACTTAATTCAAATGTTTGTTTTGGGAATGTCTTTGAATTTAAAATTAGATGATTATTTGAACCAGGTCTTTATTCATCCAGCGCTTCCAGAAGTAAGCAGAAACGCACTTCGAAAAGTACGTGAACAGCGAAATAAAAATAAATGAAATTAGAAAATCATAAATTAAAAAATAAATATGAT
>JAIXRB010000156.1 GCA_027485405.1 Leptospiraceae bacterium | reverse complement strand
TGAGTATTTATTGACGATCCCTTCCCATATACCGCGCATATTACGCCGCGCAAGCACTTTTGCACCTTCTAAGCGATCTTTGGTAAGTTTATCGAATAAATCATTTTGATCTGACATGGCATTTAAATTAAATTATAAATCAAGATTATTTTGAAAATCAAGATGTGTCTGTGGCTTTAAAGGAATTTCACACTTAATCTTTGGCACGGGCCAAGGGCATACAACAGAAGTGAAGGCGATAGTTGCCTCACCCTTGGTGTGATTGGCCTTGTAAATATTTCCGTTCTTCTTGTTGAAAGAATATGATTGCAAATCCTTTGGGAGAGGAGGAGGTATTCCATTTAAGTTGAGGTCAAGCATGGTCATTATCCTGAGGAAACGGTAGAAAATAGACAAAAAATGGTACGATTATCCTTTCAACTATTTTCGTGCCAAATCATGCTATCGAAATTATTTTTTTTAATATTTGCATATAGCAGGCAATTCCAATACTGTCTACGACTTTTAGGAAGGAGAATATAGTAAGTCAGAGTCTTACTGGTAACAAAACGAGTGAGAAATAATCCAATTGAGAGATTTGCAAGCGCTGCTGTCGACAAAACCCGTCAATGTGTAAGTCGACACGTTTAACCGTCTTTCAATCTGGTCATATAAATAGACAAGGATTCGTCCAACCATTCCCATTCTGAAATACCCAAGTCTGCTTTTAAAGAACTGAATCATACCTGCAAAATTAATTTAGATGGCTTCTAGCCATCAAGTATTAAGAACTAAGGATAATCTCCTGTACAATACTGTCAATGTACTTTGAATCAATCCCTCCATTGGGATTATCTTCAGTGATTATCAGTACTTTGCTGTCCTTGTATGTAGCTTCGGTATGCATCAGAAATCCGTCCTTCCTGTACCCATCCAGTTTTTTTAACCATTTCTCGCGATAATCTTTTTTAGTCATCATTCCAAGATGCTCCCAGTAAAAAATTCGACCATTATCTAGATGTTCGATCAGGAAATCTGGTTTAACAACGCTCTCCTCAGATTCAATCTTCAGTTTATCCTCATAAACATAGTTTATCTGACTTTTATACTTATTTAGGCAATTTGCAACGATTACTTCGCTCTTGCTAATCATTGGTTCGCCACGCTCGCTGACATTAACGTATTTTGTATCATACCATCGGTCCTTATATTGCTTCAGCTCCGGAAGTGTAAAAAGGTCTGTAAAACGCTCTGCTGTCGCTGAGTTTTCAGTTGAAGCTAGTCGAAGAAAATCACGAAAATCGCCCTGATGTAATATTATGATTTTGTCCTCTTGCCTTGTCAGTGCAGTATAAAGTAGTTCACGACTCAGGATTCTGCCACGCGAAGGCAAAACAAAAAATACCTTCTTAAATCCACTTCCTTGCGCTTTATGGACAGTGATTGCATAGGCTAACTCAAGCGAATAGCCATTGTTGTTCTCTTTGTCAAAGTTATTTGCCCAGAAAACATACTCATAACCTGGTTGAGTAGAAAATGCAATATGGAGATTAGGTTCTCCTTTTGAAGTATCCCCTTTTTTTCTCCAATCGCCAGTAATGACGCCAATTTCTCCATTGGCAATATAATTTAGCGCCTCTTTCTTTTTAGAATATGGATTAACATGGCCTTTTTCACCCCAATTCATGTTTCTTAAATTTATCACTTTATCCCCATATACAATACCATCGTTTCCCTTAGGCTTAGCAATTTTTCGAGAACGATGCCAGTCTGCCCCTTCCGCTTTTGCATTTAATGCAAGGTCAATGAAATTTCTCCGATAAGTATTTTGCACATTTTTATTGATCTCTTTTACACCATAGCCCATTCCATTTATAGGAGAAATGATTTGCCAGTTTTCAATTGTTTTTTCAGCATTGCCATAATTGAAATACTGGAATTCTCCAGAATCAACAGCTCCAAGGGAACGGTTAAATGCTTTTATTTCTTCTCCGGATTCAAGCCCAAGTTCTTCATTCAATATGCGCTGAAAAAGTTCCTGAAAATCCTGACTGGCATACCACTTTTCAAGTCTGATATGGTTGCTTTTAATTTGACCATCACATAGCTTTCGGAAAACATCAAAACTATCCTCAGCTGGTTCATCAGAAAAACATTGGCTGAGTGCTACATCCCATCTCTGGTCATTTGGAGATGAAACTTGTCGACGAATCTGCTTTAATTCTGCAAAAGCAGGGCCACAACGCACATCAACATCATCAAATACATCGGGCTTCAGCATCTGAACAATGTCAGCAAACGGCCGGCCGGCGCCTATTGGTGGTAATTGCCGATAATCTCCAACTAGAATAATTCGATCGGTCGCACCTAAACTATCAAAAATGGCTGCCAATTGATCTTCAGTCAACATGGAGGATTCATCTATGATAACATTTCGCGCTGTTGAAGTCCGAGGTGCATCCTCATTGATGTAATACCGGCTGGTAAGTCCATGGTACCGGTGTGGAAATAAAAATTGGGCGACAGTCTTGCCATCACTTCCAAGTTTTACCCGAGCCTTTCCAGTTGGTGCCAGTTTCAATAAATTTCCTTTGAATTCAGGCAAAGATTCAAGGATTTTTAGCAAGGTTGTTTTGCCCGAACCTGCTGGACCGATTAATACGGAGAATCGGTACTGGGTCATTACCCGCAACGCTTCAGCTTTTTCACGCCTTGCCAAAAACTCTGTATCATAGTCAGAAGCATTGGGATCCAATATTTTATCCTTAAATTCATCGCTTTCATTAATCAACTTTAACCAATCATTCTGAATATCATAAGGCTGATTCTTAATCCTTTCAAATTTCAGTT
>JAIXRB010000083.1 GCA_027485405.1 Leptospiraceae bacterium | reverse complement strand
TCATCTTCAATCAAATTAGGCTCCCAGTTTAGTTCTTCATATAGTTCACGGGATAGGGCTTCCTTTAAATCCTCTCCTTCTTCCACTTGGCCTCCAAAGTATGTCCAATGACCCGGAAAGGCAATACCCAGAGTATAATCTCTTTGTTGCAATAAAACTTGATAATTTGAATTGTAAATTAATGCTTTCACAGAGTGAATCACAGAATTTATCTTACGCAAATAGATAAGAAAATGGCAAAACCTGTTTAACTTGCCAGATATCTTCAATCCTTTTAACATCTCCATCATGGATAAGAGAGATTCCCTCTACTGAAAAATGTAAGGATTTATTAAGAGTCAATATTTTATTATAAACTGTATTCCTCTGTTCATTGTTCATAGGAAGTTGGAAGAGACTGTATAATACGACTCCATCTATTGAATGCAATTCGTCCAAAACTTGTTGAAAAATCAAATGGCAACCTTCCATAGCATACTCGGTTGCACTTAATAAATACGTGTAACCATTTTTTTGACAATAGTCCCGAATCACCAAATTCTGAACATGTTGGGGAACCCGCTCCCCCATGAAATCACGACTGAAGATGTAACCTCTGAGCCTTTTCACTTTACTCTTGGAAACTGGTAGTTCATCCCATTATGAGAAGCGGCTCTCAATGTTATCGGTTCGAAGAACTCTCCGATTTTCTTGTCTCCATAGGGTGTAAACACAGATTTGAATCTACAATTCATTGACCATCTTGTTTCTTTTTCCTCATTCACTCGATTTCCATGAGGAAAACCTTGATCAAATACCATAACTTGACCATACTTAATATTTAAAAACTTCACTTCTTTGGAAATAGATTGAAACAGTTCCTCACTATTTTTTCCAGCACGCTCAGAAAAATTTCCAACTAACTTTACTGAATCTTCAGGTGATAACAAATACATTGCTTTTGTATTAAAGCAGTCCACTAAAGGAATCCAAACCACCACTTCATAAGGGGAGTCACCAGACCAAGTATCGGAATGGACAGGGAGTAACGAACTTTCATCCTTTGGCATCTGGATACTAAGGTTCACCCTGAGTTGCATAGAGAGTTCATTTCCAACTAATGATTCTAAATAAGGCTTAGCCGATTGAAAGTAATGAAAACGAAAATTTGGATCTTCGTTGATCCCTTTAATGACAGACAGTCGAAAATTATTCAGTTCGTCTGGCTTAACTTTCTCGTGAATTTGATTTAGAAACTGATCGGAATTCTCTGGCTTTTTACATCCTAGAAATTTAATTACACAGTTTACAATTGAATCTCTTAAGTATTGAACAGAGTTGTAACTAGCAGAATCACGAATAATATAGCCATTCTTTAAATACTCCTCGGAAAGCAGAATATCTTCTTTATTTAAAAAGGAATTAAAATGTTCCATTTAAATTTATTTCGATGTTATTAAATCCAACATAGTTTGGGAAAGTGATTCTTTGGAAATTCCAGCAAAAGCTAATTGTTGATCCTGACTTCCATAATTTTCAGAAAAATGATCAGGAAGACCAATTCTTTTAATCTTATGAGATTGCTCAGGAAGAAAATCATTGCTAAACTCCAAGATTGCCGATCCTAAACCACCGATCCTGCTGTGTTCTTCGACTGTAATGACTGATTTATACTTGGGTATTTGATTCTTTAAGGATTCCTGATCTAGTGGTTTGATTGTGTGCATATGCAATACACTTGCAGATACGCCTTGCTTAAGAAGTATCTCAGATGCGTCTAAGGCAATCTGAGTTGTAATGCCAGTTGTGATAAAAAGACAATCGCTTCCTTCTTTCATCAATATCGCTTTTCCAATAGCAAAGCCATTTTCGGGACGACTTACTACCTTATCTCCACCCTTTGCCAATCGAATGTACATAGGACTAGGAAAGTCCACAGTTAAGGGCATAAGCCTTTTCATTTCTTCTGCATCGCAAGGAGCAATTATAGTCATATTTGGTAATGCTCGCAGGATCGCAATATCCTCGACAGCCAAATGAGTTGGACCGAGGGGAGCATAAACGACTCCTCCTCCATTTGCAATTAATTTTACAGGTAAATTGTGAAGGCACAAGTCTAGTGCTATTTGTTCGAAGCACCTTCTGGTTAGAAAAGTCGCAATTGTATTTACGTAAGGAATAAATCCTTCCATAGCCATTCCAGCAGACATTCCAATGATATGCTGCTCACTAATTCCTTCCATGAAAAATTGATTTGGAAGGTTCTTTTTCATCTCATCTAAAACACCTGCACCTAAATCAGAACCAATATAAACTACTTTTGGATTGCTTGTAGCAATATCATAGATACAGTTTAAACTAGTATTTCTCATTCTTTAATCCTTTAAACACTCATACATAGCATCAAACTCTTCCTTAGAGATTTTATTTTTGTGATGCCATGTGGGATTCGATTCAGCAAAAGGAAAACCTTTACCTTTAATTGTGTGACAGATGATTGCATTAGGTTTTTCTCTATTGAAAGGTAATGATTTTAGTGTTTTTTTCAATTCAGAAACGTTGTGTCCATCAACCTCAGCGACGGAAAAGCCAAAACTCTGCCACTTATCCATTAATGGCTCGAGATCTAGAACTTCCGAAGTTTTTCCGTATGATTGAAGTTTATTGTAATCAATAAGAATAGTTAAGTTTGATAGTTTATGCTTAGAAGCTGATAAAGCAGATTCCCAAATTGAACCTTCATTAATCTCGCCATCTCCAGTCAGAACGAAGACCATATTACCTGCACCTTGAATCTTGGCAGCAATTGCCATGCCAACAGCAATTGGAAACCCATGACCTAAAGCTCCAGTAGATGCTTCTACTCCAGGCACTTTGCCTCTCTCTGGATGCCCACCTAAAAAAGAATCAAATTTACAAAAAGAATTCAGTTCCGATTTTGAGAAAAAACCTTTGTCGGCTAGAATTGCATATAAAGCTAAGCAACCATGACCTTTACTCAGGATAAATCTATCCCTATCCTTCCAAAGTGGGTTTGCCGAGTCATACTTCAAGATATCATCATACAAAACTCTCATAATTTCAATTAGGCTTAAAGCGGGACCTATATGTCCCCGCTTCTCAACCTCCATCATTGTAATGATTAGTTTTCTTAATTCTTTTGACCTTGAATCCAATTTCTAGCCTACCTTATATAGCTCAAATTCTGAATAAATTTTTTGATATAAATTTTTTGACTTTAACAATTGATTATGCAAAATTTCCAATTTTTGATCAAACTTTGATGGATCTGCGTTTACTCTTCTTTCCCATATTTCAGCCCGAAATTCATTCAGATAAATTAAACACCAAATATATTCATAAAGGAATTTTAAAACATTATATCTTTCATGAATCTCTGGTTCAAAGATTTGAATTACATTTTGAACCCATAGCAATTTCAAGTCTTCTGTTAAGTTCATTCCAGGGTGAACAGCCACATCTGATATTAATTTAGCAGGATCATCCCAACCAAAGTACTCGAAGTCTATATAATTCGTTTTTTTATCATCAACTAATACATTATGAATTCCGAAATCGGAAGGGCTCAAAATCAGACTTGATATTGCAAATTCTGATTTCAAATTACCAGAATTAATATTGAATTCCACCCAGTCCCTTAATTCAAAATATAGTGGTTTCAAATCATTTTCGAAGTAGTCATGAAAATATAGGTTTGAAATAAACTCTTGCTCAAACTGAAATATACGAAAGTTAATTTGATCAAGCACATCATTAACACTGAGGCAAGCAGATGAAGCTTTTTGAAACTCATCAAAGCGGGATTTTTGACTATAGGCAGCCAGTCTGCCAATGAAATCCACCATACTCAATATTAACTCGGGTGTAGGAATTAGAGGATTCTCTGCGTCAATCCACTTGTAAACTCCACAATTGAACGATTTGTCAAAAGTGACTGGTTCCATTACATCTTGAAAACCACTCTCTCGAAGCTTTTTAAGACCAAAATACTCCGACTTTAATCTATCATGCTGAAAATCATTCGAGTAAACTTTCAGTATTCTTCTAGTATCAGTCAAGTCATTAAAACAAAATAAAGTTGAGTTGCCCTTTCCTTTGATACGTTTAACTTCAACCACATCATTGAAGGATAAATCTTTTAATAACTTCTCTATTTCTTGATTCGATGGGAAACCTAATATCATTTTTTCTACATCATTAAAATTCCTACAAACTTTAAAATCAGCATTGTATTTTTGATCAGCACTTTCGTAGCTACCGACAAAAAGAATTTTTTGATTTGTTTTAAGAGTAAGAGTCTCTAGAATTTCTGGAAGATCATCAACAAAGAAATCAAATCTATTCTGATTAATTAATTCTATTTTATCTTTTTTTGAGTCACAAAAAAATATTTTCTTTACTAACTTACTTTGTCCTTCTTCGATACCTTGATTAATTAATAAATTCTTTGCTGCGTCTCGCAGGGGCACTCTTTCTAAATCATAATGACCAAATTCAGTCTTATGACTAATTATATTCACTTCATAATTTAGATATCTGCATCTAATTAAAAATCTTAAAACCCCTGGAAAGAGACTAGCATAATTGATCTTAGCACCATAAACTTTTCCTTGAAGGGTTTGCCACTTAATCTCCCCATCTTTTTTATCTTTTCGGAGATAAGACTTTATTTTTGCTTTTGTATTTAGGCTTGGATCACCAATAAATCCCATTTCCATAGCAACCTGAAAAAAAGCAGTATTGTAATTGATAATTGTATTATCTAGATCAAAACCTATCTTCATTGTTTATTTCTTTCGCCAAAGAATGAATGAATACATTCACAAATAAAATCAATCTCCTCTTCCCTTAAAAATTGATTGATTGGTAAGGTCAAAATTTGTTGAGATTGTTTTTCCGTAACTGGAAAATCTCCCAAGGAATATCCTAAATTTCTAGAAGCATTTTGTAAATGAATGGGAATCGGATAATGAATAGAAGTTTCGATACCTTTTTCCGTCAGAAAAACTTTTAATGCATCTCGTTTTTCTATTTGAATCACAAAAGTATGATAAGTGTTGTATTCCTTATCATTTTCCAAAGGAAGGAGAATTGGCAAGTCTTTCAATTTCTCAAAATAGGATTGTGCATTTTTTCTTCTTTTATCTATCAGCTTATCTAACTTATTCAATCTATAGTTAAGTATTACTGCTTGAATCGTATCTAATCTAGATACATAACCAAAATCTTCGACTGAGTTGCGATCAATAAGTCCGTGATTTCTCAGTTTCATGATTCGATGATAGTCTTCTTCGCTGTTCGTAGTCAAGAACCCAGCATCACCCAGAGCGTTAAGATTCTTGAGTGGGTGCGCAGAGAAACAACCAACCTTACTAAAAGTTCCACTCTTTTGATTTAGGAATTTTGACCCAATTGATTGAGCCGCATCTTCAATAATCGGGATGGAATACTTATCCGAAATTGTCTGAATTTCATCCATTCTGGCGACTCTTCCCGTTAGATGAACAGGCATTAGTGCCTTGGTTTTTGGAGTAATTGCTTTTTCGATTTTTGCTGGATCGATATTTTGATCAGGGAGCACATCTACAAAAATGGGCTTTGCTTTTAGATGAGTAATCGCTGCTGTTGAAGCAATAAAAGAATTAGGTGGTGTTATAACTTCATCGCCAGGTCGAATTCCTAGTGCCTGGAGTCCGAAAACCAGGGCATCCGTTCCGCTATTTAAAGCTACGGCAAACTTTGTCCCTACATAATCTGCAATATTCCTTTCAAATTTTTGAACTTCCTCACCACCAATATATTGACCTGACGAGAATTGTTTCTCGATCAATGGTAAAAGTTCATTTCGATCTTCTTGCCATTGCTTATCCAAACTAACGTAGGGAATTTTCATTTTGATTTGTAGTAATTTGAAACAGTAGAAATGATATAATCCAACTCGACCAGTGAAAGATGTTGGTCGCAAGGGAAGGTAATAATTTTCTGAACATGTTCATCGGTAACGGGGAAATCACCAGCCTTGTATCCATACTGAGTTAATGCCTTTTGCCGATAAATGGGAATAGGATAGTGGACTTTTGCTTCAATTCCAGCATTCAAACAATGTTGTAACAGTCCATCCCTGTCTTCTGCAAATAAAATGTAAAGGTGATAAACGATTCGAAAACCCTCTGGTCTAGGGGGTATTTTGATTTGAGAAATTTTACTTAGATGCAAATCAAAATACTTCGCATTTTCAATTCGTTTTTCTGAAATTTCTACAGCTTTGGGGAGTAACCAATTTCCCACAACTGCTTGAATAGTATCCAATCTAGAGTTGTAACCAAGAATTGCTACAGTATCCCTATCCTCCAAGCCATGATTGCGAAGAAGCTTCAGTTGACTGGCTAGCTCGTCATCATCTGTAACGATAATGCCACCATCCGACCATACATTGAGGTTCTTCAATGGATGCAATGAAAAAGCCCCAGTTTGTCCCCACGTTCCTGCTTTCTTACCCTCGATAGCCCCTAGAATTGACTGACATGCATCTTCGACAATTGGTAAGTTATATTTCTTAGCAATAGGTATCAATTTTCTCATATCTGTCATATAACCGGTAAAGTGAACAGGAACGATAGCTTTAGTTTTTGAATTTATTGCATTTTCCAATAGATCAACATTCATGCAAAAAGTATCATCACAATCTACAAAAACAGGTATCGCTCCAATCTCAGCAATGGCACCAACAGTAGCCACAAAGGTATTGGCAGCTGTGATGACTTCATCACCAAATCCAACTCCTAATGCCTTTAGAGACAACTTTATTGCATCAGTACCTGAATTTACCCCAATTGCATGTTTTGTCCCAATTAACTTTGCAAAACCTAGTTCAAACTCTGTTAGCGGTTTCCCTAATGTGAAATCACCAGTAGGAACAAATTCTTTGAGCTGATCCCAAAGATCATCGCAGTTGGAAAATTGTTGATTTAAATAGGAATAACGAACTTTCATAGAATTACCTTAATTTGATATTCTGCATTCTTTTGATATTGAAATAGTATTCATTGTTCAATGTATCTGTCAAAAGTCCCTTTTCAAAAGCCTCTTTTACATCTTGGGAAGCTTGCTTGATAGATCTCTTTGCCCGGAATCCTAACTTTTGGAAGATTTTTTCAGAGGAGATATGGTAAGAGCGATTGTCATTTGAGGGAGTTGTTTTTAATAACACATCTTCTCCAACAACCTCTTTGACCATATTGGCAATCTCGGATACTGTGAAGTTTAAGTAGCCAGCATTGAAGATTTCACCTGCAATCTTCTCTTTAGGAGCTTCTAATAAAAGCATATATGCATCTACCATATCTTCGATATGGATATTCGGACGGAGTTGTGATCCACCAAAGACACTAATTTCTCTTTTGTGGTATGCTAGATTTGTTAAAATATTTACAACCACATCCAATCTTTGTCTACGAGCATATCCACAAACTGTCGCAGGACGTATAGTAACAGTTGTAAAGTTTTCAGATTGGTATTCGGCTAATATTTTTTCACAATCAGCTTTAAATTTGGAATAGTCTGTGAGTGGCTCAAGGGAAAAGTCCTCGGTAACATTAGGCTCTTCTTTTACTCCATAAACGGAAGAAGATGAGGCATAGATAAATCGTTTTACATTTGAAGATTTGGTTATCTCAACCAAAGGACGAAAGGCATCCAAATTGATGGATTTACCCAAATCAGGATTCAATTCAAAACTAGGATCATTGGAAATACAAGCGAGATGAATTACGTTGGTATGACCAGGGATAGCTTTTTTAAGAAGTTCAGTATCCCGAATATCGCCTTTTACCATTTTTAAATTAGGATGAAGATCAATCACATTCTCCCCATAGATCATTAGGTCTAGGACAGTCACAGAATAGCCTAAGGAAAGTAATCTGGGAACTAGAGTGGATCCGACATACCCTGCCCCACCAGTTATAAAAACAGACTTTTCTAACATCAAACAAACTCCAGTTTATTTAAATAATTTACCAATTGGTCCTGGGTAACAGGAATATTTCCGACTCTCTGTACTGCTAATGCCGCCATGCAGGCACCGACTGCAGATGCTTCCATAATATTTGCTCCAGCACACAAGCTTGTTGCCATTGCTGCGAGCAAAGAATCACCCGCCCCCGCCACATCCACAGGATTGGAAACTAAGGCTGGAAAGTGTTCTTTGTAAGTGTCTTCATGACCTTGCTTCGTATATGCAACAAAACCGTCAGCTCCCAATTTCACAATCAAGTGTTCTGAATTTGTTTTGTCCAAAAGGGTATTTGCAATCCACTCGATTCCATCTTCTTGGTTACTTAGTGCAATTCGGGCTTCTCTTTCTGTTGGACACAGTAGATGGAAATCTTGGAACTTAGAGATATTTCCAACTTGAGAACTGCATTGCAAGTCACCAAACAATTTGATGTTTTTTTCTTTTGCAATCGATTGAATGCACTGTAACACCCGGGGAGTTATCAATCCATATACGAAATCACAGACTACGATACCATCTACAGAATTGCTGAATTCTTGAATCTTTTGAATCAGTTCCTCTTCCACACTTTCTGGAACAGAATGTTCTTTCATCCTGCTGACTCTAAAGAGTTTCTGATTTTCAACCATGTAGCGAATCTTAAAAGTAGTTGGCCTGGAAGAATCTTCAACTAAATGAACTTCGATTCCCTGTGATTCTAAATTTGATTTGACAAGCTTTGCGTTTTCATCTTTTCCCACGACGGAAAGAAATGTGCAGTTAGCACCCAATGCATTCACATGAGCAGAAACAACACCAGCTCCGCCCACAAATTCACGAGATTCTAATTCTTTTACAACCAAAACGGGAGCTTCTGCACTCATTCCAATCGCATCACAAGCTACATACTGATCTACGATTGTATCCCCAATCACTAGCAAACTCATCTTTTTAAAATTATAGATTTGGTTGATTAATGATTTTATTTTTATGTTTTGCCTCTTACATGTTTGCTGAAAAAGTAATTTTCTCTCTTCTTCTATTGATTGAGATGTTCCATGCAAAAGATCTGCACTGGCATAGTGAATTTCTCCCGCATGGTAAACGGGCTTCCCCCCATTTTTATCGAGAGTTTGAATCGCTTCAATCATATCAGCCCTGCTTGTTTTTTTGTATTCTTTTCCCAATACAAATGTTCTTGGCTGGAGTTGGGTTATAAACTGATTTAAAGAAATACCGTTGATGATAAAAACTTTGTCAACGATATGAAGAGAAGCCAGACCAAAAGCTCTGTCTTGTTCGGAAAAGTATTCTATCTTTTGTGGTTCCTCAATCAAAGTCTCGCCCAAAAGGGCAATCACTAGCTTCGACCCTAGCGACTTTGCATGTTGCAAATAACGAACGTGACCAGGATGGATTACGTTAAAATGACCAAATCCCAATACTTCGTTTTCTTCCAATTTTGAAAAAGACTTTAAATTGGAGGAATCTACGGAGATGATTTTTTCTTGGACGGATGTCATTTCTTAAATGAGGGAGTGAACTGGATTTTGTTGAAAGGTTTGAAACCAACTGTCTTGCACTGCTTCAATAGGAAGTTTCACTTTCTGAGCTTCTTTCAACTGGGCTGGGTTTCCAATATCCCTCATGATCTTGGAATTCTTCCACGTTGCGATTTTTATCAAAAATTTGGGAATTACTTCCAAGCTAAAATCACTGAGTTTATTCTTCTCTATGAACTCTAAAACGGTTGGCTCTAGTAAGTAGATAGCTGCGTTTGCTAAATTACTTGGAGGGTTCTTTACTTTCTCATGGAACTGATTCACTTTCCCCAATGTATCAGTTTCTACTATACCGCAACTTTCAGGAACATCAGTCTCAAAAGTCATCATGGTAATTTCTGTGTCCTTCGGTCTTTTCAGAAAGTGAAAGTAAAAGAATTCTTTGAAATCACAAACACAAAGATTATCAGCATGAATGAGTAATATCGTTTTGTCTTTTAATGTATTGAAGTTGGCGCGAAGTGTGCCTGCTGTGCCCAATAAATTTTCTTCAAAAGAAGTTTTAATTTTACCTTTAAAGATATCCCTTTTTAGAAATTCTTTTACATCATCAGAACGATAGTGAAGGTTTACTAATATATCCTCTATGCCCAATTCAAAAAGCATTCGAATCCAGTATTCCAAGAGAGGAATTCCTTGGATCGGCATCAAACATTTAGGCAAATATTCCGTGTGAGGTTTTAATCGAGTTCCCAAACCTGCGGCAAGGAGAACTACTGCTATTCGATCAATTGATTGCATTTCCTAGGTACTTGAACCAATCCGAAGTGGCATCCTTGATTTTGTCTGGGGTCCAGACAGGAGCTTCTCGCCAATAGTCAATTTTTCGAATGAGTTCCTGAATGCCGTCTTCTATGGATACTTTAGGTGACCAACCGATTAAAGATTTGATCTTTTCAATATCGGCAAAAGTGCAATCTGGTTCTCCAGGTCTTTTGGGTATGTGAACTTTGTCTCCTCCCAATAACTCGACAATCCGATTCACTGAAATTGTTTTTCCACTACCTACATTGAATATTTTCCCAGTCACATCAGAATGAGAAGCAGAATAGATTGCATCGGCTACATCAGATACAAAAGTAAAATCTCTTGTCTGGGTTCCATCTCCAACTACCGTATAGGGCTGGTTAGCCAATTTTTGTGCCAAAAAAACACCAAATACTGCACCGTAAGTACCTGATGTTCTGGATCTTGGACCATAAACATTGAAGAACCGTGTGGAGATCACTGGAAGCTTATATACTTGTCCCCAGTGCAAAACCAATTCTTCTCCCATTCTTTTTGTTAGGGCATAAGGATATTGAGGTCTGATTTCAGCTGTTTCCTTTGTAGGATATTCATCAGGAATCCCATAGCAGGAGGAGGAAGCGGCATACACCAGTTTCTTAAGTTCATCACTTAGTCTTGCCGCTTGCAAAACATTGAAAGTTCCATTTACATTGGATTTATAATATCCTTCTGGATTTTGAATGCTAGGAACTATATCTGCAAGTGCAGCCATGTGATAAACATAATCAGCTTCTTTGAATTCAGAAACCCAATTCCCTGGCTCTGAAATATCAGCTTCAATGAATTTGATTTTGTCATTTACATGGTCAAGGTTCAAAAGCCTTCCTGTACTAAGGTTATCGATTACAGTAACTTGATGACCATTGCCCAAGAGTTTATCGACTAGATGACTTCCGATAAACCCAGCTCCACCAGTTACGATTGATTTTCTCATTTAGATTGCTCGCACATCCATTGCATAATCATATGACCCACAATCAGTTGAGAGTCTTCGGCAATTTGCATATCATCAATTGGAAAATGGATGGGGTATTGAGCCGTCTCCTTTGCCTTTCCCCCTTTGTACCCTACGATAGCAAATGTTTTCATTCCGATTTTATTCCCAACTTCCAAGGCTCGAAGAATATTTGGAGAATTCCCACTTCCCGAAAGAACGAGTAAAAGATCCTCCTTCGATGCCTTTACTTCCAATTGTTGAGAGAAGATATTTTCGTATCCGATGTCATTTCCAAGGCATGTGATAACGGAAGAGTTTGCAGAGAGCGCATCAACTCTCATTCCAATTCCATCAGATTTTGAAATTCCATAGTTAAAATCATTGGCTAGATGAATTGCATTCCCTGCGCTTCCACCATTGCCGCAGATGAAAAGGGTGTTTTTTTTTCTCCAAGCTTGGAGCATTGAGTTTGCTAAGAATTCGATTTCTGAACTCCTATCATCTGTGAAGATTTTGGAAAGTTTTTGGATGTAATTATTGATTTCAGTTTTCATAAAAAAATGAGAAATTTTTTAACTGTCTTTTCTGTCAATCATTTCAAAAAAATCCAGACTATAATTACTCTTCCGCTGTATCCTTAACTAAACTATTAACAGATTGATGGCAGTCGGGCATATATCGCTTTAAATGTTTACTTACTTTTTCAGTACTAAGCGACATATCAAGGGGACGATCTATTCTACTATCTTTAATCCAATATTTTGATTTCTCTAAATTACTATCATCTAAACTATGTACATGTGCAATTCTTTGTATAAATTCATATTTTGATAATCTTTCCGATCCTGCAATATGAAAAATTCCTTGAGCTGTTTGCATCATTAATTGACTCATATATTCAATCAGGAAAGATATTGAGATAGGTGTGAAATAGACATCTTCATAGCCAAAAAAGGTTTTCCTTTCCTTCAGTTGACGAATTGCCCAATCAGAAAATGACTCCCGCCATTCCGTTCCTTTTCCAAAAAAGTTCGTTCTAATGATCAATGAAGCTGGGTTGTATAGAATCACTTTCATTTCACCTTGAGCTTTAGTCCATCCATAAGTGTTAATAGGATTCGGTTCCTCAGTCTCTCTGTAAAAACTCTTTTTCCCATCCCAAAGATGATCTGTAGAAATATGAATATTATTCACATTGTTATCAGATGTATATTTTGCTAAAAACTCAGGAAAGTCCTCATGCAGTATCCGAGCTTTTCCTTTTTCTTTTTCACATTCCTCGATGCTTGTCAATCCCGAACAATTCAGAATAACTTCAGGACGAATTGCTTTTAAAATTGAAAGGAGTTCATCTTGATTTTGAACATCAACTTTAATACTATTAACACTGCTGTCCTTCGGTTTGTGACGATTGAAGGAGGAAAAGACCTCGTAGTTTTTCTTGTGGAAGAATCTAGATGCATGGTTTCCCAATAAACCACTTCCTCCAAAAATTAAAATTTTTTTCAAAGGCATACACTAAAATTTAATATATTCATTTTCCCACATTCTCAGGATATTTTCTATTTTCAGCCATCGACGCTGTTAGAAAATACGATGTATCTCTCTTTGCTCAAAAAAATTTTTTCTGCAAAATTTTATAGATTTGAACCTTCAATTTCACCTTTCTTTCATTTAATCTGCTGATTCAAAGAATTAAAATCCTGAATTGCTTAGGCTTTATATTAAACATCATTTACCTGTGCGGAATAAATATAGACTTTTTTAAGGAAGAATAGTTGCTTGAAATTGGAGGCATCGTCCTTGGGTCTACCGATCCGAAAGCCTTCCATAACCACCTCTTTCTTCAATTAGAAGTGAGGTAGCTTCGCATTCACAGAGAATTATTAACATTTGATTATCTTTATTGATGACATTTCTAAATTTGTTGAGTCATAGCCCAAATATCTTGAATACCCTACAACCTATTCAACTGTTTTTGGAAGTTTTCAATACCTACTTGAATCAAGTTGTTAACATGTAAATGTTTTCTACTATTTTAATCCTTAGAATCATCGCAATTCTTAATTAGAAATAGAAATACCCTTTCACTGAATTCCGATTATATAATCTCTAGTTGTGTTTACTAATTCACCAATTCATTACTTTAGGTAGATTTTTCTCTTTAACTTATTGAAAACCAGGAATTACGGGTTGAAAATTCCATATTTTTCTGCAGTCGTCATTGCCTATTGGATCGAACTGCTGATTGCTATTATAATTCTACTAAGCAAGTTTTATAAAAAATATCAATGAACTCAAGAAAGAATCTTTAATGCGTTCGAAAATCAAAATAAGTCAAAGATTAATTTCTATTCAATTGGATATACTCTTAGAAAGCCTAATTCCTTCGACTTTGCACAATCATATTTTGGAATAACCCTATTCGAAGAACTAATAATTTGAAATAAAGAACTGGATTTGTCTTCAAAGATGACTTTGATTCTAATATCCTTAGGTAGTTGTGCAATATCTTCCGAAACATCCCTTTCCCCTTGAGGACCGTAGAGGATATACTTGAAATTTCCCTCAACTAATTTTTCCCAAAAGTTAGCCTTTTTGGAAAAATCATCGGCTGACTGCATACAAGCCAAAAGCTTTCCATTAGCAGAAGAAATAAACGGAGTATCAAAATAGACTCTATCACCGATTTTCGCTATAGAGTTTAACTGAATCAATGGCTTACAATTGTGACTTGAATAACACCAATCAACAACCCCCCTCCTAAATTCGTTGATCAAATTAGTAAAATGAAAATTATCAAAAAAGACAATTATCAAAGTTAAAACTAGAGTTAAATATATAGACTTTTCGAATGAAATTGTTTTTCGAATCTTTATAATGAAGGATTCTAAACCATTTGCCACCAGCGGAATGAACAAAAGGAGAATTGACATTATATACCGCGGAGCCAATACTCCTGGTCGAATGATTATCCATGAGGCTAGACTTACCAAAGTACCGAATAATAATATCTTAGCTCTTCTATTTTGTCCTAAAAAAATCAGGACAAAAGGAAAAAAGACTAAAACTAATGGACTTAATGTTCCAATTTGCATTGGATATTTGCCATAAAAAATTGCCAGAAAATAAGTCTTAAGAATATATTCTGTATTCTCTTTATTATACCAGTTTTGATCTAGCCAATGACTGCCTGCTTTAAAGAAATAAAATGGAGCGAATGGTTCACTAAATAAAATGTAATTTTTTATTAAATGCGGAATAATACTTATTGAAGCAAGAAATAGTCCTAAAAGGATCATTAAAAAAAAATTTCGATCTATTGAAGTGGATAAGTCCTTAAAATACGAGATGTGCAAGTTCCCATTTTTAATGTTTTTTAAAAAAAGAGTCACGGGTTTATAGATTAATATACACGAAATGGCTACTATAAGGATTGGAATATTAGAGAATTTTGCAATGATTGCAGCACCGAAAAATAAAGAGCTAAATAACCAGAACAGTATTCTTTTATTACCCACATAAATTACCGCATTAATGATAGCAGCAAGCCCTAAAACACCTCCATAGATATCCACTTTTCCATCATAAATATGGGTTACAAAAAATGACGAAGAAAGTAAGAAAACAATAACGGAAATAATTCCGATTCTTCTGGATCCTAAATAATGTGCAACTTGAAGTAATAGAAGAAGACCTGAAGAAGCATAGATTAGAGTAAAAAATTTCGCTGTGTTTACGCTATAAACAGAAATTAGAGCAGAATAATGCAATTCAGTGAAGAGACCGATCTGTGAGGAAACAAAATAATTAGGCTGAGCGACTATTCTGCCTGTTTCAGAAATAAGTTTTGGAATTACAAAATAAAATGCATCAGCATCCCCTGCTGGAGAAGTAAAATAAGCCGCCTGAGCTAACTGAAAAACTATTACCAAAATCAAAGCCAGCAGAACTTGCTTGTTCTTAATATATACCAAGGAACGACTCAGAGTCCTAGGTTTTCGAATAGAATCCTGCAAACCAGGAACAAAAAAGGTTAAAAAAAGAAAACCAACAGCTACTATAAAGTAGCTGTTCAGCATTCCGAAGAAAGAAATTATCATCCATATATTTGATAAAACTACAGTTCCAGCGAGAAAGTATGCATTTATGGTCCAGAGTGGTTTTCCCAATTCATTTTTTACCCCAAAAAATGTTAAGAGAGACTTAAAGGCTAATCCTGCTGAAACATTAACAATAGAGTATAAAATGGCTATACTGATGCCTATCAATTCTTTTCTTTTCCCTC
>JAIXRB010000013.1 GCA_027485405.1 Leptospiraceae bacterium | reverse complement strand
GGGCTGTTTTACTGCACGCTTTCTTTGTTATTGTAGAAGCAGGGATTCTGGCTTTTTTTTCATTAGAGCTTAGATCGGAATTTCAAAAAGCTGATATCATTGATGAATTTGAAAGAGAAAAAGACAGAAAGGACTTGCTTTTACAAGAATTATCTATAACAGGAGAAAGCTTAGTCAAGACCATTCAAAAGTTAAATGATATAGCAGGTAGTCTTTCATCTGGAGCTAGACTCCAAGCGGCTTCCATTGAAGAAGTTACCGCGACGATGGAAGAACTTTCTGCGGCCTCTGATTCTCTAGATTCAAATGCTGTAATGCAGTCTGATATATCACTCAGATTAAGCCGTTTGGGGTCTGATCTTATAGAAATTAGTCAACGAACAGAGAAGCAAGCGGATTCATCTAAAGAACTCTTAATTCAGAATGAAAAAGTAGCATCAAACTCTGAAACAGCTTTGTTGTCAATCCAAAGCTCAATTTATGCTATGGACGAAACTTATTCTCAAATGCAAGGTGTTACCCAAGTAATTTACGATATAGCTGATAAGATCAATCTTCTTTCGTTAAATGCTTCAATAGAAGCAGCAAGGGCTGGCGAACATGGTAGAGGCTTTGCCGTTGTTGCTCAGGAAGTGTCTAAGCTTGCCACTCAGACTTCGGAAAGTATTCGACAAAGTGACAAACTCCTAGCTGATATTGGAAAACAATTTGAAGCTACAAATAAAACCGTTTCTTTGGGAATCAAAGGGTTTCAAGAAATGATCAATCGTTCAAAATCAGTTGGAAGATCAGTTGAGGAATTAATTGAACAGTTTAGAGACCAATTTCAAAAGTTAAAGGGAATAATTGAGATTTCTGCAAACCTAACAAAAGGATCGGAACTAATCAAGTCTGCTACTTCTGAGCAGAAAAGTGCGATTAGCTCAATTCTTGATTCTATCTCTACGGTTAACGGAAATACTATGCTTTTTACTCAAAATTCATCGGATTTAACAGATCTAATGAATGATTCTAAGAAGATTTCCGAGTCTTTGAATGAGACAATTGAAACTGCAATTTCCTAAGCTACTTGTTTTATCATCTTTAGTTTTCTTCGCGTGCTTTGGATTCTCATGCAATGCCGATTTAGTTTTGCCGAGTCATTTTTGTGGAAAAGAGTTTTGGAAAGATAAGACTACACTTATTTTTTTTGGTTATGCAGGGTGTCAGACGGTATGTCCTCGAATGTTGCAAAAAGCAAACCAAATCCAGGAGCTCTACAAAAAGCAAAGTCTTCGCAAAAACAAGGATATTCAGTTCCTTATGATTTCAGTCGCTGAAAAGACTAAAAATTTGGAATTAGTCCAAGAATCTTACTCAAATCAGTTTCCGAATTTAAGATTTTTGCAATGCTCTTCTGAAGAAACGAAACGGCTAGCTGGATTACTCAAAGCTCCATACTACAAGAATTTGGGATTTTTAAATGGAAAGGAACCTTACGAACACTCTGAACTTATGTTTCTAATCGACGAAAACGGGAAAGTTAGAGCTCGATTTCATTTTATCCAAAAACCTGAGGAGATTCTGAGGATGATTGACTTTGAATGATAATAAGAAAAGGTCAATTTCGATACAAAGAATTCTTTTCTAAAACCATTGCAATGCAAATTCGAATCCTTTTCTTTCTTTGGTAATTCCTGCTCCGAGGAGATATTGGCCAGTGGGGTAAGCTGGGATTTCTAAAATTAAGTCGGGCGGCAATCGATGAAACTCTAGAGACTCCCAATCCTTCTTCGATAGTATCCAATCAAATCGAATGAGATCAATCCAGTCTTTAGTCTGAAAAAAGAAACGATTTTGTGATAAAAACAAAAACTCCAAATAAGGTTCTGATACGCTAAACTCAAATTTCTCGGCGAGTTCTGCGAAAAAGACTTTGGTTTCTACACTTAGAACCTTAGATTCATCTAGATCGGAACGATTGGAACCTGGAAACCTATAGGCGAAAAATGATCCTTCCTCGTAATAAATTTTTCTAGAAAATCGTTTATAAATTTCCTTTTCAATTTGTTCTATCAATCCTTCACCCGGCTTCGGTTCTACGCTAGGCGAATCTAGCATCATTTTGAATCGATTCTTAGAAATCGATTTTTGAATAACCCCTTGAACAGGTTTTGAAAGTTTGTTCCAAATAAATCGAATATAACGATCATCAAATGAATTTAGAAACGAGTTTAAGAATGGTCCATGGATTAAAGGTAAGATCTCGATAGAAAATATACTCGTCCTTAAAAATTCAGCAAACTCTAATTCGAAAGTAAACAGATTGGAAACAATTTTGTATTCCTCTGACGGAGTGCCTGAATAAAGAATCTTTACCAATCGAAACAAATAGTTTTTGTTTCTGCTATCGAAGTAAAGTGACTCGATTTTCTCTATTACTTCCTTTTCTCCCAATTCAGGATTAACAAAGTCCCTTAAACTCAAATAATAGGCTGAACCGTATTGATCTCGTTTGGTTTGGTCTAAATGAATCTGAGCAGGCTTGGCGTATGTAGCTTTTTCAATTGGATTCCAGTCGCTAGTTTTACTCGAAGCAAAAGGGTAGGGCGGCAATATGGTTCCTTGCGAAGGGTAAACTTCCCTATTCCATTGCAGAGAATAAAGAAAACGCGGAACTAGGACGGGTTCTGAACTAAGCGAAGGCAACTCAGGTATGAGCGAGGTTTTATAGTCATAGAAAGGCGATTTTTCTGCCTGCAAGCGAGCTACAGAATTCGAAGTGGCAAAGAAATAGAGGTAGTTTTTGCCCTTGGCAAAGATCATGGCATAGGTTTTAGACGTTTGGCGATCTTTCTTTTGAAGCTTTCCCAATCGTAGTCTGCTTTTAGTTGAGCAAATTCTGCCTCTGCTCCAAAGCGCAAAAAATCAAAGATCTCACTTTGGGTCATTCCAGTCAATAGAACCAAGTCTTCAATCACACGGTTGATTCGTCTGGAATCCTTATCATTCAAGCCGAATAGGTCTCGGAGCTCAGTTTCAAAAGGTGTTAGTTGAATCATGGATCGGAGGTTTGTGTGAGTGAATTTTTCTAAGATGAAAATGTATCTTTGGCTAGAAGGCGGCTACTAAAATTGTTTCAATCTCATTTTTGGGCAATTCACGAGGAAGACTATCCAAAAAAGGATAGGTGGCGGCAAGAGTGGCTATACCTGGGAGGTCGATTTTTTTTACTTCGTACTCGGAAAGACGTTGAGGAATTTTCAGTTCTAGGTAGATTTTTCGAATTCCCTCAACTGCTTTGATTGCCGCTTCAATGACTGATATATCTGTAATATCTTCATCCAAGGCTCGAGCAATCATAACATACTTTCCAGCGGAAGAGGTTAAATTGTATTCCATGATATGTGGAAGAAGAATCGTCATAGCCTGGAAAACATCCAATGGAGTGATCGTTGTAACAGCTAAAGACAAAGCATAACAAAGTCCAAGTGAACTGTTTGATTGCGCGATTCCCGCCAGAAGACTTGCCGCATAGATGGCATTTCTTGCCCCCATGTTTCTTGGTTCTCGGATGGTGGTAACTATGTTCTTCGCAATTAGTTCTATGGATCTAAGTGAAGCAGATGATGTGAGCTCATTTGCATGTTTGGAAAGAATTGTATCAATGGCGGCGGCTAGAATTGCTATCCCAGTTTTGGAAAGATCAGTAGTGGACATACCCGCTCCAATTTTAGGATCAGACACTACCAATGCTGGAAAAAGCCATTCGTGCGAAAAATACTTTCTGTTTCTGTCTTTGTCATCGATCAAGGAGAAGAAAGGTGAACATTCGTTGCCAAGCAAAGGTTTGGTGGGCACAGTAACCAACGGAATGCCTGGTTTTTTTAAATGTTTTTTCCCTAGCATCAATTCGTGTGTAAAGATATCGTTTGTAGTCAAAACCGAGACAGCTTTTCCGGCATTGATTGAATCAAATCCACCGTAAGCGACAATGCAGTCAGCATTGGCAATTCGACAAAAATGGGCGGCTGAGTCTAAATCTTTAAAACTGGCTTTTTCTACAATGTCATCATAAATGATAACACCTTCGGAATGTTTTTCGAGACTTGTTTTGATGATACTCAGTTCTTCTGAGTTTTCTATTTCGCTCTGAGTTGTGATTAAAACAACTCGGCTACCTATGTTCCGAACAAAGGAACCTAACTTGTAACCACAATCTATTTCAAAGTGAATTTTTGGAGAGAATTGGAAGTTGATCCATTCAGGTAGAACTGGCATGGCATTTTCCTAAGAAAGTAGCAGTGGTTGAAGAGATTCCTCATGCGAGGACAAATCGAAAGGACCCCTCACCCCCTGTCCTTTTGTTTACGATTGGCCTAAGAAAGAAGAAGTAATCTGTTCTGAAATCTTATCCAGCATTTCGTTGGATAGGTTATCATACTCTCCGTTTTTTAAGCGTTCTTTCACTGCTTTGATTTTTTCTAATCGATCCTCTTCTGGAGGAGCAACAACTATCTGTTTAGCGATCGTTTTGATTTCGGACTGAAGCTTAGCTTCTAAAGCAACTTTCTTAGCCGCATCCGAGATATTGATCGTGTCAACAGGACCTGCTGATTCTGTTTTAGGAGTTACGTTTGATTTTTTAGGTTCGTAACCGTAACCCCCCACTCTACCGACTTTGTCGATGTTCATACAATTTGTCCTCTTACTACTTCAGCTATCGGTAGATTCAGAAAATCCCTTAAGCGTTTTTTTTCTCAAATTGAGGAGAAACGCAAACTCGCCTTTTGCCAAAGGGGGATCAGCTTCCAAATCCGCTGGGCTTGCATAGTAGCGTACTTCTTCGTGTGTTTTTGTCAATTCCCTTCCTACCAGCACGGGAACCCCTGGAAAAAGCTCAGAAAGCAAGGGATAGAGCTTGGGAAGCTTGTGGACAGACTCAAAAAAGACCAAAAGCCCCTCAAAACCCAGTGCAGAGGAGAGCTCCTTTCGTTTCTTTCCAGGTGTTTCGCTCAAGAAACCTAAAAAAAGGGTCGGATTGGTTTGAAAACCTGAAACGGAGAGTAGACTTGTCAAAGCCGAAGGCCCTGGAATGGGAGAAATCTGCGATCCCCATTCTCTAGCGAATCGGACAAGTGCAGAACCTGGATCAGAAACACCAGGCGAACCTGCATCAGAAACCAGCGCATAGGACAGCCCAGATGCCAAACCTTTTCGCAAAAACGAGTAAGGATCATCGGATTGGTCTTTGTACAATGCCTTGATCTCAGTTGCAATTGAATGGTGGAGGCAAAGTTTTTTGGTTTCTCCGTAAGACTCAGAAACGATGAGACTGACAGACCGCAGAATTTCCATAGCCCTTGGACTTAAGTCTTCCCGATTTCCAATGGGAGTTGCAACAACGTAGAGAGTTCCTGCTTCTTTAGGTTTCAATTTCCCACCACATTGCACCCTGGGCCTTTGGAGCCTGAAGGGCAAGGGCAACCTAAGTTTTCTTTCCCTACAATCAAGCAAGGATTACACAACGTACTCACCGGGCAGGCAGAAGGCGTTGAACATCCGACAGTTGCACAAGCCGTAGGATTGCAAGCCGAACCCACTGTGCAACTGGAAAGGTCCTGCAAGCCTTTGGAACAAATAGCAATGGGAGCCGAAGGGTTTGAAATGACTCCGTTGTTTAAGGACGCCCGCAAAGTGAAGTTGTAAACTTGGCATTTTTGGAATGGGGAAAGACCTGGAGGTGGAACCTGGTACCGAATTCGTTTTGTAACAAGGCTTCTCGTTTCCGTTGAGCTTGTGAATGGAAGGGCTGGAAACGAAGGTTGAACTCCATCTTCTAACCATTCGCCTGTGATGGTTTGGATTACAGAGGGGGTAGCACTTGTAATATATAAATTGTAACCAACGAATTGCGGCTCTCGGTTTGTCACAAAGTATCGAATCAAAAACTCAGGTCTCGGGTTTACGACTTGGGTTTCCAAACTCGGTTCAAAAATGTTGCTGATATTGGCATTGATGGGTGCTACGGCAAATATCTGAGGAACAGAAACAGGGATTAAGAAAATAAAGGGGGCTACGGGCGTGTCTGTGTTGATCCCGCAATTAAAAAAAGAGAGAAAGGAAACTAGGACAGTAGAGAATCGGAAGAAAGTCTTTCTTCTCATTGGGAATGAGGCTTAGTTACATAGGAATCGGTCTACATTATATGGGAATACAAAAAAAAATCCTCTTTCTGGGGCTTGGCTTACTTCTTTTTTTCTTTGTGGTGATCTTTTTTACTTTTTCTGGAGAGGAGTCCGAGAGAGAGAAAAAGAAGAATCGATCCAAACAGCTCTCTTCTCTTTTGCTCGGGGGAGGTTCGCAGAAAAACGGTCAAAATCCCTTAGGCATCCGAGGAGAAGACTCCGAATCCATATTTGATTCCGATTATTACAAAGCTGGTGGAATGCGATACGAAGAAGATGGAAGTGGAACACCGTTAGCTTCTGCGGGAGAGATTCCTATCAATCCTCAGACGGGAAAACCGTATACAGTCGAAGCAATGGAAACATTCGATGAATTGAGAGATATGTTTCCTGACAATGATTTGATCCCTCGACGAATGACTCCTGAGGAAAAAGCAAAGCAGGATCAGCTGACGGCTAGTATCCAAAAGGCGACTCAAGGTGTTTTTGGCGGCAGTCCTAAAGCAGAAGACTTAAGCCTTTACTATGGCAATGTGCAGAAGCAAGGTAAAGATCGTCTTGAGATTATAGAATACCTGATCAATTCTCAAGGAGGTGAAGACCCTGAAATGGACAAAAAATTCCAAGAGATACTCACCAATATCAAAACTCAAAATGAACAAATGGAAAAAGAAATGAAGGGAGCTTACGAAAGAGCCGGGCTTCAACCGCCGAATTGATTTTACTCTCCGGAGAGAATTGGATAGCGATAGCTGGATTTAGGATCCAGGGAGTATTCATCTAAATAAAACGACGGGGCGAGTCTTTCTCTTTTCCATTGAGAAACTCGAAACAAATGCTGAAACTTCTGTATTGCTTTTGCGATTTCTTCTACGGAAATGTTGGGTTCTTCTTTTTTGATTCTATGCAAAGTTGTGTTTGCATCTAAACCAAGATATACTATATTTCTTTCTATTTTTTGCAATAGAGGGTAGGGCATCAGATCTTTTTCGTCTTCTTGCTTCTCTTCCAACGGTTTCAACTCTGCTGTCGGTCGGATTGTTTGCAAAAGCTTCAAAGCGGAAAGGGGAGAAATGTATGGGTTTTTGCCTAACTGAATATGATCTATCCACTGTAGAATAAACTCTTTACTTACGGATGCTAACGGGCAAATAGAACCAGATGCATCGCCATCCATGGTTGTGTAGCCCACGCTAGCCTCACTTCGATTCCCAGTAGAAACCAAAAGATGATTTTCAGTGTTGGCGATTAACCAAACGAGTGGAGAGCGAATTCTCGCTTGGATGTTCTGTAAAGCTAAGTCATCGGTTTGCCAGGTGATTTTTCTTTGGATCGTTGCTTCTATTAAAGAAACGGCACCTGTTACTTGATCGTCTATATCTATTTCGTGATGGATGGCTCCCACCTCTTCGGCAAGGAGTTTCGCGATGGTTTTGGTTGTTTCGGAATTGTTTTTTGTTCCTTGAAAGATAGTAACTAAAAAACGGTCTGGGTCAAATCCAGCCTGCTTAAAACCATCTTCACCTAGAGTCTCAATGGCGAGTTTTTTTGCTAAAGCAATCAAAATAGCACATGTTGCAGAATCTGCTCCGCCGGAAAGTGAGAGGGTATATCCTTTTGTTTTGGATTTACGAACATAGTCCCACAAACCTAAAGCAACTGCTCTCGTGAATTCAATAAATGGATCTTTTTTTTGATCAGAAGTTAACTGCACTTTGTTTTTTTCTTTTCCACGAAAATCAATGATTCGGATTTTGTTCGGCTTCAAAAGACCCAAGGGCTGTAATGAAATTTTTGGGATTGGATTCGGTTTTTCACCCTTTGGGTTGGTTTCTCGGAATTCCCGAGTTCTTCCAGAACGGAGTTCTGTTAGATTGCATTCCCAAGTAGCAAATTCATGCGAATCAAAAGATAGGTTTTCTCCTTCATTGACAACGATTCCCTGGTTTGCAAAAAAGGGACCTCCATCATAAATGACTCTACCGCTTTCGTTTCCAAGAAGGTTAGAAAAAACTTGCAAATTGGATTGGTTCCGACTGCTTTCTAAAAACAAAGACAATCGTTTTTCCCTTTTACCAATAGCAAAGTGGGAGGCACCAGGCGAAAGTAAAATGTCAATGCCGTTCTCCGAGTAACTATGAGCAGGTCTGTTCATCGACCAAGAATCTTCGCAAATTTCTACTCCAATGAGAAATCCAGACTTTTCCAAAATGTAATGTCCAAAATGGATCCATTCATCATTAGGACTCAAGAATTGACTTTGAAAAAGCGAGCTAGCTCCATGGAACCACCGTTTTTCGTAATGGATTCCTGTGTTCGCTAAATTGGTTTTAGGGATTAAACATTTTATTTTTTCACGATCTATCACGGCCATGCAATTATAAAGATAAGGGGGCTGAAAAATGGGCAATCCCAAGACAATGGTTCTGTCTTCGGAGTAGGGTAGAATCTCTGTTAATGCATTCCAAGATTGAATAAAGGTATCATTTCTAAAAAAAGCATCTTCGCATCCGTAACCCGAAAGGCAAAGCTCAGGGAAAAGCACTAAATCGCTGTCCTCAACAGCTTTGTCTTCGAGTGCCCTTTTGATATTTTTTACGTTTCCTTTGAAGTTTAAAGGAGTCGAGTTTATGCAGATACTTGCTATTTTGAGCACTTTCATGGTTTTAGAAGTTTGTTGTACAGTTTGAGAGAGGCTCCTCTGTTTTCTAGCACAAAGCTTTGATTTCTTTTCCCTTTTTCCAATAGACTGGGGGAAGAATGGTTTTCATTCAAAAAACTCAGGATTTGAGAGGCAGTCCCTGAGAAAAGCCCACCCATTTCTCGCATAACAATTGCCTCAGAAGCATTTGATATCTTATCTCCAGTGATTAGAAAATTCCCATGAGCGGCAGGTTCTATTGTATTGTGAACTCGATTGTGTAGTGCTCCGCCTACGTAAGAAAACCTAGCATATTGATAGGCGAATGCTAAAATCCCCAGTCTATCAAATAGAACTATTTTTTCTGGTTGGCATTTTCCTTCCAAGACTTCGGAAAAAAGGACGACTGGGCATTGCAATTGCCTAGCCAAATCATTCATTCGCTCCGTTTCCCAATGATGTGGAAAAACCCAAATGGGTGGAAAGGTTCGAATCGATTGAACGAAATGCAAAAGTAAGGTTTCACAACTGGAATATGTGGATCCGAAGAGGATGGGCTTTGCTTCCAACCATTCTTTGGGATAAAGATTTAAAAATGTGGTGAACGAAGCAGGTGGTTTTTGCGTTTCCAGCTTCTCTAGAACAGCATCATAACGCGTATCTCCCAGAACCTCAACTTCAACTTTTCCTTCCACTAAAGTTTCAAATCGGTTTTTGAACATTTGGTGAGAAGGGTAAATTCCTTTAAAACACAGCAATGTAAATTTTGTTAGGTTTTTTGCCAAAGACTTTTCTCTTCCAGAATTTGGAGAAAGAGTAGCCGCGGCTAAAACTAAAGGGATGCTTCTTTTTTTTGCAGAATAGCAAAAGTTTGGCCATGTATCCCATGAAAAAATTACAATCAAACTAGGTTTAATATGATCAAAAAGAAGGTCATAGCTTCCAAAGAAATCAAAGGGCAAAAAGGCACCCACTGAAATCTCTGGCGCGATCAATTGTTCTTCCTTTACACTGTCCGAGAAAACGGTTTGAAATATGAAAGCGTTTGGGAGGTGGCTCTTGATAACCCGGGCAAATGCTTTGC
>JAIXRB010000056.1 GCA_027485405.1 Leptospiraceae bacterium | reverse complement strand
TCTTTGTCATCTTCTATCATTATTGAAGAATTTATCGAGGGCCCTGAATTTCGTTTTTTAGTTATCGGTGAAGAGGTGGTAGCCGTTTGCAATCGAGTACCCGCTAATGTTCTTGGCGATGGGAAGCGAAGTGTCAAAGAGTTGGTAGAAGCTAAAAATGCAGACCCCAGACGAGGGGAAGGGCACAAAACACCTTTGGAGCGTATCCAAAGAGGAGAAGTTGAAACTTCATTTCTACAGACAATCGGTTACAATTGGGATTCAATCCCCAAAGAAAATGAGAGAATCTTTCTTCGAAAGAACTCGAACATTTCCACAGGGGGGGATTCGATTGATAGGACTGACTCAGTTCATCCGGGCTTTAAAAAAATAGCTTTGCAATCTGCTAAGGCCGCCAAAGCCAAAATATGTGGAATCGATATTATCTCTGAGCAAATCGAAATGGAACCCAATGCAAATAACCATGCAGTATTAGAAATCAATTTCAATCCGGTTCTTTACATACACGAATTTCCCTATGAGGGCGTGCAAAGAAAAGTAGGGCGAAAGGTTTTAGAACTTTTGGGTTTTTAGGAGAATTTTTGTTTTAGATAGGCTATGATATCATCCGATTCATACAGTTTGTTTGCACCATCCACTAAAAATGGAACTTGAGACTTTCCGCCTAATTTGACAACTTCGTCTCTCCCTTTTGTGTTGCGAGAGGCTTCTACCAATTCAAAATCTTTTCCTGCTTTTAGTTTCAATTGTTCCATAGAACGAACAACTTTTTGACAATAGGGGCAAGAATCAAATTGATAGAGCTTTATCATCGTTATGCCTGCAATTTTTTTTGTAGTTCGCCAGATTTGTGCATTTGAACTGCGATGTCATGACCACCCACAAATTCGCCATCAATATAGAGTTGAGGGATGGTTGGCCAACTAGCAAATTCTTTAATTCCTTCTCGCACATTCATGTCCGAAAGTACGTTGAAAGAACCAAACGAGACATTTGTGCTCTTAAGAACACTAACAACTCCAGCGGAGAATCCACATTGTGGAGCCTCAGGGGTTCCTTTCATAAATAAAAAAACCTTTTCCGATTTGATTAAATTTTCGATCTTTGATTTGGTTTGCTCTTCCACTTCTAGTTACTCCTTGTTTCTAATGCTAAAGCATGAATCTCTTCTTTTAACTCTTCTTTCACGGTTGCATAGACCATTCTATGCTGTTCAAGCAGTGATTTACCTGCAAATCCTGCATAAACTACCACTGCCTTGATATGAACCCCGTCCCGATAGGGATCCTGGATTTCTACTTGAGCCCCAGGGAGCCCAGCTTCAATCCGAGATTTGATCTCTGGTAAAGTCATACTATTTAGACGTCTCCTGTTCTGTCTTAGTTTCAATTTCTAGGGCATGCAACCCAGAAGAAAACTCTGAGTCCAGTGCCCTGTATACGGCTCTGTGTCTATCTATCAATTTCATTTCCCGAAAGGCTTCCGCCTGAATGAAAACTCGATAATGGGTTTCTCCGCTGGGGCTAGAACCGACATGACCGATATGCTCGTTTGATACATCCTGCACTTCCAATAAACTCGGAGAAAAAACCGAACTCAATATGGCTTCCATGCGATCTTTTCTAGATAACTTTGTTTTAGCTTCGGATTCCATATCCTCTTGTCATAAGTGCCACATTTGTAATAAAAAGAACTAAGGACAAAACGGAAATGAACATTAGAGAAAAGAAAATATCCACATCGCTTGTTCCCAAAAATCCATACCGGAAGGCATTCACCATATACAGAATTGGATTTACCATGGAGAGAGTTTGCCAAATTTCTGGCAATGCTTTGATCGAATAAAAGACCCCGCCTAAATAGGTTAAAGGTGTGAGCACAAATGTTGGAATGATTGTTACATCATCAAATTTTTTAGCAAAAAGAGAATTTAAAAATCCTCCCAATGAAAAAAGTAAACTGGTTAAAAGTACAGTAACAAGAATTATAAAAAAATTGTGGATGCGCAGTTTAGTAAAAAACAATGAAGTGAGAGTGACAAGGATCCCAACCAAAAGACCTCGGATCACACCACCTATCGTATAGCCTAATACAATTGTAATCGGTGAAGTAGGAGAGACTAAAATTTCCTCAACATTTTTCTGGAATTTTGCTCCAAAGAACGAAGAGACCACGTTGCCATAGGCATTTGTAATGACGCTCATCATAATGATTCCGGGAACTATAAATTCTATGTATGAGAATTCACCGATTTTGCCGATTTGCCTCCCAACCAATTCTCCAAAAATCAAAAAATAGAGAGACATTGTGATCACGGGAGGTATGAGAGTTTGAATCCAAATGCGAATGATTCGTATCCATTCTTTACGAATGATAGTTTGTAAAGCGATTAGGTTTTGTTTAAACATTTTATTTCCTTTTGACTAGGTTTAAGAAGAGTTCTTCTAAACGATTTGATTTGTTTCGAAGGCTAGATACTGTTAACTTCAATTTTGAGAATTCTTGAAAAAGTTCATTGATACTCTCGGATTTTGAGATTTGAACTTCTAGAGACTTGTCATCCTGCCAAAGAAAAGAAAACCTCGAGGACATTGGTCGCTTTGGTTGCTCTTCTTGAAAATCTATGATAAACGTTTCTTTGGTCAGGCTTTCTAAGATTTTTTTTATCGAAGTGTTTTCGATAATTTTTCCTTTGTCAATGATCGCAAGGTTACGGCATAGAGTTTCCGCTTCTTCTAAATAGTGCGTTGTCAAAATAATGGTTTTGCCACTTTTATTTAGATTTTCTAGAAAATCCCACATTGACCTTCGAATCTCAATGTCTACTCCAGCAGTTGGTTCATCCAAAATCAAGATTTCTGGTTCATGTACTAAAGCCCTAGCGATCATTAGTCGTCTCTTCATTCCCCCTGATAATTTACCAGCAGGCGTTTTACTTTTGTCTGTCAGCGTTAGCAATTCCAAGTAATGTGCGGCTCTTTCCTGGGCAATTTTTCTTGGGATTCCGTAGTAGCCAGCTTGGTTCATAACAATTTGTTCTACGGGCTCAAAAATACTGAAATTGAATTCTTGGGGGACAATACCTAGAAAGGATTTTGCCTTTTCCTGTTCTTTATCGATGTCCACACCTAAAATGCGAATGCTACCTGAGGTTTTGTTTACTAAGCTACTGAGTATGCCAATCGTGGTAGACTTTCCAGCTCCATTGGGACCTAAGAGAGCAAAGAAATCGCCTTTTTTAACCTCAAGGGAAATTCCATCCAGTGCTTTGACCCCGGAAGAATAGGTCTTAACTAAGTCTTTGATTTCGAGAGCGAGTTCTGTCATACAATTTTGTTTTCTATATCCTTAAGTGTTAAATGATGCGTGGAATAAGAGTGTTTAGGATTCAGTTTTCTTAGTTCTTTTTGTTCTTCTATAGGCAATTGTATAATGGATTTACAATTTTCTGAACAACAATTTTCGAATTTACTGGCACAATCAGAACACTGAACAAAAAGTACATGGCAACCTAAATTTGCGCAATTCGTATGTCGATCACTAGGTTTTTTGCATTGGTAGCAAATTGTCAAAATGTCGTCAGTTACTCTTTCTCCAAGTCGATCATCAAAAACAAAGTTCTTCCCTTTGAACTTTGAAACAAGCCCTGATTCTTTAATGGCTTTGGTATAGGATACTATTCCACCTAAAAGCTGATTAACGTCTTGAAATCCCTTCAGCTTTAGATAAGCGCTTGCCTTTTCGCACCGAATTCCGCCAGTACAATACAGTAGAAGTTTTTTATTTTTTGGCTGTGATTCGAGCATTTTTTCAACCAAGGGTAATTCTTCCCGAAAGGTTCCCACATCTGGGCAAATCGCATTTTCAAAATGACCCACTTCCGATTCATAATTGTTTCGAAAGTCTATGATCAGGGCTTCAGGATCTGAAAGAGCTTCATGAAACTCTAAAGGTGTTAAGTGTTTTCCGACTATGGAAGGATTGAATTCAATGGACTCTAGGCCATCTGCCACAATTTTTTTTTTTTTTTTGTTTGCCAGTTTTAAGAAGGCGAATTTTCCATTTTCAACAGCGTTGTTAAAACTGATACCATTGAATTCAGGGAAAGAATCAATCGTTTGTCTCAAACGAGTGTATTCTGGTTCTGGAACCGAGATTTGGGCATTGATTCCTTCTTTGGCTAAATAGATTCTACCTAGTACTTTTAATTCATTCAATGCAGAATACAATTCGTCCCTAGTTTTAGCTGGATTGGCTATCGAAACATAACGATAGAAAGAAAGTGTAAGTCTTTCAAACGATTCTTTTTTTAAAAACTCTTCAAGAGTTTTCTTATCATATTTATTTTTTAATT
>JAIXRB010000001.1 GCA_027485405.1 Leptospiraceae bacterium | reverse complement strand
TCAACAAATTCGAAGAGATTTTCGAAAAAGGTAAAGAACTCCACCAAACTTTTCCAGAATTATTGATTGAACCATTTTTAGAAGGTAGAGAATTGACAATTGGTTTGTTAGGTTGTTATCCGAACTTTAGTGTGAGTTCAGCCGCTTTTGTAGATTACGAAGGAATTGTTTACTCTGAAGAAATCAAAACCAAGGACCGTATGCCCGAATCTCTAGATTTTTTAGTTCCTGAAGCCTTGGAACGATCTATGAAAATGTATTCTAGCCAAATTGCATTGCATTTGAAATTGTCTGGATATGCTCGATTGGATTTTCGATTGGACAAGGATGGAAATCTATTCTTATTAGAAATCAATTGTACGCCAGGGCTTTCGGTTTTCTATTCAACCTATCCGAAATTATGGAAAGATCTAACTTACAAGGAATTGATTCAAAAAATCATTGAAGCGGGTTTGCAAGACTTTAAATCTAACAAAAGATTTTCCTATGGCAAAAAGATGAGGCAAACCATTGATCATTGAAAAGCTAAAAAATCAAGTGATCAATCACTCTGTTTTAAAAACAAAATGGTTGGTGGAGAAAAACAAACGATTAACTAAAGAGGATTTGATCCTTTGGCTGGGCCAAGAATATTTTGTTTCAAAAGCATTTGTGAATTGGTTTCTTTTAACGGCGGCTATGTCATCTAGCGTAAAGTCTAAAATCATTTTAGTGGAAAACGTTTGGGAAGAATTGGGAGAAGGGGTCGTAAGTCAATCTCATGTTGAGATTTTAAGAAGTTTTGTCCAAGAACTAGGCTTTAATCCCGATCATTTTGAATGCTTTCCTGAGACTAGGGAATATCTGAATCAAATGGAAAGTTTAATAAAATCGGACTATTTTCAAGCTTTAGGGGCACTAGGCCCCGCCAATGAATATCTTTTGAAGTTAGAGTATTCTCAGGTTAGTCAGAGTTATCAAAACCTAAAAGAGAAAGAAAATCTACCAGAAGGAAAGTTTTTTCAAGTAAATTTAGATGCCGATGAAGGACACAGTAAGCGATTGTTTGAACTTATTTCAGAAGAAGCAATGTCACCTGAACAGATTGAAAAAGTTAAGCAAGGTAACGAGTCCGCATTAAACGCTCGTCTTATTTTTTATCGGGGTTTGGAAAAACGAACTAAGTTTTGAATCTTCTTAAAAAGTATAAAACAGCCATCCCTATCAAAGGAACAAAAGGAATATAAAGAAAAGGAATGAAAAGGTAACCTCTCGGACAATCAAAAAGCAATTGGCGGATGGCAAAAAAGCCTGGATAGCGTTTCTTGTTCCAAATCAACTGGGGATCCGATTCACAGATTTCTAATGTTAAAGTTGGCAACAGATCTTTCATTTCTGATTCAGTGATATTTCGAAACGAGCGGAAAACTGTTGTTTTCGGTTTGAGTTTTGTCTCTAAAGTCTTTACTAAATTTTGGCAGAAATCACAATTTCCATCAAACAAGAAGACTTTACTCTGGTTCAAAGTCTTCCTCCTTTTTTCTTAGAAAATGTATAACGGAAGGGATATCATCTAGTTCAACACCTTTCCAAAAAAAAGTCCAATCAGCCGATTTTTGATTTCCATCCGCCATTTTTGAATACCATCGATTGATAGGATTGTTTGGTTTAGCTCTCCAAAAGAATTTGGGGACAACTTGAACCATTTCATCCCATAGGTCTCGACCGATTCCTATTCCGCGAGCAATCTCGTCCACAGCGAATTTCGATAATAGAAAACCGTGCTCTGTTCTTTCGAGCCATGCACAACCTTGGTAGTTTTCTTCAAGTAACAATAGATCGAAAGGTCGATTCCAAAAACTAGATTTTAATTTTTTATGGAATGCCCTTTGCATTAAGTCTTGGATTTCAGCCGGATTCACTTCAGAAAGCATTCTATAACTGTGGATTTTTGATTTTTTTCGAACTAAAGTCCCTTTTCCTTTAACTGTGAATAATTCCTTGAGCAAAGAGAGAGGTGATGTTAATACTAAATTGACTCGGGGATCATTTACAGCGTTTAAGACTCGCTCTGCTAGAGAGAGCCATTTGACTTCTTCTTCAGACAAAGCAATGGATTTTTTTAGATTGTCGATCTCTAGTCCTGGAGAAAGGAGAGAAACAATTTTCCCGCCATCTTGGATCGGGCTTTCAACCAGAAAAATGAACTTTTGGATGGAAAGCATTTGATGTATGTTTAAAATATGGGCTTCGTTGTCTTCTTCTTGCCAATTCGCTAATAGAATAGGCGTTCTGTGGAGAGAATTTGCCTTTCTTGCTTTTTCTTTTGCTTCAGAAGTCTTTCGAATTAGATAGAAAGGGAATGGTTTCTGACTCTTTTTGTATTGATTTTCAATGGCATAGAACGTATTCAGATAAGAAAAAGCTGACCGTTCTAAGACGACCAAAGGAAAGAGGTCTAAACTTTGGAGAAGGGCAAGGTCTTTAAAAACTTTTTGAAAGTCTTCTACAAGCGTTTGGTTGGAAATGAAAATGCAAGAAAAACAAGACTTTTGTGACTGAAATTCCTTTAAAAATAAAAGACCATCCCTTGGGTCTTCAGTTACTTCAAATACTCGGGTGAGTAGATCTCTGGATTTCATAGTGAGCTATTTTTGCTTTTAGATTCGAGAGTTTTAAACTTAGAGTGGTCTTTGCCTTTAGAGCTAGTTTTCCTAAAAGTGAAAGCTCTCCACAAAGGAGAGTAAAATTCCAGCCAGAGAAGTCATTTTTTAATTTTTTACCAGCTTGAAAATACAACTCCCTCAGTTCTTCCATCGAATACCCAGTTCTGTCCGAATAGGGTGGGTTTGTGACGATAGAGCCATTTTCACCCCAAACATTTTTGATTTTCAAAAAGTCCTCCCTTTGAAAGTCAATCCATTCCTCTACTTGAGCTCGTTTGGCATTCTGTATAGCAAAATCAATCTGACTTTGGTCGTTGTCCCGCCCAAACAGAGTTTTGGTTTCTGGAGCTTGGACTGATGAGAGCCATTGATACTCTGGAAACAGGATTTGAAAAATGGGGGAATCCTCTAGGACAAATCGATTGATCTGGCCCTGGTATTTTTTCAAGAGGGCGGCTTCAATTAGAATGGTGCCGGATCCGCAAAAAGGATCTAAAACGAAAGGATTTGCTTCGCCTGAATAATCTAGCAAAGCTTGTGCGATAGTCTCTTTCACAGGAGCGAGTCCGCCTTCTTGCCTATAACCACGTCTTGACAAAGATTCACCACTTAAAGAAAGTTCAATGCTTGCTGAATCTGTATGAGACCGAACTAGAATTGTTATGTCTGCAGTTCTTTTTTCGATGTCTGGGAGCGGAATTTTTCTTTGTCTGAATCGATCTAAGATTGCGTCTTTTAGTTTATGAGTTGCAAATCTGGAGTTTGGTAGATTGTCTTTTGTTAAAGCATCTATTCGAAATGATTGTGAATTATTTATGTAATTTTCCCAAGGAATTTTTCCCGCTTCTGTATAGAGGGATTCATAGGATTCCACTTCGAAGTGGGCAAGCTGTAATGTAATTCGAGAAGAAAACCTTGTTCGCGCGGCAAATTCAGCTACCTTTTTGTCATTTCCTCGAAAAAATATACCGCCTCTGTTTTGGGACTCTATAACGAGACCAAGATTTTTTATTTCTTTTTCAACAAGGCTTTGCAAGCCCTCACTGAAGAGGGCATGGTAGGTTTTTGGAGAATAGCCCAGATGTTAAGCTTCTCCCATTTTTTGAGCAAGGTAATTCGAAATTCCAAGTGATGCAATTAAGCTCTGTTGAGTCTCGATCCAATCGATATGTTCTTCTTCAGCAATTAGGATTTTTTCTAAAAGTTCTCTTGTCGCATTGTCTTTGTTTGTTGTGCAGATTTCAATTCCTTTGTTCAAGCGATCGACAGCAGAGTATTCAACGGCAAGATCGTTTTCCAAAAGCTCAGGCACTGTTTTTCCTACATTGATTTTCATGTATTTTTGAAGGTCCGGAATGCCATCCAAAAACAAAATTCGTTCAATCAATTGATCAGCGTGCTTCATTTCGTCAATGGACTCTTTATGTAAGTAGGAGGCGAGGGATAGATACCCCCAGTTTTTGCAAAGCTTTCCGTGAATAAAATATTGATTGATTGCCGTTAATTCTGCAGACAGAACCTCAGCTAAAATATCTAAAACCGCTTGTTTTCCTTTCATACCTTTTCCTTCTGGTGCTAGAGAAACGGTAAATTGCTTCCATGGAAAAAGCAAGCTGAAACTCTTTCCTAGAATGAAGAAAGTGTTTCTGCATGCGCCGAATCTATCCCAGTTTGGTAAATTAGACGAGACTCATATCTCCTTGTCTCAAAAAACAGCAAGAGTTTCTCTTTCTTCATTTGATCTTAAAAAAATTGATTTTTTGATCTATGCAAGTTTTTCCCCGGATGCATTTACAAAAGAGTTTCACGTCTCAGCAAAGCTAGCTGAAGCACTTGGTATCCGCAATGCGTTCGTATTTCGAGCCGAAACGGCCTCTTCGGCGGGTGCATCTGCTTTTCAAATTGGAGTGAATCTCATTCTCAGTGGAAGATTTAAGCACGGGTTAGTTGTTGCGACTGAAATCATGTCTCAATTGGATCGTTCGGCAAGTAATATTTTGTTAGGTTCTGTACTTTCTGATCACCAAAGATCATTGGGAATGTCTATGGCACAAGGGGGAGCGATGATAACAAATCGCTATTTGCACGAATTCGGCTATTCCGTTTCCGACTTGTATGCCTTGTCTAAGAAATTGCATGACAATGGATTGCAAAACCCTATTGCCCATATTCGCAAAAACCTCACTCCTGAAATTTACCAAAGCCAACCAATGATTGCTGAACCATTGGGACTGTATGATATTTCTCCTTTGTCCGATGGATCAGCTTCTTTGATACTTTCCGTAGATCCTTCGCCCGTTAGTGTAGAGGGTCTGGGGTATGGTTTGGGTTCTTTCTCTTCTTCTGGAGAACCGAGTTTCCCAGCTTCCATATCCTCGGCAAAAATGGCGTACTCCGACGCTAAAATTGAAGCGAATCAAATCCAAATCTCTGAATTGCATGATGCATTCACTCCCTTTGAATTGGTTTTAGCTGAAGATCTGGGGCTTTGTAAACGAGGAGAAGCACTGTCTCGAGTGGTGGCAGGATTGACCCACCCGAAAGGAAGTGCTCCCATCAATGCTTCGGGCGGATTGAAGTCCCGAGGACACCCTGTGGGAGCATCAGGACTTGCTCAAATTGTTGAATTATATAAAATCTTTCGAAGTAGAAAGGATTTGGAATGGGGTTTGGCCCATAGTATCGGTGGATTGGCAACAAACAATTTCACTACGGTTTTGAAGTATCATGGCGAATAACATTTTAGTCATTCAGACGGCTTTCCTTGGAGATCTAGTTCTTACTACGCCCTTCGTGTTTGCTCTTCGAGAACGATATCTAAAAAGCCGAATTACAATCTTAGTCAACGCTGGGACTGAATCTATTCTTGCGAACAATCCCTCACTCTATTCCATTTTTGTCTTAGACAAAAAAAAGGCAAAAAAGAGTTTTTTGTATTTCATTCGTTTTCTTTTGGAAATCAGAAGACATAACTTTGATTTGGTGTATTCTCCCCATTTTTCGTTTCGATCCAGCCTAATTGCTTTCTTCACAGGCGCAAAAACAAGGATTGGTTACCAAGAATCAGGATTGTCTTTTCTGCATACAAAACGAATCCATAGACCCAGGACGGGCCTTCATGAAGTAGACAAGCTTTTTTCCCTCTTGGATGGTGTTCATTCTAGTGAGATCAAAGGTAGAGAAAGACAACCCTTTCTCTATCCTTCTAGCTCAGTTCAGGAATCAGTAAAAGCCGAATTAAAAAGCAATTCCTTAATCGAAGGGGATTATATTGTCATTGCTCCGTCATCTCTTTGGGAAACAAAACGCATGCCGGAAGACAAGTTTGCCGAACTGATTGTCCGATTCTTAAAAGAAACAAATTTTAAATTGGTGCTCATCGGTTCCAAGGCAGATGAGCCCATTGCAAACAAAATTTTGCAAATTGTAGAATCCAGATCTGCAATTCCGAATCGAATCACAAATCTCATCGGGAAAACAAGTTTGAGTGAAGTCATTGTTTGGATCCAATTTGCTAAACTCTTGATTTCAAATGACTCGAGTCCAATTCATTTTGCTTCGGCTTTTAATGTTCCTACACTAATGATCTATGGGGCAACTGTTCCCGATTTCGGATACTCTACTTTGGCTTCAAAACAAAGGATTTCTGAAGTCTTGGGTTTGGATTGTAGGCCTTGCGGAATCCACGGAGGAAGAATTTGTCCCAAATCACATTTCAAGTGTATGAAAGATCAAAACGTTAGTCAAATGTTTGAGATGGCAAAGGAATTATTGGAATAAACTATGAAGAATCAAAATCATTGGCAGATTCACAAAGACCGATTGGCAAAAGTGCAGAGTAAGCTAAACGCTTCTGAAATTCTTTTGGTGTTTGGCGCAAAGCATAAGATTCGAAATCGGGATGTAGAGTATAAATTTCGCCAGGACTCCGATTTCTATTATCTTACTGGAATCAACGAAAGCGATTCAATTCTATTTGTTACCAAAGATTCTAAAGGAATGTTTTGCCTTCCAAAAGATAAAGAAAGGGAAATTTGGACTGGTGTGCGACTTGGGAAACAAAAAATCAAAAATCTATTAGGTTTTGATTTGGTTTTTGATTTGCATGAGTGGCAAAAAGAAATTCCAAATTTGCTTTTAAACAATAGATTGCTTTATCACTTCTTTGGCTATGATTCCAAACGAGACTTGGAACTTCTAGAGCTATGCAGGGCTGTTTCGAACAAGGCAAGGGATGGAAAAGTGGCACCAACCACCATTGCGGAGCCTACCTTCTTACACGAAATGCGAAGAACCAAGTCTCAGGATGAAATTATAAATATACAGGATTCAGCTCGTATAACTAAGAATGGTCATTTAGCTCTTTTTCGTGAGACTCGAATTGGAATGTATGAATTCGAATTGGAAAGCATTTTAGAAAGAGAGTATTTGAAAGAAGGTGCTTGGGGAGGGGGATATGGACATATCGTAGCTTCTGGTGTAAACGCCTGTGTGTTGCACTATGTGGAAAACAATTCTCAAATTAAGAAAAACGATTTAATCTTAGTTGATTCAGGTGCTGAAAAAGGCTATTACACAGCCGACGTCACTCGAGTCTTTCCTGCTGGGAAAGAATTTACCGAACCACAGAAAATCATTTATGAGATAGTTCTCGCTAGTCAGAAAAATGCAATCCAACTAGCAAAAAAAGGCGTTTTGTTTCAGGATATTCATTTAAAAACTGTTCGCTTTCTGACAGATTGTCTCATTGATTTGGGTTTTCTAAAGGGTAGCCTGGATTTCAATATTGAGAAAGGTCACTATAAACAATTCTATATGCACAAAACGGGGCATTTTTTGGGAATGGATGTTCACGATGTTGGAAGCTATTTCCAAGAAGGAAAAAGCATGCCTTTGCAGGACGGGCAGGTGATCACCGTCGAACCAGGAATCTACATAGATCCTAAAAACACAAAAGTTCCACCTGAGTTTAGAGGAATCGGGATCAGAATTGAGGATGACATCTTAATCAACGGAAACTCTCCCATAAACCTCACAGCCGAGATCCCAAAGGAAATTGATGAAATCGAAGAATTGAGAAGGGAAGCCTATTCGGACTCTAAGTAATCCAAAGCCACTTGCTGAAGAACGGAAAGTCCAATCTTCATAGCTTCTTCATCAAAATCAAAACGAGAACTATGGTGTGGGTAGTGAAATCCTTTCTTCTCATTTCTAGATCCAACAAAGAAATAACAACCAGGTCTCTCCAGGAGGAAAGCCGAAAAGTCCTCACCGCCCATTGTACGAGTGTTTTCTTCTGTCAATGATTCTTTCCCAAAAATTTGAGATACGGATTTTTTTACAAGGTCTGCCATCTTTGGATCGTTGATAGTTGATTTGTCGATTCTCTTATAGGTGATTTCAATTTTAGCTCCAAATGCCTTGCCTACATTTTCAGCGATTTCTTTGATTCTATCTGGAAGGGATAGGTAAACCGCTTTCGAGTAAGATCTAGCTGTTCCTTTTAGAATGGCGACTTCGGGGATAACATTGAAAGCATTGCCCGCATGGAAAGACCCAACGGTGACAACAGCAGGTTCCAATGGATCAACATTTCTTGAAACAATAGATTGGAGAGCTGTTACAATATGGGAACCAACTAAGATCGGATCTACTGTATGCTGGGGCATAGCACCATGTCCACTGATCCCATAGACTTTGATTTCAAACTCATCAACGGATGCCATCATTGTTCCCGGCACCACTCCTACTTTCCCGAGTTCAATATGATTCCAAACATGGAGGGCAAAACAAGCATCAATACTATACTTATCTAAAATGCCTGTAGATATCATTCTATCAGCACCGCTACCACCTTCTTCTGCTGGTTGGAAACAAAGAAGAATTCTACCTTTTGGGATTGCGAATTCTCTTTCACTCCATTGCGAAGCAAGACCTAACAGAATTGCTGTATGCCCATCATGACCACAAGCATGCATTTTTCCTTCGATTAGACTTTTGTACGGAGTAGAATTCTCTTCAAAGATGGGCAAAGCATCCATGTCTGCTCTAAGAAGGACAGTTTTGCCGGGCTTGCCGGAATCTAACAGACAAACTACACCAGTCTCGGCTATTTTGCCTTCAAAAGACAAACCAAGTTTGCCCAGATGGTTTTGTACGAGCGCCGCTGTTTTTATTTCTTCGTACCGAAGCTCCGGGTGTTGATGTAAAGCTCTTCTAAACTCTACCATTTCTGAAAAACGTTTTTCTGTTACTTTCATTTTGTTTTCTTAAGGCATCGCTTCGTTTGCACGTTTTTCTAATTCAGCTAAAATACCATAGAGATCTATGCCATACTTTGCAAACAAGGAGTTTTTAGCTAAGTCATATCGAACTAAGTTGATGTTGAAATTGATTCTTGCTTGGGTCACAGCCAACTCCGACTGTGCTAAGGCATCTAAGGCTCGCTTCACATTAGCCGCTGAAAACCGTCCTTGCTTGAATCTTTCCAACAAACCTGCGTAGTATTTTTCTAATTCCTTTTGGTTCTTTTTGAAATCTTCTAAGACTTGATGGGAAGTCAGAACCGCTTCACTCCTAGTTTCAATTTCTTGTTCAATGCTTTGTTTCAATTGGTCGATTTCAATATCTGTTGATTTTTGATTCAGTTCAGCTTCTTGGATTCCTGCTTTGATCCCTTTGTCCCAAAGCGGATAGGAAAGATCAATTTCCGCAGAAATTTGTGGAAAAACAAAAGAAGTAATCCCTCTATCTCGCATCAAAAGGTTTTCTTGAGGTGAAAGAAAGTTTTGACTGAGGGAGCTATAGCTGACTGATGCCTTTAAGGAAGGAAGATCCTCTGCATGAGCATTTTGGAGGAGTAGCTCCGCGATTGTCTTCTGCCTTTTCAATAAAAGAAAATCAATTCTATGGTCTATAGCATATCGTTTATCTGCCGTAAGGTCAAATTTAGCAGGTAAAGTTTCGGATAGATCGGTTACGCCTGCTATACTGGATCCTGGATCAACTCCCAGAACCCTCATTAGATTTCTTTCGGCATCAAATCTTTCCATTCGAACTCTCTGGAGTTCTGATTCAGTTTTGTAAATAGCTTGGTTCCACTGATTCACTTCAAAAGCTTCTGAAAGTCCTAAAGATCGTTTCCTAATTGTTATTGTGCGAATCTCTTCTGCATTTTTGAGAAGTTTTTCGTATGTAGAAATCTGCGAATCTAAAATGTTGAGACTCCAGTAGTCCACTAGAATCTTTACTACAAGTTGGGTCAGAATATTTACATAATTGTCTTTAACAACCATGGTTTTGTTCTTTAAGATCTTTTCTGTGTTTGCCTCAGTTTCACCAAAACCATATTTGATTAGTTCTTGGGAAAGAGTTACTGATACTGCCCCAGTATACATCGGGGGAGCCGCCAATGTGGAGAATCCCGCAGTGAATGGGTTATATGGATCTTCAAAAGCATTAGTATCAAATCGTAAAGTATACACTTCACCTTTAAAGTAAGTTCCCGATTTAAAAGTCTTCTCTATACCAGTGGATATCTTATCTTGGCTTCTTTTTGTTCCACCGAATAAGTTGTTTCTGTTGTTCGGTAGTATTTGCTTAAATGACTGAACACCCGCAAGTAGCTTCCAGGTGAATTTAGAGGTATTCTTTAGCTCAGGAGAATCTGCCTTTAAGATTTCTAATTTAGCGTTTTGAACAATGATATTGTTTTCAATAACCTGTTCAATTGCTTCTGCAATCGTCAAACGGATTACTTTTGAAGATATCGGTAATTGAGCCTTTGTTTCGTTGTAAGCTGTGGCATGTTCGAAGACACTGGTTCTGTATCTCCGCATTTGTTCTTCAAAATCATCCTCTGCAAACAGAGTTGTAGTGAAAACCAGGAGACAGAAGAGTAGGGAAATGGGTAAAGGCATTGCCTAAAGGAACACTTAAGAGAACCTAGAAACAGGTTCCCAAAAAGTACTTGCCGGGGCAAGAAAATTCTCTGCTTTGAGCTAGTGGTTCAGAAACAAAGGTCTAAAAAGCACAATTTCCATCATGGTTCAGCATTGACCAAAGTCGCATCTCCCCACAGCCTCTCCAAGGAGTAATAAGCTCTGGTCTCTTCCGTCATGATATGGATGCAGATATCCCCATAGTCCAGTAAAACCCAATTTCCACCTTCCGATGCCAGTGTTTGGGCCTTGTTCTGATTGCCACCTAATTTAGATGACTTTAAGACTTTTTCAATTTCTTTAGCAGTGGCTTTGCCTTGGGTTTCGGTTTTTACAGTAGCGATCGCAAAGTAAGATAAGTAAGAATTGACCTCTCGAAGATCTAACATAACAATAGATTCGCATTTTTTTTCATTCAGAATCTTTTTGATTTTAACGAGAGCGGACAAGGTCATTTTAGGAATTTCTGAACTCACGGACGATTACCTTGGAAATCTTCACCTAGAATAACCGAAGCATCCAATCCCAAGTCCTTTCGTAAAACATGATAAACTTTTCTTCCTTGGAAGGTTTCGGAAATCATATCTGCGTAAAAGGTGTTGCCAGATCGATCTAGAATCATCGTTTTCGAGAAATCTGATCCCCAAGCATTTCCAACACTCAAGACCTTTAATCTTTTTTCGTTTAATAGCGATTTGCCGTACTTAGCTAAACCATTCTTTGCAGTTCCGTTGAGGACTTCAATTCGAGCTCTATCGCCATCGGAAAAATAAACAGAACGAAGCTCAGAGCTAAATTTTTGAAAAGCAACTTTTACAGTTTCCTGTCTGGCTTTCAAATACTCATCCTTAGATTTGGTTCTAAGAATTGGTTCGCCGGGCAATTCTGAAATTCCGAAATGGATTTTTTCTTTTTTAAGAAAATCAAAGAGGGTCTCCCAATCTTTTGATGGAATGCTTGATTTAACCAGAGTTTGAAGATATAGAATGTTGGCTTTGGAAATGGTTTCCCGTTTTTCATGAAACGATTCTAAAAATGTAAGAAATAGACTCTCTTGCCTATCCATTCTTTGAACATAAGAAAGAGTCTTTTGGTCTGGTAAAAAGGAAATGTAATCATATGCGTCCTCTCCGTCCAAAGTGTACAACACTTTCATTCTTTTATATCCCAGAGTTTCTGAAGGTGATTTAGGATCTAAGAAAATCTCAATTCCTCCAAATAAATCTATGATCTTTCTAAAGCCTGTTTCAGAAACAGACACAGTATATGTTGGACTTACTCCCAATGTATCTTTCAGTTGCTTTTCTAAAACCCCGACTGCATCACCTTTCTTTTCTAAAAGGGACTCTGTTTCATTTTCAAATGCAATCAAAGGATTGATAAAGAATAATGCGGCTTTCTTTTCTTTGGGATACAATTCGAAAAAAACTGAAAAAATCATTTCATCCGAATCGCTTTGCAAATGAATTAGAAAAGTGATTTTCTTTGCTGAAACAATTTTTGTCTCAGATCCAAAACCGCCAAAGTTTCGATATGCGAAAAGAACCGCCGCAATCAAACAAATTACGGAAGTTGCTAAAAACAAAAATCGTAAAAGCCCTGATTTTTGATTAGGAAATGAATCTACCATACTATTATCCTTTTAAGACCTGGGGTAAATTCCCAAAGCCTCCAATTCATTTAAAACGCGCACATCAACATCCGTATCCGAGAAAAAACCTTTCCTAATTTCTGTAGAAGAAACATTCCAAAGCGAATTGTTCATAATCTCTACCTTAGTTGATATTATCAAGGGTATATCTTGGATCGGTTTTGGTGTTGGTGTAGTTCTTCTGAAAATTAAAAACGATTTAATAAGAGCAACTAAGCTGGAAACTCTATGCCATTTATGGAAATCGGCTAAATTGTCTTCTCCAAGGATCAGTCCGATTTCAGACGATGGATTTTTATTAAGTATATCTTCGATTGTATCAATCGTATAACTTTTTTCTTTCTTTTTCAATTCCCAATCCACTAAGTTTATGTTCGGTCCCAGGATCTTTTCAAAAGTCCATTGACAAAATTTCCAAATCAGACCGTTTTCTAGGAGTTTCGTTTCTTTCAATGGGGAGTTGTGATTGGGGACAATATAGAGAGAATCGTTTGCTTTCATTCGGCCCAAAATGGATTCCAAGAGAAGAACATGTCCTCGGTGGGGCGGATCGAAACTTCCTCCGTAAACAAAAATCAAATCAGCCCCTAATCTGCCCACTACCTGTGAGGTAAGTTGTTGTTGTGGTTAAATGGGGAAGCCCCATAGGGCCTCGCACATGCAATTTTCCAGTTGAGATTCCAACTTCGGCTCCCAATTGGAATTCTCCGCCATCATGAAAACGGGTAGAGCAATTCACAAAAATAGCCGCTGAGTCGATTTCGTTCTGAAATCTCAAAATAGATTCTTGGGATTCGCTTAAAATGCACTCTGTATGTCCTGAACTATAGGTTTCGATGAACCGAATAGCCTCATCCAGATTGGAGACAAATTTTACGCTCAGTCTCAAGTCCAAAAACTCTTCGGAATACAAATCTTCACTGACAAGCTTTAATCCAGGGAGCAAATTCAAATAATCTGGTTCCACATAGATTTCTACATTGCTTTTTTGCAATTCGCTTAAGAGTTCTTTTGATTCTGGATAGTCTTTATGTAAAATCAAGTTTTCTAAGGCGTTGCAGACTGCCGGACGTTGTGCTTTAGAATTGAGAACAATGGAATTTACTATTTCGGGTCTAGCAGATTTATCAACAAAGAGATTCGTAACACCTTTGTCGTGCTTTACGACTGGAATTCTTGCATTTTCAGTTACAAATCGAATCAGCGCTTCTCCACCTCTTGGAACGACTAGGTCTATGTATCGATCTAGTTTGAGTAGTGGAATCATTGCCTCACGATCTGTATTCGAAACAAAAGTCACAGCCGCAGTCGGTAAATTTTCCTCTTTTAAAACTTCCTTGAATAGATCACTTAGAACTACATTTGTTTGAAAGGCTTCTTTGCCACCTCGAAGAATACAGGCATTCCCAGCTTTAAAAGATAAGGCGGCAACATCGATAGTCACATTCGGACGAGATTCATAAATGGTCATGATCACTCCAATGGGAACTCGTTTTGTGACCAATTGCAGTCCATTTGGAAGAGTTAGACCTCGCACCACCTCACCAATCGGATCAGGTAGATTTATGATTTCATCAATGCTTTTGATAAGATTGTTTAAGCCCTTTTCATTCAGAGCCAATCTATCCAATAAAGCCGAACCTATGCCCTTTGCCTTTCCTTCTTTGCAATCCTCTTCGTTTGCCGCAAAGATTTTGTTTTTATTGTCCAGAAGCTTCTTTTTTAAAGCTGATAGGACATGGTTTTTCGTTTGAGTGGAAAGCGATTTTAGAGTAGGGCAAGCCTTTTTGGCGAGCATCGCCATAGTTTCAATGGACTCGGTTTTTTCAGCCAATGGAATGGTTCTCCTTAGTCGAAGCAAATTCAGGAAAAAAATGTGATGCGATTTCCTTTAAGGATAGATTGTTTTCTTTTTCTTTTGATCCACAAATGAGAGTTCCAATTTCTTCTCCGGACATAAGTCGATTGATGCTATGCGAAGATTCACCGTTCAAGATAGCGGTCGGTATTCCAAAATGCAAAAGCAACTTGGCAGACTTCAATTTTGTAATCATCCCACCTGTTCCCGGACCAGAGGGACCTTTTGCTTCCTTTTCGATTTCAGGAGTCACTTCTGATATAAAACTTTTGCAGGTTCCGTTCACAAGTAGGCCATCCACACCAGTTAAAATAATAAGAAGGTCAGCTCCGGTTAGGGCAGAAACTAGTGCGGAAAGTACGTCATTGTCTCCCAGATTGATTTCTTCTGTTGAAACTGAATCATTTTCGTTTACGACTGGTATGACATTCCAAGCTAATAACTGATCGAAGGTATTTTTTAAATTTTGTATTCCAGATTCTTCGCTCAAATCTCGCTTTCCAAAGAGGATTTGGCCTATTGCTAAATTTGCTCGACTAAAGAAACCTTCGTATAAGTTTAAAAGCCTGTTTTGACCCATGGCGGCAAAGGCTTGTTTTTCTGGAAGAGAGACTTTGGTTTCCAAAGCACCACTGAGTTCTTCTCGAATCTTTTTTCCTTGGGCAATGGCTCCACTGGACACAATGATTACATCTTTTTTCTGAGATTTCAACTCACGAATGTCAGATGTGAGGTCAAAAAGAAAGTCTTGGATTTTTGATTCAGAGCCACTCACACGAGCAGAACCAATTTTGATCACTATCCGAGTTGCGGATTCTATTCTGTTTTTGAGATCAGAGCGCTGGAGATTCATGGATTGGTTCTTGGAAAAAAATTTTTCTGATCTCTTTCTTCAATTCAACTAGATTGTCTTCCATTTCTGCTGAAATGCAAATGATTTCTCCCAAATGAGAATAGGATTTTTTTAAATCTTCAGTAAAACTGGGATCGTCCCAAAGATCCAATTTGTTCACAACAAGCAAAAACGGCTTTTCCAGAAGTACTGGATTGTAAGCTTTCAGTTCATTTTGAAGCATTTGGAATTCTTCTTCCAGTTGAAGGTTGGATCCATCAAAGAGAAACAAAATCCCTCGGACTCGTTCAATATGTTTTAAGAATGAAATACCAAGCCCAACGCCCCTGGAAGCGCCTTCAATGATTCCTGGGATATCGGCAACCGTATAACGAAATGTATCTTCGTCCTCACGAACGATTCCTAGATTGGGGGTTAAAGTTGTAAAAGCATATCCCGCGATTTTTGGGTGAGCTTCCGTTAGTTTAGAAAGTAAGGTGGATTTTCCAGCATTCGGTAAACCGACAATGCCAAGATCTGCAATCAATTTCAATTGAAGTAGAAGTGAAAAGCTAGCCCCCTCTTCTCCAGGTTGTGAATAACGAGGAGCTTGGTTTACAGAAGTTTTGAAAAAGGCGTTTCCTTTGCCACCTCGACCACCTTTGGCGAGAAGGAAATCTTCCCCTTCGGTTAAAAAATCATACAGCAATTCGCGAGTTTCCCCATCGTAGATTTGAGTACCAATAGGAACTTTTAAAACTAGGTCTTGTCCTTTTTTTCCTTGGCGATTTTGGCCAAGCCCAGGGTGCCCGTCTTCAGCAGAGTAGGTTCTATCGGGGATAAAGTTCTCTAAGGTCAAAATCCTATGATCGGACATAAAATGGACATCGCCACCATCTCCACCATCACCTCCGTCTGGTCCGCCGAACTCCACAAACTTTTCTTTATGGAAATGAATGGAACCAGCGCCTCCTTTTCCGGCACAGGATTGGATGAATACTTCGTCTTGGAAACCTGACATGATTTAGGAAAAAAAAACCCGTAGCCTAAGCCACGGGTCTTGGTATTGATAAAACGAGAATACGAATCTAGGCAGGATAAACAGAGATTTGTTGTCTCTCTCTTGTCACATGCTCGAATGTAACAATCCCGTCTACGAGGGCAAACAAGGTATGGTCTCTCCCAATGCCTACGTTCTTTCCTGGCTTGAATTCGGTTCCGCGTTGTCTCACTAGGATATTCCCAGCGATTGCTTTTTGACCACCGTAGATTTTTACACCCAGTCTTTTCGAAACTGAATCTCGTCCGTTCTTTGTGGAACCGCCACCTTTTTTCGTTGCCATACTTTAATCCTTGTTCTTGTATTGAATGTCTATTGCTGTTTTGTTTTGATGGTAGAGGGCTTGCAGTCCGAATTCCAAGAGTTTTAAAATCTCTTGTGCAGGCTGATTCATTTCTGTTTTATAATGGCAGAGGATGTAACCGGATTCTTTTACTTCTTCCGATAAAAAACCTTCTACCTTGCTAAACGAATGAACAGTTTGCACTAAGGTTGATACTCCTGCACAAAGTAGATTCCCGATCCCTGGAAGATTCCCTGGGCTAGGGGCATGTCCTTTGCATTCGAAACCTGTAAATAATCCCTCCTTTTGAAAAAATAAAACCTGAATCAACTAGCCTTGGATAGAAACTACTTGGAATTTTTGAAGATCTTGTCTGTGTCCCCAAGCTCGTTTGTAGTTCTTACGCTTTTTGTATTTGAAACCGTGTATCTTGTCTCCTAAACAATTTTCAACTACTTTCAAAGTTACTTTGGCTCCACCTAAATTAGGAGACCCTATGTTCACTTTATTGTTGTCAGAGAGAAGTAATACTTTGGCATCTAGAGTGGCACCAATAGGCTGATTTGTAGTGTTGGCTACAAACACCTGCTCGGGAGATACTTTAAATTGTTTTGCCCCTAGTTCTATAATTGCAAACATGCCTGCCACCTATTTCTAGCGAATTTATGCCAAGGTTCCATGTTTCGCTCTGCCGTCAAATGCAAATACCATCGACAGTCCGCTATGGTTCCCAACCTTGGTAAAAACACATGGAAATTCGAAACATAGCCATCATTGCCCACGTCGACCACGGAAAAACAACTTTAACCGATTGCATCCTTAGACATACAGGAGCCGTCACTGCCAAAGAAGACCGAGAAAGAATCATGGATTCAAACCAGCTAGAGCAGGAAAAAGGTATCACCATTCTAGCCAAAAACACCTCAGTCAAGTACAAAGACACTAGAATCAATATCGTAGACACCCCAGGTCACGCGGACTTTGGAGGAGAAGTAGAGCGGGTCTTGTCAATGACAGACTGCACTCTTCTTTTGGTGGATGCCTTTGATGGTCCAATGCCCCAAACTCGATTTGTTTTAGGCAAATCTCTTCAGCTAGGTCACAAACCCATAGTGGTTGTCAACAAGGTGGATAGAGAAGGGGCAAGACCGGCTTTTGCCGTAGACAAAGTCTTCGATCTTTTCTCCGATTTAGGTGCAACGGAAGAGCAACTGGACTTTCCTATCATTTATTCATCTGCCAAGCAAGGATGGGCAGTGAACCACCTTTCCGAGGCCCCAGGAACTTCCATCGAGCCTCTTTTAGACCGAGTTTTGGCTCACGTTCCAGCCATTATTTCTCGAGATACTGAGCCACTCCAATTCCAAGTAACTTCCCTAGATTACAATGACTACGTTGGTCGAATCGCTATTGGGAAAATGTATGCAGGAAAAATGAAAAAAGGCGCAGAGGTCACTTTGGCTAAAACCAATGGAACAACTGCAAATTATAAAATTTCAAAAGTCTACGGCTATGAAGGCCTAACACGGTATGAAGTGGACGAAGCTTCTTCTGGAGATATCACTGCGATTGCTGGAATTCCGGATGTTTTTATTGGTGATACTGTTTGTGATTTTGGAAATCCGCTACCTTTGCCAGCAATCCAAGTAGAAGAGCCAACTGTTTCGATGTTTTTTATGGTCAACAACAGTCCGTTTGCTGGAAAAGAAGGGAAATTCGTAACTACGAGAAATCTTCGAGAAAGGCTAGACAGAGAGCTTGAAACCAATGTGGCCCTACGTTTAGAAGAAACGGAAGATAAAGACCGTTTCAAGATTTTGGGTCGGGGAGAGCTTCACTTATCCATTTTAATCGAAACCATGAGAAGAGAAGGATATGAGCTCCAAGTTTCTCGACCTCAGGTGATTCTCAAATCCAATGAAAACGGTGAAAAAACAGAGCCGTATGAGGCATTGGTGATGGACTTGCCTGATCAGTTTTCAGGTGCGGTTATCCAAGAATTGAACAGAAGAAAAGGGGAGCTCCAAACAATGGATGCCCATACTTCTGGAATCACTCGGGTAGAGTATGTGATTCCCACTAGAGGATTGATCGGATTCAGAGGCCATTTTATTTCGGAGACTAGAGGAGAGGGCGTTATGTCCAGTCGGTTTCTCCGATACGATAAATACAAGGGTGAGATTCCTGGCAGAAAAAACGGAGCACTTGTGTCTATGGACTCAGGAGAAGCGACAGGTTATGCGCTTTGGAAGATCCAAGAAAGAGGCGATCTTTTCATAGAACCTCAATTATCTGTGTATCCTGGTATGATCTTGGGTATGAACAGTCGCGAAAGTGACCTGGAAGTGAATCCTGTCAAAGAGAAAAAGTTAACAAACGTGAGGGCATCTGGTTCTGACGACGCTATTCGTCTAGTTCCTCCTAGAAAACTCACATTAGAACAATCGATCGAATTTTTAGATGATGATGAATTGTTAGAAGTAACACCCCTGAACCTAAGACTTCGAAAGAAAATCTTAGACGCAGGGGCACGAAAGCGCTCTGGCGGTCGTTAGTTCTAGAAAAGTTTCTTTAAAGCATCGGAGCCAGGGACTTTTTTAAGTTCCTCTCCGATTTTGCCTTTCACGGCGTCCTTTACAGCTCCACCGATTAGGTCAGAGATGCTTCCTACTGCAACTCCTAGCTCGATTCCTGGGTTTCGAATGTCCCCGTAGGATCGAAACGGAATGTTGATTCGATCGTTCTTTATCAGATTGCCTAAAAGCTTGTTTCGCAACTCAACAGGGTTTCCTTGTCCTTTGCTCGCTTCCTTTATTTTTGCATCTACCCCATCAATGGATTTTTTGGATTCATTCTTTTCGTAGAGAATTCCCATATTCATTTCATGGTTATTGTTTGTTACAATGATATAAGAACCTTTCACAATTTGAAGATCGTAGTTCTTGGAAGGAAAAGTCGGGTCATCCAGAAATGTTACTTTTCCATTTCCGTAAGAAACATTGAAAGTAACGTCTTTGTTCAATTCAGCTTTTTCAGCAATTTTATCCATTTTTAAGCCTGCTTGGTTTAAAAGTGGAAGTTCGCCAGCAATAGAATCAAAAGCGGCAAAGCCAGACATAAAGGAACCTGCAAGCATGGTTACTTTGTAAGTTACGACTGGATTGACTAGTCCCGTCTTAACGACGAAAGGTGCTACTTTTCCAGATGTATCCAATAAGAATTTACTAGATTCTTCTTTGTTCTTTCCAATGATGATTAGGTTGGCATCGAAATTAACATCTACGGAGTTATGTGCTTCTAAATTGGATCCATCGATGTCAATATCTTTTAAGCCCAATTCGAGAGCTTTGATTTTGATCACTTGACTCGTCTTTTTCATTACAACTTCGATGTTTCCGTTTTTGATTCCAACAAAACCAATTTTGATGGCTACGGGAATGTCTTTTGCAGTGAAAGGAGCAGATGGTTCTTCCAAAAGCTTTTCCTTAGCTTTCTCTTCCTCTTCTTTTTTCTTTTCTGCAATAGCTTCTGGGGTAAGTGCTGGGTTAGGTTGTCCTGCTACAATCAATGGTGGCTTAAAAAGAGGAGTTAGGTTGTTTCCGCCATCTTCAAACAAAACCACCGAAATGTCTGGTTCTTTTAAAATCAGCTGATCCAACTGGAATTTCCCTTTCAAAAGTTCTACAAACGAAACTTTCAAATCAACTTTCGTAAGATTGATAGCGGCAGATTTCATCTCGGGTCTTTCGGAAAGAGGCTTTGCTTCATTGGCATACGAATCTCGCACCCCAAGAGCGATGCCCTCTACTTCGATGGACGAAAGAACACTTAAGAGATTGATGTTCACTTTTGTGACATTTGCTCTTACGTTCAGAGCGGCTTCAATTTGGGTTACCAAGAATTCATTGGTAACTATTTTTCCCGCAAACGCTACGGCGGTTATAACTAGAGCTAATATTAGAACGATGAGCCCTAATAAACCATAAACTATCTTTTTCATGAAATCCTCTTCAAAATCTGGAGTTTTTACAGAAATCTATCTAAGGAAGAAAAGTTGGCAATAGAATTACTAAATTATTTTGATAGAACTGATGATATTTCGCAATTCTAAGAAAAGTTGGTCAGAGATTTCCTCATCAGCGTTGTAGGTGGCTAGGATCATTTTCTTTCCATTCGCAATCAGGTATACAATCCAAAGCCGGCTGTCTTTATAAAACTCACTCGCCAAGATCAATGAACCCTGGTTATTTCGAAATTCAGCTACCTTGTCCTCATCGTATTCGAGTTCATGGATTTTAAGGTAATTGGTTAGCTCCTGAATCGCATCAAAGGACTCAGTTTTGGATTCAAAAGCATAGAATTGCAGAGCGCCACTTCCATTTGGCTCAAAAAAGGCAGGAATCTCCTCTACTACTAGAGATTCCCAATGGGCAGGGTAGAGCAAAGAATACCAACCCTGAGGGGATCTAAATTGCTTGTAAATAGGTTTCCCCATGGTTTCCAAAGAAATCCTTTTCCTTCCTATAAAAAGGATTTTTTTAGGTACTAGCCTTGCCTATTTTCTTCCTTTTACTTTGCATCTTCTTTAATTCCGCTCTGTTTTCTCAATTTAGTGGATACAGTTCTGTCTCCAATTCCAGCTACAACGCTAGTTTGAGCTCCTTGGGAACAGGTATCCGAGATGATCTGGGTAGTTTCCATGGAAATCCGGCATTTCTTTCTGGATTAAAAAAACACCGGGCAGAAGTAAACATTCAATCAGGGCAAGCGAATGAAAGCAGTTCTCATTCTTTGTATTCGGGCGGGGGTTACTTT
>JAIXRB010000219.1 GCA_027485405.1 Leptospiraceae bacterium | reverse complement strand
TAAAAGAAATAAAAAACCAAAACAGGTTTAATACTTGGCGCATTACGAATTTTTCATTTTCTAATCAAAGTAAAGAATCCCCTCCTCATCCCTCTGCCACCCCTTTCGAAAATACCAGAAACTCACCTTTGTTCATCTTATGCCAAGTTTCGTTAGTGGTCAGAGCTTCAGTTGCAATCACAGTCACAATGTCTTTAGAATTTGTAATTTTCGAAAAGTCAACGGTCATAGAATGATCTTTTAACTTTGCTTTTCCGAAGGGAGCTTTTCTAGTAATATAATGAAGGTTTGTAGAACAATAAACATACAAGAATTGGGAATCTGAAAACAAAAGATTCATAACACCTAGATTATGCAAGCTGTCTATAGTGTTTTTTAGAAAAGCTCGCAAAATTGAATCTTTGGGTCTTTGGGAAAACTTGCTTTTCAATTTATCTAAGATATAACAAAATAGATATTCACTGTCAGTTGTGCCAAGGGGCAAAAAGTGAGTTACGGCGAATTTTTTCGCTTTCTTACGTTGTCCATTGTGGGCAAATACCCAAAGGGTGCCCCAAAGTTCTCTTTGGAAAGGATGCGTGTTGACTAGATCCACCTTTCCACTGTTTGCCTTTCGAATATGTGCAATCGAGATCTGGCTCGCAACTGGATTTTTTTTTAAGAATTCGGCGAGCCCCGATTTGGAGCAAGGTTCGGGATCCAAAAAGACTTGAGCGGTCTTTCCTTTATAAAACGCGGCACCCCAGCCATCTTTGTGATGGTTCGTGTTCCCCCCGCGCTCTCGAAATCCAGCAAAACTGAATCTCAAATCCGTCGGAGTATTGGCACTCATCCCTAAAAGTTCACACATGCTACCGATCCTAATCCTTCAAATTGCCTTGTAAATCCCAATCACTTAGAAGTTCGGAGGATTCTGATTTTTTCTAAAGCCAGGTTCTCGGTCATTCCTTGCGCCTTGACGGCTACGAGCTGGTTTTTAGAATCAAAAACATCCCAAGGAGAATTAGGTGTGCAGATGGTTCAAAGAGTAATTTTGTTACTGATTTCATTTTTTATTTTATTTTTCCAAACAGGCTGTGTGGTTTTTCCACCAGCTAACGCAGGAGGTTATATTTTCAACGATTTCCAGGCAAATTTCATCACCTTCCCGAACCAAGACGGTAAAGAAGAAGGTCGCTCTGAAGGCACCTGCCTACTTTCACTCATCTGCACAGGCGACACCTCCGTTTCCACAGCCGCGGCAAATGGAAAAATCAAAAAAATCAGTAGTGTGGAATATCGTTTAACTAGCTTTCTTTTTTTCTATTCGAAAACCACAATCATTGTAAAGGGCAGTTTATAAAACATGCCTGACTTAGGCCTATTCTTAGCTTTGGTTGTCTACTTTGGGTTCTTCAACAATGGGATGGACAACTATTCCCCTCCTCCCGTTGAATTTATGTTTAAAAGCTATGGAACCCAACGAAACGAAACTATAGCAAAGCACAATCCGATTCGAAACCGTTTGATTCTTCCTCAACACCGAGGACAGCCTTACCCTTTTTTCTTGGCTACACAAAAAACTTCGCTTTATGTGACAGAAATCGTATCGGAAACAGTTTTGAAACAAACCACAGTGGAATGCGCTTCCTACTACCTTTGTGCGAACCCTTTAGAAACCATTTATTTTGAAAATGGAACTGTGACAGCAATCGATTTAGAAATTACTTATATTTTCTTATATGTAAAAAAATATGAATATAAGTTTTATGGAATTCCAAAAAACAAAGTCTAGATTCTCCGCGAATCAGCTACTTTGCAACTTTTCGTTCTGTTAGTTTCTGTTTGAACCAATTCTCAGCTGTCGCCTTATCCCCATTGCTTAGAATCACGGAATAAGGAGAGCCAGAAAGAGTAGATTTGGAACCTACTTTTTCTATAAATAAAAGTGCCGTCCAATCTGATTGCGGAGGTGCAAACCAGGAATTTTTAGCCGATTCATACTTTTTTCGAAGATGTGCTTCTGCCTCTTTTCCTGAATGCAATGAACCATTTCTTTCAAATTGCAGACCACTACCACCCAAAGTGCGAAGTAGATATTCAATTTTTTCTTCTTCTACCTTCCAATCAGCAAACAATGAATAGGAGAAAAGAAGAATAGTGAATAAAAACACCCGTTTTGATAACATTTTCAATTTGATTTTAAACCCAAAAAATCTTAGCAGACGTTCGATAAAATGTTTCCTTATGCTTCTTTTGCCCAATACATCTTGGTTTTGTCGATAAATTCAGGTGGGGATTTTTTGGGCCGAGCCTTAGAGAAGGACACGAACAATTGTTCATCTCTCATTCGGACAAGCACGTTCCCTGAAGAATCTAATAGATCCTGGCGAAAAAAGAATCGGATCTTTTCGTAAGATTCAATCCACGAAAGCAAACGGACTTGGCTACCAGGTTCGGGAAGTGTCAAAATGTCGATCTCTCCTCCCATAAAGAAAGTACTGGTATCTGTCTTTTGCACGTCTTCCAAATCAAAAACTTCTTTAAAAAACAGAAACCTCCCTTCTTCAAAAACCTTCCAAACGCTCTCAGAGGATAAAAGCCAAAAACAGCTCATATCGCTGAACGGAATATAGAACGAGTGATCCAAACATTTTTGATCCTTGTCTCTTTCCTTTATGGTTAGGTTAGGAAAATCAAATTGGGAAAGAGTCTTTCCTTCAATTTCAGGCAAGAAAATGGAATCTTTTGATTCATTGTACAATATGGAGGAAGAAATCAATTCACAACTTTTCTTATCTGTTGCATCGTAAACCGTTTGTTTGAATTGCAAGGTTCCGTCTTCGGCCTGCTTGCAATCCGTTTCGATAGAGAGGGTTGAGCCTTCATACTGTTGAGCCAAAAACTTTACAAATGTTTGCTTTGGCATTAGCTTTAATCCTTTTTCAAGGGCAGTGCGGATGGATATTCCGAAAGACTCTAAATAGTTCCAACGGGCGGCATAACAAAACTTTTCATAGGTTCGGCTGGTGATATGGCGGTTCCAATCCAGATCAAAGACTTGGGTTTTTATCGCAGTGGTTCGCTTCATTGTTCCACAATAGTTTTCCAGAATCACCCAAAGAAAACAAAAAAAGAAATTGGAGAATTGAGGGTGATTGCAATCCTCTATCTGTGATCGCAACTCTTAAGGGAAAACTCATCCGCCTTGACTTAAACTCACTTGTGCTCGAAGTCAGTGGAGTCGGCTACGAAGTCTTGGTTCCATTTACTGTCCACCTTGCCTTTCGAGAACGCCTTTCCGAAGACATCCAACTTCATATCTTCCATTCTATTACTGATCGTTCGCAAAAACTGTTCGGCTTTCTCTCTGAAAAAGACCGAGAGCTATTTAAATTAGTAAAATCCCTCCAAGGCATTGGGGAGCTAACGGCACTCAAGATTCTTTCGTTCTACGGAGCAGATGATCTCCATGATATTGCCATGCAGGACGACCGAAAACGATTAGAAAAGATTCCAAAAGTCAAAGGCAAAACTTCTGAAAAAATCCTTTTCGAAGTCAAACAGAACTTAAAAAAACTGGAAAGCTTTTTACAAAAACCCAAAGACCAAGCCTCCGAAGTAACAAGGGAGTCAGACCTTGCCATTCTAGCATTGATTCAGCTGGGCTACGATGAAAAGACAGCCGAAAGAGAAGTCAAATTGATCCGAGACCAGGAACCCAAACTTTCAGCAGGCGAAACCGTCCGAAAAGTCATCACAAAATGATCTGATCGGAGGAACAATTTAGAACAATCTCATCAAAATCCAATCCGTTTGAAACTTTGCAAACACAGGATTGATCAGTCTTCGAGCGAGCTTGGGATTCTGTACAAAGCTCACCTTCACCTCACATTCCTTGTGCGAGTCAAAGTAAAAGTCGAGCTTTACCCCACCTGATTGCAAAAACAAATCCCGCACGGTTTGGTTCCCTGAACTACCTTTTTTCTTATCTAACAGATCCGAATTGAAAAAGTATGTTTGAAAATATCCCTTAGGATCAGAAAGGTCTTTTTCAACCTCGTCCTTTGTCCAAAGGGCTTTTGCATCTACAAACAAACCCAATGCGGGGTCTACCATTTCGGGTAAATGTTCCAGATGCCCTTCGCAAATATCCAATAAGAGTAAATCCATTTTCTTTTTAATTTCGATGGCAAAGCCATAATCCGCATTTTGTCCGTAAAGTTTTCCGATTTCTGAAACAATCGGACATTGGTTTTTGAGTGGCTCAACGAGTTCAGTTTTATTGGTTTTCGTCTGACAAAATGTGAAAACTGTTAAAAGAACCAAACTACATGGTGTTTTCAATAAGTTCAATGAACCTCTCACCATTCACCAATTCAATGGAATCAGGGTTTGCATCCAAAATCTTTCGTCCGGCATCAGTTACATCAAAGTCTCCAACGACGAGAGCCGTACTACATCCATACTCTTGCTTTTGTTGCATAATCTCTCGTAAAAAAACATCAGAGATCTTTGCTTCTTTCCATTTTCGAATTTTTAGAATGGCTCGCTTTTCTACATCATTTTTGGCTGAACAGAGGTAATTGACTCCATCTGAGTCTCCAGCCTGGATTTCCCGGGTCACCCGATACCCTAAATTCAGAGCCATTCGAGTGGCTTGGTTTTTAAACTGAGTTCCCATCATTTGCTGGAATCGTTCAAATTTATCAGTGTTTAAAGTTCCTAGCCGTCCAGAAGTCTTTCGGCCTGTCTCATCTACCAAGCCTTTGATGTTGACTGGCTTAGAGCTTTTTAACCCAGATAATTCATAGTATCTGGAGTTTGGGAATATCATTGCCGACAGCATATTCATCTCTCTATTGAGATCAAACTCAGACGATAGAGAATCAATTGTTCCTAGTTTTCTCTCTAATTTGTATTTCAAATTGGCTAGAGAGATGATTTCGTTGTCAGTTGGAGTTTCAGATTCAACATGGATCAAGGGTTCACTTGCCTCTTCGTACCTTCCCATGTAAATGGACAGCATAGCAAAGCGCGTCTCGCTTTCCAGAAGTTCAATTCTCCATCCATTCAACAAAGCCATTTCCAAGCAGAGCCTAGCGTTTTTAATTGCATCAGGGAACTGCAAAAGCAAAATGTTTTCGCACATTAAGAATTGAAATAGTGTGTAACGAATGTACTCATCTTCGTTTTCATTTATCAGGTCTTCCGCTATTTCTATAGCTTCTTTGTGTTTTCCTTCTCTGGAAAGTGCTATGGCATAGAGAAAACCGGCAACAGTGCTTTTTTCTCCTTTGTAGGCTTTTTCAAAGAATTCTCTCTCTCTCCCTGTCCCCATAATTCCAGCAATCACGCCTTTTGCGATTAAAAAGGACTGGTTGTTTATTTTTTCCTCGGGCAATCGGGAAAGAAAAAGGTCAGCAATTTTAAACTCTTTTTGGCCGAGAGCCATAAAACCCAATCGAAAGCAAGCTGTGGCATTGCTAGAATCCACAGCTAACGAATCTAAGTAATGAAAAAATGCCTCTTCAAAATGATCTCTGTTGTAATAGATATCAGCAACTCTGTTTGAAACTGTAACAGCATCAATATCCTTAGTATATTGGCCATTTTTTTTAATAATTTCTAAATGCTTCACTTCACTGATCGGGTCATTTTCCATAGCATATATTTTTGCCATAACATAATGTCCGTAAGGATGGGTATAATCCTCTTCTAGCTTGTCTCGAATCAAAGCACGGGCATCTACAAATTTACCCGAAGCGGCTAGACTCAATGCTTTGCTGTATAAATCCCGTTTTTGCTGAATGACAAAGGAAAGCAAAAAGCCGAGCAGAATTACGGAAGTTCCCACAAAAATGATAAATCCCACGACGCTACCGAAATCTCCTGCTGTATTCTGATTGGTTAAAATCCGAAATGCATAAATCTTGGCGGGAATCGTGAACGTAAAGGCTCATAGAATGCTGTTTTCAATTATCGAAAAGAACTGGATTTGTCGAGAGATTCTTTTTCTAAACCACCTTGTAATTGAGGAAAGGGGCATGTTTTGACCCGTTTAGCACTTGGAATCGACAT
>JAIXRB010000146.1 GCA_027485405.1 Leptospiraceae bacterium | reverse complement strand
GACAACCTAATCGTTTATTTTTTGCAGATAACGCTTAGTTTCTGTTCTACGTCAGTTGCTTTTGAAGAATCATCTTTGAAAGAAAAACCAAAATGAGTTTTTCCTTTTTTTTGAACATCTGACAACCAAAACTTAGCTTTGCTCTTTTTCACATAATCAGGTGCTTGCCCTGTTTTGTCAAAACCTGCTAGTTCAGTTTTTGTAGGAAGCTTAGCTGATTTTTCAGCACAGAATTTTTCTGCTTCTGCAAAGGTCTTTCCAGTTCCAATGTCAGACTTTGCCACTAAGAATGGAGAGTCTGTTGCCACTTCGGTTTCTTTTGCAACTGGCTTTGTTTCCGCTGGCGCTTCGGTGACTGCTTCCGTTTTTGCTTCTTCCGCAGGAGCTTCTATCTTTTCAGAGGCTGGAGCTTCTGTTTTGACGGAGTTTTCTTTGGATTCTGCATTTTTCTTTTGGTTCACAACAACTAAGTAAACCAATGCGACGAGACCGGCGATGACCAAAAACAGATAGATTCCGTTTCCACCTTTCTCTTCTGCTACAACGGGAGTTTCTACTTTTGGTTCTAGAGGAGCTGAAGCTACTTCTTGTACGACAGCTGTTTCTTGTTGTTCTACGACAGCAGATTTTTTAACGGGGGCTGATTTCTTTTTAGGCGCAGCCTTTTTGCCTGGGGCAGATGAAGATTTTTTAGTTGCCATGGTATGATATTCCTACTGCTACTTTCTTGTATTGATATTGTTATCTGAATCTTTCTCGATTTCCTGAAGAAGTTCTTTCCAATTCCGATTTTTTTCTTTTTTTTTAACTGTATATTGTTTTTGAAAGCAAAATCTTGGAATCCATGAAACGAATCCGATTGGTTTTGGCGGGTGCTGGTGTTGTAGGGCAAGGTTTTTTGAAGCTTTGGCAAACCCAAAAGGCAGAAATTGAAAAATCCTATGGATTGAGCCTGGATCTAGTTGGAATCGCTACCCGCACCCCATCAAAAACACAAGCACCAGATGGAGTTCCCGTTTCCACAGACCCACTTAAATTGATTTCTGATGCAAAGCCCGACTTGGTTGTTGAATTGATTGGTGGCACAGAGATTGCCTACTCCATCGCTAAGGCGGCACTTCAGTCTGAATCAGCCCTCATCACAGCCAACAAAGCTCTGCTTTCCAAACATGGCCAAGAGCTGTTTCAAATGTCCGAAACCCAAAAGCTAGAGATTGGATTTGAAGCGGCAGTTGCCGGATCCATTCCAGTCATCCGAGCTTTCCGAAATGGCTTAGGAGCCTCTACATTTCTTTCCACTGCGGGCATTCTGAACGGAACGACCAATTTCATCTTATCCAAAATGGAGAAAGAAGGATGGGACTACCAAGAAGCACTGCTAGAGGCACAAAAGTTAGGTTTTGCGGAAGCTGATCCTACATTTGATGTGGAAGGGATTGATGCAGGACATAAGCTTTCACTTTTGGCGAGCCTCGCCTTCCAAGAAAAAATAAACTTTGAATCCATTCAAATTCGCGGCATTTCAGAACTTCGTTCTATGGATATCGCCAAAGTAAAAGAGTTGGGTTTTCGTATTAAACTAATCGCCGGTTCCAAAAAAACCGATGCGGGCATTGTTTCTGAAGTTTCTCCGATGCTAGTTCCTGTTAGTCATCCACTAGCCAACGTAATGAACGAAATGAATGCTGTGTTTTACAATACTGTTGAAACTGGCCCTGGGCTTCTCAGTGGAAAAGGAGCTGGATCTCTGCCAACAGCTTCTGCCGTACTTTCTGATGTTATCTACTATGGGCTTCGATACAAAGAAGCTAACTTAACGGTCGAAAAAAACAACTTTGCGCCAGCAAAAGTTGCTTCCGTCGAGTTGCAAAAGAGACGCTACTATTTGCGTTTTTCCACTGCCGATCGTCCTGGAGTCTTAGCAGAAATTGCTTTGGTTCTTGGAAAGAATTGTATTTCGATTGCAAGTGTCCAACAGCAAGAGACAGAAAAAGAACCAGTTCATGTAATTGTCGTTACACATTTTGCGCCTCAGATGAACTTAAATCTTTCCATTTCGCAAATTGATGCTAATAAGGATATTATCAAAGAAAAAACTCTTGTCATCCCTTTGATGGAAGATCTATGACCAGAGCATTTCTTCAATGTCAATCAATAACTCTTCTAACCCAATCTTCTTCTCGGCACTGATATACATGTACTCATGTTTGCGGTTTGAAAATTCTACTTCGGGTGGAAGATTATCGCATTTGTTGAAGACTAGTAGTCTCTTCACTTGATTTAAGTTTAAGTCTTCTAAAATCTTATCCACAGCTTCCATTTGTTCTTCATAATGTTCGTTAGAAACATCTACAACATGAAGCAAAAGGTCAGAATCACCTAATTCTTCCAAAGTCGCTTTAAATGCATGAGTCAAATCGGGTGGTAAATCATGAATAAATCCTACAGTGTCTGAAAGGATGATCTCTCTTTCTTTTGGAAACCGCACTCTCCTGGTTGTGGGATCTAAAGTTGCGAACAATTTGTTCTCGGCTATGACTTCCGAATTTGTCAAAGCATTCAGAAGTGTAGATTTGCCAGCATTCGTATAACCAACAATTCCAACCACTGGCACTTCATTTCGAGAGCGCGATTTTCTATTTAGAATTCGTCTGTTTTTTAAAGATTTCAGTTCAGCTTCAAGACGAGTGATTTTTTCTTCTACTCTGCGTTTTCCAATCTCAAGCTTAGTCTCGCCTGGGCCTCTTCCCCCAATACCGCCCGTTAATCGAGACATGTTATCATCAAGTTCGGATAGTCTGGGTTTTAAGTATTTCAATTGAGCGAGTTCTACTTGCAGTTTTCCATCTCGAGACTTTGCGTTCTTAGAAAAAATATCCAAGATCAATTGGGTTCGATCGATGATCTTTAAATCAGAGGCATCTGAGATCTTTTTTGCCTGAGAGGGACTCAATTCGAGATCAAAAATCAAAAGTTCAACGTTCTTTTGAACTGATTTGATTATGATTTCTTTCAACTTTCCTTTTCCTAAAACGGTAGAAGGATCTGGCGATTTTTTTTGGATGTAGGTGTCGACGACATGGATATCTGCAGTCCTACAGAGTTCTTTTAGCTCAGAAATGGAATTCTCAGGACTCCTTCGCCTGTTTCGCATTTCATAAGCTCCTACCAGGAAAGCACGATTGAATTTATTCGATTCTTTTAGAGAAGAAATAGATTTTGAAAACTCATTCTCTAGAGATTGGATTTCTTCTATGTAATCTTCAGTTAGCTGTCCAGGAAGTTGTCTATCTTTCAGTATATAAGGTTCTTCGGCTTCTTGATTTGGATTTATAAAAGCCGTATAAAACGATTTTGGAATGCCTTCAGAATCCACTAGGCATGCCGTCACCGAATCAAACCGATTCAAGATCATGTCCATTAGGTCTTCTTGGTCTAAGGGAACCGATTTCAAATGTGTATGAACCAGTCTCAGGCCCCTAAGTCGATTTTGTGAAACCCGAAGGCGATCTAAATGAGGGATTTCAATGGATTCGTCATTTCCTACAATTAGGTGAGTGACATAACCCAAACGATCGATCAAAACCCCTACTTGGCGCTTTAACTCGACCGAGACTTCTCCCATTTGCCTGGAAAATTCGAAAGAGACTACAGAATTGACCTTAATTCGTCGTTCCGAGAGGGATTTTAATTTTTTTAACTGATTTGGCTTCAGTCCTGAAAGGTTACCGCTAATTTTACTGATATGAATTGTCCGATACTATGCGTATGGCAATAGGTTCAAATAAAAGTGAGATTCGTCAAGACATAATTTGGTGGATCACAACTTGCCTTATTTCTTTGTCCTTATTTTCTTGTGCTACCCAAAAGGAAATGCAACTAACGGATATTTCTCCTAAGTACAAAGACTTTCAAGGAACAGATTTAGATCCATTAGTTGGAAAAAAAGAATATTTACCTTTTAAATCTTCCAACCCTACTTATGATGATTATATGTTGGCGGCTAGAAAATCCATTTCTACGATTCAATTTGCCGAAAGAACTGCTCTAGTCATCGAAGGAAAAAGGGCAAATAAGCAAGATATCCAAAAGGAATTGAATGCTCTTTCCATATTAGAAGAAGACCTTCCTTCTATAGTTAGCAGTATTCCCGCATTACAACAAAAAGGTAACGATTTATACGATACTGTACCCAATGATTTTGAGGGACCAAAAATCGGAAAAATAAGTGCTGATTTAAATAAAATCAATGATGATTTAAAACGACTCGCCCCGATTGCACCTGGCATCTTACAAAGCATTTTAGATATCAAAGGTGAGTTGAAAGCAGAAGAAAAAGAGGCGAATGACAAGGCTCTTGCAAAAAGCAATGAAATCCAACCGACAAAGGCGGATCCAAAAGTTGAGACCCTGCCTCCTCCTGTCCAAAAAAATGATAAGGACAAAAAGAAGAGTTGGAAAGAATTTCTTCCACCCGAAGAAAAGAAAGAAACCTTAGTTATCAACAAATTACCAAACAAAGCAAAGGTATCGGGATCAACAAAGGGCTATTTAGCTACTCAAGCGAAAGAAATTGAGGATGAAACTCTAACTGACGAAGAAAAACGAGAGCGCGACTACAATGACCAAATACGAAAAGGTTTGGTAGAAGTTTTCAAATCGGAATACTATCGCTCTTCAAAAAACCTCGAAAAACTTTTACTAACACATCCAATTCCTAGAGTTCGTTCTGCCGCGGCGTTGGCATTAGGACGAATCAAATCTGGAAGAGCTACATTGCAAAAAGTAATCGATAGCGATGGATATCAAGTGCGACCTGCCGCTTACAAAGCTCTCGCCGATATAGGCGATAAACGTTCATTGTCCTATTTTATAGCAGGAACCAAAGCAGAAGATCCAGAAGTTGTCGCCGCTAGCTTTGAAGGCATTGGAAAATGCAAAGATCCTGCAGGTCGAGAATTGATTCTCAACCAAGGGATCACTTCTGACTATGTTATCATTGTTGCTGGAGCTATACGCGGTTTAGGCTACAATGATGTTCCGGCTGATTTGGAGTTGATCGAAAAATTTCTAAAATCAGATGAAGAAGAAATAACCGAAGCCGCTGTTGAAGCTTTGGCTCTTCACGAAAGTAGAGAAGCACTTCGAATTCTGGAACGTGCCGTAGTAGACTTCCCAAAGCTTTCTCTCAAGATTTTGGATGAAATAGGCAAAAACCCTAAGCTTTCGGCAACTTTTTCGCTAATACGACTCAATGAATCCTCAATAGATGAAACACTTAAAACTCGAATCGGCGAACATTTATTAAGACGCAAAGCCTTTGGAAAATACGCTTTTATTCTGATCGAGAACGACTTCCTTCGAATGAATCCGAACGAACGATCAGCTCCTATGTCTTATATTAAAAAAGGCGAGATAGGTTTAGTTTTAAGTGCTACTAAGAAAGAATTTTCTGTAAGAATGGACGAGAGCATAGTTACAGATATTTATCTAAATCTTAAAATGGAAAGCTCAACCCCAGGTTCCAAAAATGCCTATGTTAGTGGTTGGGTATTCAATCCAAAGGTTGAAATCATCGAAATAAAAAAATTAGGTGGAAGTGCCTCAGGCAAATACAGCCATATCAAGGCTGGTAAACACCAAAACTTATTCAATCCTGCTGATAAAACAAATACTGGTGGACTTTAAAAAATCAATAAGGCGGCTGAGTTGATTTCGCCGCCTTAGTTGGATGCCATTCTACTTTTCCAGTTTTTAAAGGAACCTTAGGAATCATCCATTGAATTCCAAAAAAAATGGGAAGTAAATAGTAAGAAACACCCATTACCCCAAAGACATCAAACCCAGTGGATGCCATGATCAAATCTCCCTGGAATCCGGATTTCCAAATCTTTCGAATTGCCCAAAGTCCTGAAGTCTGGGTTTCCATTGTTACATCAGTTATAATGCCTCTAAGATCGTGCGAATGCTTCTGATATAGATCCAATCCTTCTTTAGCCGTATAAGCTCGGATCGAATCAATTCCTTTTTCTGATAGAAATGTTCGCAAATTTTCAGCATACCGATCATTATCATCAACAATTAGAACTTTCATTCGGAGTCCTCATCTGATTCGGCAAATTGCGAATCATTCAATTTTTTATATATCCCTTCTTGCGCTAAAAGCTGTTCATGATCGCCCATTTCTTTGATTTGTCCATTGTCGATAACAACTATGTTCTTCACTCTCCTAATAGTCGATAGCCTATGGGCAATTATAAATGTGGTTCTATTTTTAAATAATCTTTCTAGAGCTCGGCTGACCATTCGCTCTGATTCTGCGTCGAGAGCACTTGTTGCCTCATCTAAAATCATGATATCTGGGTTTCTTAGTAAAGCTCTGGCAATTACCAGGCGTTGCCTTTGGCCTCCGCTTAGATTCAATCCCCTTACACCTAAAATCGAATCGTAACCGTTTTCCATTTTAGAAATAAAATCATGAGCGTTCGCGAGTCTAGCCGCTCGAATAATGTCTTTTCTCTTAGCACCCACAGTGCCATATTCAATGTTATCTGCAATTGTTCCATGAAACAGGAAAATATCTTGTGTAACGATACCTATCCTTTTTCTCAGATCGGATAGAGAGAACTCTCGAATGTCCACTCCATCCAACAAAATGTTCCCTTGGGACGGTTCAAAAAACCTAGGAATCAAGTCCATAAGCGTTGACTTTCCACTTCCACTAGATCCTACAAAAGCAAAGGTCTCCCCTTTATTTACCGTTAACTGAATGTTTCTAAGTACATCTAGATTTGTTCCTGGATAAGTGAAACCAATATTATCAAAAACAATGCTTTCTTTAAGACCAGTAAATGGTAAATCCCCAGTATTGGCTTGGTTTTCTGATTCCTTATCGATGATTTCAAAAATTCGTTTTCCTGCCGCACTGGCTTGAGTAACTTTTCCAACCATTTGAGATAACTGGGTCAAAGGTCTAAGCAAGAAAAGTAAAGTGAGCAAGAATGCCATAAATTCGCCTTGGGTAAATCTACCCGAATAAATGAACTTGGCACCTAATGCAAAAAACCCTAAAACCACCAAAGAAGAAGTGAGTTCTACTAAACTTGGAGCCATTTGAAGGTAAAACTGACCTTTAAATGTTCTTCTAAAGACCTTGTGATTGATTTCTTGAAAGCGAAGTGTTTCCCAATCCTCTCGTCGAAAACTTCGTATTAGCTTAATCCCTGAAATGAATTCTTGGATATGCCCGTTTAAATCGGCGAGCTTCTCTTGGAATTTAGCAGTGGAATTGGATATTTTCCGAGTGAAAAGAGTAACTGGAAGAATAACTATTGGTATGGCGGCACAAGCCCAAAGAAGAAGCTCCGAATTCAAATAAACTAAAATAACTAAGTGAGTAATTACATAGAAAAAATTAATGATGGCATCTCTAAGGTTGCTTGAGATCACTGCGGCAACAATCTCTGCATCATTTATAATTCGACTCATGATTAAGCCTGTTTTTTCTTTGTAAAAATAGGTTAAAGGTAGCCTCTGCACTTTCTCGAATAATTTTTGTCTAATGTCTCGAATCGCCATATAACCAGCAGTCGCCAAGCAATAAACTGAAGATAAGTACGTTACTAATTTCATTAGATACAATGGAAAAATGGCGGCACAAAGATAAAGCACTACATCCCGCGGAGGCATATCTTTTGTAAAAAAATTGATTTGAAGCTTAATTGAAATCAAAGCTCTTTTTACTTTTTCTAATCCATCTAGAGTGTCCTCGCCAAAGAGAATCTCTTGATAAATGATTGTTTTCTCAGGTAAAGTGAGTTCGAGGTGAAATCGTTTGCTGGGGTCATTGCCTAACGAATCAAAAAGTGGAATCAGTGCTGTCAAAGAAATTCCGTTTAGAACTGCTGTTGTAAAAGCAAAGAGAATGCCCAAGAGAAATCGTTTTCTATATTGAAGAGAATAAGAAAGTAAACGACCGAATGTCTTCATGCTTTTGCTTGAGTTAGGAAGTTTCGAACTAGCTGATCACCAGATTCAGTTAAGGCGGACTCGGGGTGAAATTGAATGCCAAAGACATTTGGGTATGCTTTTGATTGAATTCCCATAACCTCCCCCGTGGATGTCCAAGCCGTAACTTCAACATGCTCTGGAATGGAATCGCGATCCAAAAGCCAGGAATGGTAACGAATTGCCGAAAATGGACTCTTTATCTGAGAAAAGATTCCTAAACCCGAATGGTAAATGAGCGAAGGTCTTCCATGAAAAACTTCCTTGGATCGAACTAACTTTGCACCAAAATGCAGTCCTAAGGCTTGGTGCCCCAAGCAAACACCTAGCGTGGGGAAGCGCCCTAGGGATTTTTGAACGAAAGACATAAGATTGCCAGCCGTTTTAGGAAGACCTGGCCCGGGAGACAGAACAACTGCCTTTAGATTAGGTCTTTCGAGTTCGGCAAGAAAAGGATCATTATTTTTTAAAACGACTACTTCCTCATGTTCTATTAACATCTGATATATGTTGAAAGTAAAGGAATCATAATTGTCTAACAAAAGCAACATTGTTAAAACTCCAAAAAGAATCTTAACAATGCCACGTATTCAAAAACTCCAACTAATTTTAATTGTTGGGATTCTCTATTCCAGTTCCGTCATTTAAAAACTTTGAAATAATCACTCTTTGGATCTGAGATGTTCCTTCATAGATCTGAAAGATTTTGGCATCTCGCATTAGCTTTTCGACTGGGTATTCTTCGTTGAAACCGTATCCACCAAAGATCTGAACTGCATCTGTACAAACTCGCATGCACATGTCGGCACAGAAAACCTTGGCAATCGAAGCTTGGTATGTATTTCTATGTCCATTGTCAACTAACCACGCGGATTGCCAGCAAAGCAATCTACCTGCTTCAATGTCTCTTGCCATCTCAGCCAAAATAAAGCTCACACCCTGGTTTACTGAAATCGGTTTTCCGAAAGCGTTTCTAGTATTTGCATAACGAACAGAATGTTCTAATGCCGCTCTAGCCACTCCTACTGCTCCAATTGCCACTGTTGGTCGAGTTCTATCAAAAGCACCCATCGCAATCTTAAAGCCATCGCCTTCTTTTCCAATGATTTGCGACTTGTGAACTTTTACGTCTTCAAATGTAACAGAACGTGTGTCGGAGCATCTTTGCCCCATGTTTTTTTCTTTTTTACCGAGAATGATTCCAGGAGTCTTGGCATCGACTATGAACCCTGTCATACCTTTGTGACCTGCGTTTATATCAGTTTTTGTTAATACAAAAAACCAATCAGCGACGCCTGCATTTGTGATCCACATTTTTGATCCATTGATCACATAATCGTCACCGACACGTTTGGCGGTAGTTCGGATTCCCGCTACGTCTGAACCTGCCCCGGGCTCAGTTACCGCATAAGCCGCCATACTGAATTTTTCAGTCATAGGCTGGATGAATTTTTTCATGATTTCATCGCTAGCTCCGAGCATTACGGGCGCTAAGGCTAAGTTATTGGCCAAAATCGCAGTCGCCATTGCAGAACATGCGTAAAATAATTCTTCAGATGCAATGAGCTCATCCATAACGGTCATGCCGGCTCCGCCGTACTCTTCCGGAATATGGAGATTCATAAGGCCAATATCAAATGCCTTTTTTAAGATTTCGGTAGGAAACTCTCCTGTGTGGTCATGGTGTTCCGCTTTGGGAGCCATTTCATTCTTTGCGAAATCTCGAGCTAAGTCGCGTAGAGCCTTTTGTTCATCAGTAAAAGAAAAATCAATCATCGCATGCCTTTGTCTGGAAGTTTTATTACACTTCCTTTGACTTAGGAAAGGAAGTCAAGAAACAAGACATTGGGAAATCTGTTGAAACAAGAAACAGAGGTTTAAAATTGGATCGGGAGATTATTTATGTCAGGTCATTCCAAATGGGCTACCATCCGCCGAAAGAAAGGAGCCATTGATGCAAAACGCGGAGCTATTTTCACTAGAATTGCCAAGGAAATATCTGTAGCCGCGAAAGAAGGTGGGGGGGATCCCGATGCCAATCCTCGTTTGAGGCTTGCTATCACCAAGGCGAAAGCCGCAAACATGCCAAAGGACAATATTGAACGCGCTGTCAAAAAAGGAACAGGCGGTTTAGAGGGTATGGTGTATGAGGAATGTCTGTTTGAGTGCTATGCTCCTGGTGGAGTTGGAGTCATGGTAGAGGTTTTAACAGATAAAAAATCCAGAACAACTCCTGAAATCAAAAGCATTTTAAGCAAAATGGGTGGCTCTTTAGGAAATCCAGGGTCGGTTTCACGACTTTTCGATCGAAAAGGTCAACTAACATTAAAAACGAGCCAAATTTCTGAAGAAGAGCTTTTCGACCTAGCTCTAGGAGCTGGAGCCGATGATATCAAAACAGAAGACGGTTACTATTATGTCTCAACTCCTCCATCTGAGTACGAAGCTGTTCAGAACGCGCTTACTAGTAAAGGGATGGAAATGGTCGAATCAGAAATTAAATACATCCCACTCTCCTATGTAGAAGTAAAAGATCAAGAAACAGCTGATAAAGTAATGAAATTGCTCGAAAACCTGGAAAACAACGACGATGTCCAATCGGTCAGTTCCAACTTTGAGCCCGGAGATGAACTGGAAATGGATTCCAACGCCTGATTTCAGGTGTTGGTTTTTCTGCCGACTCTAGCCATTGCCTTAGATAAATTTAAAGGATAGGCAAAGTCCTTCTTGCAAATTTGAGAATCCAAACTTAACCTAGAATTATCCTTTTTCAAAACAAAGAAACCCATTGGAATCATCCGAAAATACACAATTATTTGCTTCTGGCTTACGAGATTTGGAAGTTTTCAAAACCTCCTTTATCGATGCCAATCGAGGGAAACCTCTTTTCATGGTTCGTTTTGAGAAAATCCAGGGCATCGATACCTATGCTTTCATTGAACTGGTCCGAAACGATTTTTATACCGGTCTTGACTTAGATGATATCTTACTCGGATTCCACTATATAGACAAAAGTGAAACGCTCATAGTCGGCATTGCTCCAATCTATGAATGGAACATTGAAAAATTCCCGAACGTGGAAAACGCGGTTGGAAAGTTTCAACAGGAATTCACAAGAACAAAGAAAGCCTCGTTTCACTTTGGTGTTTCTAGAACACAGTCTAACTTCATTTCCGATTCGGAAGAAATTTTCCAAGAGCTCTCCAAGTCTTCGGAGAAAAACCTAAACGACAATCTTGTTCGCTGGAGCTGGACTTATTACAACAAGGCGAACACTTATATCTCTGGATCGGTGCATGAAGCAATGATCCAACCTACTGTCATTTTTCATCCTAAGAAAAAGATTTTCTCCGTTAAAGGGGGGGAAGTTTTCGTGGGGGGAGGAGCTTATGTTGGTTATAAGGATTTAATCAACGACATACCTCCTGATCAAGACCTAAACCGTATCGAGCTACTCATTTTAGAAAAACTCATTATAGCTTGCGACCAAGCTCCTGGCCTTTTAAAGTTTAACATTTCACCACAATCCTTGATTGATACTTTTTCCGTACCAGCCAAAGTAGATCGATTGCATGAATTGATACTAAGCAAGGGTTTGGTGACTGAAAATGTCAGATTCGAGTTAGTGGAAAAACCCTACGATGACTCGGAGTTTCCTCTAAAAGACGTCTGTGAAGCATTCTATAACTTTGGTTTGAGTTTTGCCGCAGATGACTTTGGTGTTAAAAGCCAATCCCATCAAATCGTTTTAGATCTTGGAATCATGATAAAAGAATTCAAACTGGATCCGATCAGTTTTAAATTCAAAATAGAAGAAGATCAAATCAAGTTCCTAGATAACCTTGCATTTATTGATTATTGCAAACGATTGGCAGACAACCGAGAAGCAGTCATAACCGCAGAGGCTGTAGAAGACTTTGACACTTTCAACTTTTTAATGGAACACCAAATCTACCAATTCCAAGCCAACATGCTTTTTGGCAAAATGCCAATTACTGAGTATAAACGAGACTTTGAACTCCTCCAAAACATACCTGAAGACGTTCTCAAAGAAGTATTGACAGATAAGATTTTAGCTGAGAAACAAAAGAAGTCTGGAAACCTTTACCAAGTTGCAAAGGACGCAGGGCTCCTCTAACTAATTTATGCATTTTATAATGGCAATCGAAAACGATACTCTCGCTAGTAATGAACTGGAAGGGTTCTTTATGGGCTTACGTCAAAGGGTTGTTATAACAAAGTTCACCCAGACGGTCAAAGAGTATGTAAAATCTTCGAATCCTGACATCATTCTGATGAGCTTAACTTTTAGAGACAAGAAAGAACTCGAATTTGTAATCGAGCTTCGTCGAGACGTAATTACAGCTGGAATCCCGATACTTGCCTTAATCCCCAAGGAAGACGAAAACTTTGTTTTTAATCATAAGGTTCTTGGATTTACCGATTATATGGTGAAGCCTCTAGAAAAAACATTGCTCTTAGAAAGAATACACTCGCTTGTCGAGGATCACAAATTTAACGAAACTAGTAAAACGAGAGATAACATATCTTTTGTTGTCATAGACCGAAACGTCGGCAGAGTCATTTTCCAATGTCGAGCCAATTTAAAAAGATTCGTGTTCCCAGAATTCAGAAAAATCTTTACTCCTAATTTCTTAAAATCGGTTAACAACGAGTATGTTTGCTTTGACATCCGAGGCGTTCCCGAGGTTGGTAAGGAAGAGGTTGAGGTTTTCGAAAGAATTTCCAAAATTTTTGCTACTAAAGATAAGATTCATGTTATAGCGGGAAGGCATATGGGTGCTTTCGTAGAACATGGAACGGATGATGACCGATTTCAAGTTTTCATGGCACCAAACGAATTTGATGAATTCATGAAAATGGAAGACCAAAGACAAGAAGAGCTTCGAAAAAAAGATAAAAAAGACAAACATGAAAAGGGCCCTACCCCTCCGCCTGCCAGTGCCGCACCTACACCTACGGCCCCCGCGGAAGAAAACAAAGAGGCTCCTCCTACTGCAGAAACTACGCAAGAAGCACCTCCGCAAGCCCCTACTCCCATTGCAATTCATACAGAAACAAATGAAGAAGGAAAAACATGAATTATAAACGAGAAACAATTGAATTATCCAAAGGCAAAGGAGAGATAATTTACTTCCAAACGAACGATCAAAATTCTTTGACGGGCTCTAACATGAAAGAGCTTTCTGCAATTCTTTCCGAACTAAAAGCAAACCCAGAAATCAAAGGCGCAATACTTGCCTCCTCCAACGAAAAGTTCTTTTGCAACGGTCTCGATGCGGAAAACCTTTTGAATACACCAAAAGACAAACTTTTGCCAGAAGTAGGAGGAATCGTCGAGCTTTTCGGAGATCTAATCCTTTTCGACAAACCGTTAATAGCCGAAGTTACGGGTTATGCAATGGGGGGTGGTGCTGTCATCACTGTTGCAAGTGATTACAAATACATGATAGATAGCAAAGCTCGAATTGGTTTTACGGAAGTAAACGTTGGCCTTCCCCTTCCGGGAAGTTTTATCGACAGAATCAAAATGTGCGTATTTGCAAGACACTGGGCAGAAGTTTGTCTCGAAGGGAAAATCTTCAAAGCAGGCGAAGCCAAAGAAATTGGACTCATAGACGAAATTGCTTCTACAAAAGAAGAACTTCGAAAACTCTCATTAAAAAAGCTGGATGCTCTTTCCAAAATCCCATCTTCTGCATTTAGAGCCACCAAAAACATGTTAAATTCTGATTTAATTGCCAAATTAGAAAAATACAAAAAAGACACTAATGATGCATTTAGCCAACCTGGAGTAATAGACAATCTGTTAGAAGCTATGTCTGCATTGAAGGAAAAGCGAAGACCCAACCTCAATTAAAATGTCATTTCCTTCCGTTAAGATTTGGTTCTTTACCTGGTTGGGATTACCAATTCTTGGGCTCTTCTCCATTTATGCCGTAGAACTACCCTTTGGGTTCGTTTTAAAAGAGCCATATGCTTGGCCAGTAAAAGGAATGAACGCCATCACTGGCTCCTTTGGAGAATATCGAACAAACCATTTCCATATGGGACAAGATTTCTCAACGGGGGGAAGAATCGGAGTACCGATTGTCGCTATCACGAAGGGAAAGGTTACCAGAGTTCAACGTAAATGGGGCAGTATTGGCTATGCGGTTTTTTTACAGCATGACGATGGCATGACTTCTCGGTTTGGACACTTACAAAAATACGCACCCCGAGTCATAAAACAAATTTTAAAATCAAAGCAGGCGAAAAGATTCAAAGATCGAATCGATTTTGACATCGATTTACCAGAACCTGTTTCGGTTGAGAAAGGGGAAATCATAGCATTTTCTGGAGATACTGGAGTTGGACCTCCCCATCTCCACTTAGAAATCTTTAAAGACAACATTTACTACAATCCATTGCACTTTGGCTTGGGCTATGAAAAAGGCGAAGAAATCGTTTTTGACTCTTTACGCATAACGCCTCAAACATCCAGAAGTTTTATCAACGGAAAAAACGAGATTTTAGACATTCCATTTATACCTGTTGGATCCAACAAATTTGAACTGGCGGAATTCCCAACGCTCTTCATTCAAGGAAGAGTTGGTTTCCAGGTTTCTACTCACCAAAAATCAAATAATAGCCGTTTGGGGATTTACACATTGGATTTTTTCCAAGGCGAAAAGCTTTTACAAGGTTACGATTTGTCTAGAATTCTCAAAAACCATACTCGAAAAAATGTTTTGATCTATGATAGTACAATTAGCAAACCTTCAGGTGACCCTTTTTCTTACTATTTATTTGCTCGGGAAGGAAACGATTTATTGGGAACACTCAAGCCTGAAAAAGAACAGGGTGTAATCGATTCTGAAACACTCAAGCCAGGGGAACCGAAAGAACTTACAATTCGAGCAAGAGGCCTTGGAAATCAAGAAGCATTTGCTTCTTTCTTTATTCTTCGAGACAAAGAAGATTACCAAAACGTAATAACCAAAGAATGGACTTACAATGTAAATTTTGATCGTTATACGACCTTTAAATCGAAAGATACAAAGGTTGAGCTGTTCTTTCCAGTAAACGCAATTTTCTCTAAAGGCTACTTTGAAATAAATTCAAAGGATGAGATGAAAATCAATACCGAAGGCCTAAACCAATTGTCCTCGGTTTATGAGATAGGCCCCGACTTTAAGGATTTCAATTTAGGATATGATTTGTATGTAAAAGTTCCAAAATCAAAGGACATCAATTCTGCAGACCTTTACGAAGTATTGAGTGATGGCAAAGTTAAGAAAGTAAAAGGTTCTTCCTTTAGTTCTTGGGGTCAATTTTTCAAAGTTAGGTTACGAAAAACGGGACTTTTTGTTGTTCTCTCTGACCAAACTCCTCCCACAATAAATGTCCACGAAGCAATGAGTCGGTCCGTTTACCCCCAAGAGGATTTTACTCTGCTTTTGAGAGCTCAAGATATTGGATCTGGAGTTTTGCCCGAAGGTTTTGACATCGTAGTAGATGGAATTCGAGGAAAAGCCGAGTATTTTCCAAAAGATGGAAGAGTTGAGGTGTTTGAACCTGAAAACTACAACCAGCCAGGAAAGCACGTACTCCTAGCAAGCGTTCGAGATTATGCGGGAAATTGGAGTTCGACGATTCGATATGAATACGAAATCAAAGCTCCTGAAAGAGTTGTGCAAGAACCTGTCATAGAGGTTGTCCCTCCTAAAACCAATACTGTGACTCAGCCTGTGACGAACACTCCGACTGAACCACAGCAATACGAGAAAGGGAAAACGAACAGCAACACTAAGAAAAAACCGAAAGTTGAGAAGGTAGAAACAACAGTTCCTACATCCCGATTGCCGCTCCCCCGTCCACCCGCAAATAAGTCCCCGTAATGTAAGAAGCGTCTTCGCTTAAGAAGAACTTAACTGCTGAAGCAATTTCAGATTGTTTGCCTGGACGTTTCAGTGGAATAACAGAAGGATCTGTTAGTTTTTCTTGGACTTCTTTTGAAAGAGATCCTGTCATTTCTGTCTGGACGAAACCTGGACATACAGCATTGACTAGAACGTTTCTTCCAGAAAACTCTCTGGCGGAAACCTTAGTTAAAGCAATTACACCAGCTTTGGAAGTTGAGTAGTTTGCTTGGCCTGGTTGACCTGTTAAGCCCGAAACTGAAGAAATGTTTACAATTCTTGCGGCTGGTGCTTTCAAGAGTAGCTTACTTGCTGATTTTGTCATAAGGAAGACCCCTTTACAATTCACATCCATAACAAAATCAAATTCTTGTTCTGACATTCGAATCAAAAGATTGTCTTTGAGAACTCCTGCATTGTTGACTAAGAAATCTAGCTTTCCATACACTTCTTTTGTTTTTGCAATGGCGGCATCACAGTCTTCTGGTTTGGTGACATTGCACGAAACGCCGATTGCTTTCACGCCATAAGCGGACTCAACATCCTTTGCCGCTTGTTCAATTTTTTCTTTATCAAGGTCCACTAAAACTAGATCAGCACCATGGGAAGCAATACGATTGGCGATCGCTCTGCCCAGTCCGATGGGGGAAGCGGCTCCCGTAACAAGGGCGACTTTACCTTCAAATTCTTTTGTCATAATCATCCTTCTAAACAAATTTTCTTCAAGAGAATAGCAGAGAACAGTGTTCGGCAACCTTAAAAAAACCCAGTTGAACCAGTAGATTCTACTCGTAAAATGTCCCTATGATCGATCGTTACAGCCATCCCGAGATTTCAGCTATTTGGGATTTAGAAAACAAATTCAGAATTTGGACAGATATCGAAATCTACGCTTGCGAAGCTCGGGCCAATCGCGGAGAGATTCCAGAATCCGATTTAAATGAAATTAAGACCAAAGCTAAATTCAAGGTTTCCGAGATTCTAGAAATCGAAGCCAAAGTTCATCACGATGTGATTGCTTTCTTAACCAATTTAAACTCATACATTGGTCCAGCAGGAAGGCATGTCCATTTCGGCCTAACTTCGTCTGATGTTGGTGATACTGCTCTTTGCGTGCAAATGGTGCAGGCAATCGACCTACTCATCAAAAGAACAGAAAAATTGTTAGTGGTTACAAAAGCCAAAGCTTTGGAATATAAGGACTTACCTTGCATAGGACGTTCGCACGGAATCCATGCCGAGCCAATGACTCTGGGTTTAAAATTTGCCCTCTTTTTTGCAGAAATGGAACGGAATTTGGCCCGGTTAAAAGATGCTAAAAGCCAAGTCTCTTTTGGAAAGCTTTCTGGAGCAGTGGGAACTTATTCCAATACAGATCCTGATATAGAAAAATTCGTTCTGAACAAACTGGGGCTTGGCGTTGAACCAATTGCAACCCAAGTGATCCCGCGTGATCGACATGCATTCTATCTTTCTATTTTAGGGATTGTTGCCGCTAGTTTAGATCGAATGGCAACTGAGATTCGACTCTTGCAAAAAACGGAAGGCAGGGAAGTCGAAGAACCATTTTCGAAAGGACAAAAAGGCTCATCAGCTATGCCGCACAAAAGAAATCCTGTGATCTGTGAAAGGATTAGCGGCATATCTCGCGTTATTCGATCAAATGTAAATGTAGGTTTGCAAGATGTAGGCTTGTGGCATGAAAGAGACATTTCTCATTCTTCTGCCGAAAGAATTGTTTTACCTGACTCGACGATAGCGTTGGATTATATCTTGGAAAAAATGACCTTTGTAATTGAAAACTTGCATGTCTATCCTGATGCAACAGAGAGAACATTGAACGTAACTCGTGGTTTGATTTTTTCTCAGAAAGTGCTACTTTGGTTGATCGAGAAAGGAAAAATTTCTAGAGAAGATGCTTATGCCATCGTTCAAGAAAACGCAATGGAAGTTTGGGCAAACCAAAATGTAACTTTGAAAGAAAGGCTCTTAGCTGATAAAAGATGCAACCATGTGCTTTCGTCTGAGGACTTAGATGCCATCTTTCAAATCGAACCCTATCTAGAGCGAATACCCGTGATTTTCGAAAGGCTGGGAATTACAAAATAACTTTTGATTATTAGATGTTAAGTTAGATTGTATTTTGCTTTGACTTTTTCAATTCCATCTTCCATTTCTTTCCAAAGTTTTTCTTTGTTTGGATGAAAGGTGGAAAAGACCCCTTGTCTGACCAAGTCTAAAATCTCTTTGATAGAAAAGTCCAAAAAGCGATAGAGTTTAAAGTACTCGTACGTTAGGTTTACGTCAAAGATCTCAGGATCGTCTGTGTTGATACAGAGTGGTAGGCCTTGGTCATAGTAGTATCGAACTGGGTGGTTTTGCTCTTTGCGGACGTACTTTCCTGTAAAGACGTTTGAAGTGACGCAGATCTCAATAGGTATCTTGTTTTCTTTCATGTAGCGAACCAATTCTGGATCTTGGATAGCCGAAGTTCCATGTCCGATTCTCTCCGCTTTGCATAAGCTCACAGCATCCCAGATAGCCCAAGGACCATCGTCCTCACCTGAGTGGGCGACAGTTCGCAAACCAGACTCACGAGCTATCTTGAACACTTCAGCATAGTCTTTAGCGGGTCCCATAAGTTCTGCCCCACCCAAACCAATGCCGATGATTTCTTTGTGTTTGATGCCCATAACTCGTTTTAGATTGTTCATGGCGTTCTGAGGACCAAATGACCTAGAAACATCTACTAGCAGACGAATCACCAGACCGTCTTTTGCTTCGATTTGTCGAATTCGAGTTACCATGACTTCAACCATCTCATCAAAATCCAATCCGTTTTGGATGAACTTTGATGGAGCGAAGAATGCTTCTACATAGACAATGTTGTTCGATCGCATGTATTCCGCTAAGCTATCAATAAAATAACCAAGGTCAGAAGGTTCCTTTACGGAACCCTGCACAAAGAAGAATACTTGGATAAATCCATTTAAATCTTTGAAGTTGTATTTATCTTCAAAGTCTTTGTCAGTCACAGGTATGTTGTTTTTTTGATACAGGTATTTGAGAGTCTGCTTGTTGACACAAGCTTCGAGATGTAGGTGGATTTCCGTTTTTGGAATCTCTCGTAAGAAATTGATAACATCTTGCTCAGTTGGTTGCGGAACCGAAAGATCTCCGGCAAGAAGAGACTTAGCTTCTTTTTCGTTGGTTCCTTGATTGGATAGAAGCGAACTAGAGTCTTGGAAGAGCCAAACCGGCGGATTTACAACAGGGAGTTCTAGTAAGGCAATTCGTTCATTGATCAAGCGGTTGATTTGCTTATCAAAAGTAATCTGGATAGAGGGAGAAAAGTTACGATCCGCAGGAACTCTGCTCTTGTGGCGATTTAGTTCAGCTATATCTCTATCAATCAGTTGGATACGATTCAGTACTTCCGAAAAGGCTAGTTGCATGTTCTCGGAAAGTCTGAAAACCGATTGAGTCCTCTTCAAGAAGATTTTTTTCATCTTTCTTAAAAAGCCTGTAAGCATCGAAAAAATCTGGCATTATGGTCATAAGAAACCAGAAAATGGTGGATTTTCTAGGATATTATGTCGTATAGAGGGATATGCTGACGTCTCGCAAGACTTACTTACCTTTTGCTTTGCCATCCATCTCAGAAGAAGCTATCGAAGAAGTAGCGCAAGTTCTGCGATCGGGCTGGGTAACTAGCGGTCCAAAAACCAAGCAGTTTGAGATCGAGTTTGCCCATTTCATTGGAACTCAAGAGGCAGTTGCCGTGAACTCTGCGACTGCTGGACTTCACCTTGCCTTGGAAGCTATTGGAGTCGATGAGAATTCGGCAGTTATTACTTCCTGTGTTACATTTACTGCTACCACAGAAGTTATTTGTTATTTTAAAGCAGAACCAATCCTTTCTGATGTAGATCCAATTACTAATAACATTACAGTCGCAACTTTAAAAGATACGATTCAATCCAGATGCAAATGGGACGGCAAATTCCTATCTTGCTTAAAGACAGGAAAAACAGTTCGAGCAATTATGCCTGTTCACCTAGCTGGATACAGCTGTGATATGGAAGGCATTCTGGAACTTGCAAAGTTTTATGGTCTATATGTTATTGAAGATGCGGCACATTCTTTTCCAGCCATTCACAAAGGTAAAATGATTGGAACCTGGGGAGACTTCACAGTTTTCAGTTTCTATGCCACTAAGGGTATCACTACGGGCGAAGGCGGGATGGTTACGTCTCGTCACAGTCATCTACTAGATCGAATTAAAAAAATGCGCTTGCATGGAATCAACAGAGATGCTTTCAATCGGCCCGGCTGGTACTATGAAGTTGTGGATGCAGGTTATAAATACAACTTAACAGATATCCAAGCGGCATTGGGCATTGTCCAGTTGAGGGAAGCCAACCAGTTTTGGAAGCGCAGAACCGAAATCGCCCACCGTTATCTTGAGACCTTCCAAGGAATTCCAGGAATGGCCCTTCCCCCAGAAGATCTAGATGGAAAACATAGCTGGCATTTGTTTCGTGTGAAAATTGATTCGGAAAAAGCTAAAGTGGGTAGAGATACTCTAGTCGAAGAATTAAAAGACAGAAATATTGGTACTAGCTTGCACTTCATTCCCATTTTTGAGCATCCATACTACAAGAAGACATTTGGTTATGAAAGTAAGGACTTTCCTGTAGCCAAAGCAATGTATGATCGCTCGGTCTCTCTTCCTTTGTTTGCAGGAATGACAAAAGAGGACGAAGACGATGTAATCAATGCGGTCAAAGAAGTCTTACTCTAAGCTTTCATTTTGCCTAGAGTAGCTATTATTGGAGCTGGGGCAAGCGGTTGTTTTGCCGCTATTCAGCTCAAAAGCCTTGTTCAAAATGCCTTAGATGTTCACATTTTAGAAAAATCAAAAAGCCCTTTAGCAAAAGTTAAAATTTCAGGTGGCGGACGTTGCAATGTAACCCACCACCAATTTGATCCCGAGATTCTTTCCACCAAATACCCAAGAGGCGAAAAAGAATTGAGATG
>JAIXRB010000185.1 GCA_027485405.1 Leptospiraceae bacterium | reverse complement strand
TATCACGAGATCAGTCTTTAGCTGGGTGTTTTCTAATTTGATCACATCGCCAATATGCAAATTCAAAAGATCATTCAAAGTTATATCCACAGACCCAACTTCGGAAATCAAAGGAATTTTAACTTGATCGAGTCGTTCTTGGATGACCGCTCTATTTTCATCCACTTCACCCTTTCGAATGGAAGAATACCAGTATTGAGCCGAAAGTTTGTTGATGATTGGTTCAATTGTGATGTAGGGAATACAAAGGTTTGTCATTCCTTCCACTTCGCCCACTTTCGTTTCTAGGGTAATCAATACCACCATGTCATTGGGAGGAACAACCTGAGCGAACTGAGGATTTGTTTCTATGTTTCCAAGCCTAGGTCTTAAATCAATCACCGTTGACCATGATTCTCGTAAGTTTCCTAAAATACGAACAATGATACCTTCCATTACCGAAAGCTCAATGTCCGACAATTCGCGGTTTACTTTAGCCTGCTCTCCTTTACCACCAAACAATCGATCTATGATAGTAAAGGAAATAGAAGGGTCAATTTCTAAAATGGCAGACCCCCGCAAAGGATCCATATTGATTACAGCTAGCGTTGTTGGGTTCGGAATCGAACGAATGAATTCTTCATAGGTCAACTGATCCACGCTCGCAACGTGAACCACTACCAATGCTCGCAACTGTGCCGAAAGACCTGTTGTCGCTAAACGAGCAAAGGTTTCATGCATCATTTGAAGAGTTCTGATCTGATCTTTTGAAAACTTATCCGGACGCTTAAAGTCATAGATTTTGACTTTCTTTTGCTCTCCGACAGAAGAATACTCTTCCTCAGAAACTTCCCCCGAGGAGATAGCGTTTAAGAGTGCATCAATTTCATCTTGCGAAAGTATTTCTGTCATTTTCTAACCTTTGCTAGTAAGTTTTTGATTTTCCAATAATTTCCAACTTCACTCTTCTTCAATGTGTAAATGTATTCGTAACGAGCGGAATACCTTTGCACGGCTCTTTCAACATAGACTTGGACTTTGGCATCTGACGAGGATAAAAAATCCACAGAGAGAATTTTGTAGTATTTCAGGGTGCCAGAAGGTGAATCAGCGAGATAACGCTTAAACTCCTCTACGATCAATTGGCGATCCGTAGGAGAGCTTTCCGAATAGGACTCTGCAAACTTATCATAGCCTAAAATGTATTCCGAAAAATCGATCCATTTGAAATGAGATTCCCAGTTTTTCTTCAACTCAGAACCTAAAAAAAGAAAAATGGTTTCTTCTGGACTGACCCCAGGAGTTTCACTAAAACCAGAAGTTAAGCTTCGAGCAGAAGCTGTTCTTACCTTGGGTTCCAGAAAAAATGCGGGAGAGTTCTTCGATCTTACAAAATGATTTTTGTCTTCTTGGAAGTTTGGAAAAAAATACCCTCGAACTTGGTATTCTTCGTTTGGTGAAAAAGCATAAAACTCATCTAGGTAAATAGTCTTTGCAAAACTATCACCTTTATGTAGAATGATCTCTTTTGTTTCATCGCCGCTCAAATTGAGAACCAGAGATCTTCGTTTTAAAATGGGATCAGCAAACTCGGGATCTTCGATAGGAGTAACAATTCGATTTTCTTTATCTTTTACTATGATCTGAAACGTATTGCGAAAGTCTTGGGATGGAAAAATGCGAACAACTTCTTTTCCCGTATTTTGGATTTGGAAAAGTAAAGGAAGTCTGTCGCCTTCTTTGAAGGTTTTTTGGGGAAGCGAGATTTCTATCTTGCCTTGCAATAAGAGGTGGTTTTCTGAAGTTTCGCCTCTAGCGTTCCGTTCAGGGAATCCAGCTAGCGGCAAAATTGGAAGTAAAAGCCAGAGACCAAAAATAGATCGCATACACTCTTTACTTCGGTCAATTCGCAAAAAAGATCAGTTTTTTTTAAGACATAAGACTGGTATTTAGGCAGTTTTTTTCGAATCTTCTAGGATATAGTCAGCGATTCGAATCAGCCTCTGCATCGTATCTTTTAGCTTTTTGTATTCGTAAAAACACTCCCTGTTTTTATCCAAATGAGGTTCAACCAAAGCCACAGTCTTTGAAGGGAGTCGCATTTGGCGCACTTCGTTTTCTGTGACACCTAATAAATTGACTTCGAACGCGAAGCGATTCAACTCTTTTACCAAGCTCTCATCTGCTAGACCTTGGATTTCAAAATCTTTTTCGATTTTTAAAATGAAATCGGTGATCGTTTTCTTGATTTTGGCTTCTTCTTCATTAGGTTTTCTCTTCGCAGTTATGGCGCTCAATTCCTCGTATCTTGAAAGTGCTTGCTCATACAATCCATTGATGAACTTTTTTTGATCTAGCATAAAGCTCATAAATGATAAAAGTCCAATGAACGTATCTGGGTAACGGTTGGTTCCCCCAATAGCGTCTAGACTGTCAGCAAACCCTTCTCCATCAAACGGAACTTCTGCAATGTATTCGAGTACTGGTTCAGCAGAAGTCCCTGCCGTGTATTTTTGGATGATTTCAATGCCTTCAAGGTAATTCATTTGCGTTTGTCTACTATGGTTATCTTTTTGATTGTCGTCTGCAAGTTACCCTTCTCGATGATTTTATCTAGAACTTCGCTTCCTTCCACCAGTTGGCCAAAAACAGTATGAAGACCATTCAAATGCGGTGTATCCACTTGGTTGATAAAAAACTGAGACCCATTTGTGTTAGGCCCAGCATTTGCCATGGCAAGGGAACCTTTTACAGCTTTTCGACTTTTTAAAACCTCATTGAATCTATACCCGTTTCGATGAAGTACTTCAATGACCGGTAATTCAAGGCCCGAAGCAAACGATTCTTCGATTTGACTTCGTTTTTCTTCCAAAGCCTCTCTGGACTGAATATTGAATTCTTGTAGAATGGCTTTCTGAAGATGCATTTCGTAAGCCCTTGAATCTTTGATTTTCAATTTGTCAAGTCCCAAATATTTCGCGTTGATCTCATCTTCAAATCGATACCCAGGTCCCCCTGTTCCATCGCCTCTAGGACATCCACCTTGCGCCATAAAGTCGGGTATGACGCGGTGGAATTTTAATCCATCGTAGAATGGACGTCTTTCGACACCTTTTTCTCCGAAGAAATCTTTTTCGCCCTGGCTCAAATCAATAAAGTTCTGAACTGTCCTAGGAGCTTCTTCTGGAAATAATTCCAAAATCATATCTCCAGTGTTTGTCTGGATGACTGCATAGAGCATTGGGTTTTCAGGTAGCTTCAATGGTGAAGTCTCTTCTTTTCTAACTCTAACCTCTGGCTTTGTATAAGGAGCTGGTTCATATTGTAGTTTCTGAAAGGACTTGCTTTGGCAACTCAATGCAAAAGAGAAAATGAGGATACCTACCATCGTTTGGATTTTTTTCATAGTTTGCTCCTTGTTTTTTGAACAGTTTTCTTCAATTGATTCCATTTCTTTTTTGCCAAGGCAATTTGTTCATTTTGCCGTTTCAATGCCGTTCCACCAAATGTGTTTTTCTTATCACAAGACCCAGACAATGAAATTGCCTCAAAATATCCTGGCTGAACTAAGAATTCATGGATGGCTTTTTTATCCGGATCAGAAATAGAAAACAAATCCTGTCCCAGTTCGATACATTTTCTGACCAATTTTCCTGAGATTTCATGGCTTTCACGAAATGGAATGCCATGAGAAGCGACTAACCAATCCGCTAAATCAGTAGCAGTGGCAAAACCTTTTTTGAGATTGCTTTCCGTTCGATCTGTTTGGATTTGAATTCCTTTCACTAACTCTTTGACAGCGACAACTCCCAATTGAACTTGTTTCATGGTATCAAAGAGGGGGATTTTATCCTCTTGGAAATCTCGATTGTACGCAAGTGGCGTTCCTTTCATCAAGACCAGCAAATGGTTCAAATTGCCAATCACTCTGCCTGCTTTTCCTCTTAAGAGTTCAGCCACATCTGGATTCTTTTTCTGTGGCATAATGGAAGAACCTGTTGTCAGTGAGTCGGGCAAAGAAAAATAAGAAAACTCCTGTGAAGAATACAAGATCACTTCTTCCGAAAATCGAGACACATGGAGAAAGAACTGGGAAGCCGAAAACAAGAATTTCAAAATATGATCTCTTTGAGAGACAGCATCGATTGAGTTTTCTGAGATCCGATCTAGATTTAGATCTTTTTGCATACTTTTTCTATCAGACGGGTAATTCACACCTGCCAAAGCACCAGAGCCTAAAACAAGCTCACTCGCCCGATTCCGCGCATCTAGAAAGTCTTCCAAATCCCGAACCATAGCCCAAAAATGAGCTAAGAAATAGTGAGACGCTCGTATGGGCTGTGCAATTTGTAAGTGCGTATATCCAGGAATTACGATGGATTTGCTTTTTTCCGCCTTTTCAATCCAAACCCCGAGTAATTCTAAAAGGGAATTTAGAACTCCATCTAATTCTTGCACCAAATACAAACGCACATCTTGGCTAACTTGATCATTCCTTGACCGAGCCGTATGTAGCTTTTTGCCGGCATCCCCTATCAATTCCGTTAGTCGAAACTCGATATGCATATGGATATCTTCTTTTTCTTCTGAAAAAGTAAACTGTCCGCTTTCTATTTCTTTTTTAACATCTGCTAATCCCTTTTCAATTTTACCTAGTTCCGTTTTTGAAAGTATTCCAATCTTTGCGAGCATTCTTGCATGCGCAATCGAACCTTGGATATCTTGTTTGTACAATTCCTTATCAAAGGATATGGACTCTCCCATCCGAGAAAGTATTTGAGAGGGTTCCTCAGTGAACCGCCCTCCCCACATTTTTTTTTCCTTACTCATTTTCTTTCTCCGAAGTTTCAGCCCATTTTTTTAGGGCATCCAAATCTGCTTGGCTTAGCTTTGCTTCTTTGTGAAACCAAAGGTATTCTGGCAAAGGCATCTCCCCTTCTTCAATTTCCTCTAGGATCGAAGCTCTCAAATTTGATTTTTTCTTTTCCGAATAGTTCCCCCAATTGGAAAAATTCAGTTCATTCCTGCCTTCCTCACGGTGGTGCGCTAAGTATAAGGACACCGGGAAAACATAACCGTACCAAGGAGTCTGTCCTACCACTGAATGACAATCGTAGCAAGAGCGCTCTAGAATCGAAAGAACGGTTGAATCCGCCTGGAGAGGAGCGATCGGTTTTTCAGAGTTTGGCAAGGTAGCAAAGCTAAGTCCAATTAGGGTTGTAAAGAAGATAAGTCCTAAGATCCAGACTCGCATAAAGCCAAGTTTTGCAATTCCGCCCTTTCTCGACATATTTTTTCTTTCTTAACTCAAAAAGAGCTAGCAGGTTTCTCAGGAAGCTTTCGGATACAGGCAATGTTTGGATTTCCTTTAGAATACATATGGATTTTAGCAGGGCTCATTTTACTGGGTCTGGAGTTTGCTTTACCTGGGGCATTTGTCATGTTTTTAGGAATTGGGGCTTTGGCGGCAGGCATTGCTACCCGAATCTGGAGCATCGATTTGCCAATTCAGATCATGGTTTTTGTCATTTCGACTTTGGTCTCTGTTTTTCTCTTAGGGTCTTTTATCAAAAAACTCTTTAAGTCGGATTCCTCAAAAGATCCTTTTATCAAAGATGATTACTTGAACAAGATAGTCACTGTAGAGGAAGAGGTTTTGCAGAACCAAATGGGCGGGAAAGTGCGTTTCCAAGGAACAATTTGGGACGCTATCTCTCAAAAAGGTAAAATTCCAAAAGGCGAAAAGGTACAAATCGTATCCCGAAACAACCTAACATTTACGGTAGAAACGATCTCACTTTCCGACGACAATTCAAATTAAAAAAAATGTTTTCCAGCTTTGGTTTTTCCATTGCTAAATTTTTTGAGTTCATTATATTTCTCAGAAATCCCACGCAGGAGTATACATGGAATACGTTACGCTGATTTTCATTGTCCTTATTTACATTGTCCGGAAGACAATTGTAATTGTCCCCGAACAAAGTGAGTACATTTTAGAACGAGTTGGTACTTTCAAAGCCATTCTCAAACCCGGCTTTTTTTTCCTTATTCCCTTTATCGATCAAGTTCGATACAGACAAAGCTTAAAGGAATCAGCTTTAGATATACCACCCCAAGCATGTATCACCAAGGACAATGTTTCCGTAGAAGTAGATGGAATCCTTTACATGAAAGTTATCGACAGTGAACGAGCTTCTTATGGTATCGATGACTATTTAACAGCGACTACACAACTTGCACAAACTACACTTCGCTCCGAAATTGGAAAGCTCATCCTAGACAACTTACTCTCGGAAAGAGATGAAATCAATGCCAATGTTGTGGCAAACCTTGATCGAGCTACAGACCCTTGGGGAATCAAAGTAACTCGCTACGAAATTAGAAATATCACACCACCTAAACAAATCTTACACGAGATGGAAAACCAAATGCGTGCTGAGAGAGAGAGACGAGCCGAAATCACACTCTCCCAAGGCGAAAAAGAATCTCTTATCAACCGATCAATGGGCGAAAGACAAGAATCGATCAACATATCCGAAGGAGAAAAGATCCGTTTGGTGAATGAAGCAGAAGGAAGAGCCTCCGAGATAGAATTGATTTCAACTGCAACAGCCAAGGGTCTTCAAATGATCTCTGATGCAATTTCTAAAAAAGGTGGTAAAGAAGCAGTTAGTCTCCAAATCACCCAAGAGTATTTAGACGCACTCGGAACCATTTTAAAAACTTCCAAAACTACAGTCGTTCCAGAAAGCTTAGCAAACATAGGCGGAGTTTTTGAAGGCTTATCTCGAATCACAGCAAAAATCCCTACGGTAGGAGAATAATATGGGCTATTCAATCGTTGCCTTTTGGGCAGGAATTTTTCTTTATTTAGCGTACAAACTGTTTCGATGCATTCGTATCATTCCATCGCAAGATGTTCTGATTGTAGAACGACTTGGAAAATACCATAGAAGCCTTCGGTCTGGTTTCCACATTTTGATGCCTTTTATCGATCGGGATGCATACTACCATACCTTAAAGGAGCAATCCATCGACGTTCAACCTCAGATTTGCATCACACATGACAACGTTCAGGTAAAAGTCGATGGAGTTTTGTATTTAAAGCTCATTGATCCGGTCAAAGCCTCTTACGGAATCGATGACTATCGCTTTGCTTCCATCCAATTGGCGCAGACCACAATGCGAGCTATCATTGGAACAATGGAACTAGACAAGTCCATCGGTGGAGAAAAAGACTTAATCAACAAAACGATAGTCGATGCCATTGACCAGGCGGCTGAACCTTGGGGTATCCAAGTCAATCGTTATGAGATTTTGAACATTGTTCCACCCAAATCAGTTCTGGATGCCATGGAAAAAGAAAAGAAGGCTCAGATCAGTAAAAAATCCAGCATTTCTTTGTCCGAAGGAGAAAGAGACTCTCGAATCAACCGATCCCTAGGTTTAAAAGAAGAAGCAATTAACAAATCCGAAGGTGAAAAGCAACGTAGAATCAACTCTGCTGAAGGTAAGGCTCGCGAGATCGAGTCTTTAGCGGCGGCAACAGCCAAGGGTATTGAGTCCATTGCAATGTCGATAGCGGACCCAGGCGGAGCCTCGGCAATCAAGATGCAGGTGACTAAGACCTTTATCCAAAACTTTCTTTCAATTGCGAAAGAAAACACTGAGATTTTGATTCCTGCTGATGTAATGAATTTACAGAATCTGATTTCGAATCTAACAGAAGGTAAAAAGCCAGCTGTAAAAAGTTAATTCTCTCTCAAAACCTCTCAGTCCATCTGGGAGGTTTAATCTAAACTTTCCAAGATTACATAAAAGCAGGCGTTCCGCCTAACCAATCCTTTGGATCTACGATGTATGTGATTTGGATTCCATAGTAATCATCTAAAACAATTAATTTTCCCCGACCAACGAGTTTTCCGTTCGCCAAGATATCCAACTCTTCCCCAACATTTTTATCCAACTCAACTACTGTTCCTTCCATGAGCTGAAGCACATCTTTGATGAACATAGTGGTTCGTCCGAGCTCAATAGTTAACTGAAGTGTGACATCTAAAAGAAGATTGAGGTTAGAAGTGTTTGCGCTATGGCCTCCGCCTCCACCGCCTGAGGGTTTGCTCGAAGATTTGGGTGGAGCAGGTGTAGCACTTGGTCCAAGAGCCGCGGCAATGTCAGCAAAACTCGGTCCCGATGAGTCACCGCCACCAACGAGGGCGTCTAAATCATCCATTCCACTGCTGGATTTAGCGCCGCCACCTCCACCGCCTCCAAATCCGCCAAGCAATGCGTCTATGTCTTCTTGTGATAGTGATCCTTCGCCCATGGGTTCCTCGCTTCTTTATTCCCTTCGGAGAAAACAAAAACCTTCCTTGATAAAAAATTCAACTTCTCCGATAGAATATTTATGTCCCAAGAACCAGATTTTTTTTCTGCCAAAGAACTTCTTGCCAAACACCTATCAGCTACCCCTTATCAATTTCTCATTGAAAAAGAAGAAACGGTTTTTCGATTGGAGACTGCTCCGCAAGACAATAGAATCCTCATCCCATTTTTGGTTCGTGTCAAAAACTTTATTGAGAACTTTCGAATTGTTTCTTGCGAAGAACATTTCCTAAGCATCCAAGTGCTCCCTGACAACCTTTTCGAGAAAATGGACATTTTGGACAAATTGCGCATTCGAATCATGTTCTTTAGTCAGTCCACAAAGCTCGAATTCACAAAGCGGATCACCTTTTCAACAAAAGAACTCCAACTCTGCATTGCGGTTTCCCAACTCTTCTCGGGAAGCGAATCAGAAAAGAAAGATCCTGAATCCATTTTGCGAAAGCTAGGTGCTGATGTATTTTTACCTGGGGATCCGAACACAAGTTTTCAATCTGTGTTTGGTTATGAAATGGTCAAAAAACAAATCAAAGAGAGCTTGATTTTTCCACTATTGAATCCAGAACCTTTCAACAAAATATCTCAGTTCACAAGGCGTAACCCAAGTTCAATCTTACCTAGGGCAGTTTTATTTGAAGGTTCCCCTGGAGTTGGAAAAACCACAATGGCAAAAATTGCGGCTGAAGAAAGCAATGTTCCGCTGGTCTATGTACCTATTGAAACAATTTTGAGTAAGTACTACGGGGAATCTTCGCAAAACTTAGCGGCTGTTTTTGATGCGACGGCTTTGTACGAAAGGGCATTTCTTTTTCTAGACGAAATTGATTCGCTAGCAACTTCTAGGGAAGACGGACTTTTTGAGGCAACTCGCAATCTTTTGAGCGTTCTTCTGCGAAAGTTAGATGGAATTACTAAAATGGGTGGGATCATAACCATCGGAGCGACCAACCGCAAAGAAGACCTGGATCCCGCCCTTCTCTCTCGGTTTGATCGAAAAATCTTCTTTCCTCTGCCATCTGTGGAAGAGCGCTCAGAGATTTTATCTGGCTTTGCCATCCAACTCTCCCAGGATGAGAGACTTTCCCTGGCGAAAGACCTGGAAGGCTATTCCGGCAGGAATTTGAAAGATTTCTGTGATTCCGTAGAAAGAAAATGGGTTTCGGAGCTAATTCTGGCAAAAAAAGAGATTTCTGCCCCTCCGGTCCATTTGTATAAGAAAACACTGGAAGAAATGGCATTTTTAGGGGGAAAAATCCCAAACAACCCTTAATTCGGGGTTTCTTTTTCCGATATTCAAAGAGGAATATAGTTTACGCTTTTGGGCGTTGCAAAACTATTCTCAAATTAGACCGATTTAGGAAGAAACGGAAATGAAATGGAATAAACTGATCCCCCTATTTTTACTTTTGAGCTTAGGACTCCTAGCTCAAGCAGGCAGTACAGAGTCTGGAACTGCAGGCATTGATGTTACTCAAGAAGGAAAATCCATCGCTGAAACAGAAAAAGAGCTGGATGACAATATTTCCGAGGTCAACAAGAAGTTAACTCGACATACTGTACTTTTTAAAATGAGAGTGCGAACCCTCCCACACAGAACTGTCCTTTACAAAGGCAAACCTTCTGCGGACGGAGAAAAATGCGAAGCCGCTACAAACCAGGAAGCCGCAGACAACACTTGCCTCCACCTGGAAGTGTTCGATTTCGTTGGAAGTGACGATGGAAGATCGGAATACAATGAAGGTGCAAAGTTCAAACACTTCGAAGTATTTTTCGAAGGAGCAAACAATGCCGATCCGGAACCAAGAAAAGAACAACCACGTAACATTACTAAGCTTAGAACCTACGTTTACAAAAATGACTTTGTGATCGAAGACAAAACTATTTCTACAATTTGGGACATGGCTCCAAACGGACCATCGGCTCACAACGAGAAATTTGAACTTTTCTACCAGCACGATGGACTCCCTCTATGGGGAACTCCGGAAATGCCAGAAGAGAAAGGTGTTGGGAAGTATCTTTTGTCTAGTGTAGAAAACACAAAGACGAACCCGATTCGAAACCAATTCAAAAAAGAATTCTATTTTAAAAACGTGGACTTCTTTGATAAACTCTTCACAAAGATTTTTGACTACAATGACAGAGACGGAAACAGAAACTACCGCAGAAATGTTGAGGTTTTAAAGCAGTCTTTAAAATACTAAAAATCCGTTTCCGTTTTCTTTGAACTATCTAAAACGTTGCCCCCAATGTGGGGCAACTTTACGAATCCCTGCCACCCAATCCCTCCTTCTCGTTCGTTGCCCAGTCTGTTCCCATAGTTTCCGTTTTGACCCCGCTCAGATCGATTCTGAGACCTCTGAAGAGCCTGTTTTGGATACAAAAGAACCCTTTGGTAGATTGCTTTTGGATTTGCTGTATGCCCCAATTGACTACTGGAAATTCAAAAGAGAAGAAAGAGCAAAAAGACAAAGCTCAGCCTCCAGCAGATCCCATGGTTTTGCCAAAAGGCTGGCAGTTTTTCTACTTTTTTCTATTTTAGGGCTACATATCTTTCGGGGTTGTGAGGAAGGAAAAGTAACCAAGTTAACTTCTGAACCGGAATCCTGGGAAGAACCTGAAGGATTAAAAAAGCCCAATGAGATTCCTTCAGAAGAACCTGAATCCAATCCACATAGTTTTGATATTTGATTTTTTAGACTAAGTTCCTGAGAACGAAACTTGAACTGGATCCCAATTCATTCTTCTAATCGTATTGCTTCCTCTGTTTTTTCTCTAGGTGAAAAAGAAAGTTTCCATATAACACAAATCCTAAAGAAGCAAGCAGGAGACAGTGTTAAAGTAATCTTAGTTGGAGAAGGAACAGGGATTGGTTTACTTTCTGAGTCTAAGAAAGAAATCGAAATCCAGGAAATTTTTCCTGCTTCCCTTACGACAAGTATCCATCTCGCAATGCCCCTTCCCCGCCCTCAAACAGGAAAGAAAATTTTCCATTTAGCGGGCGCTTACGGAATTGAAAAGATTTTGTTCTTTCAGCCTCGGAGTCGCAATACAGATTTTGGAACTAGTCCGATCTACAGAACCGATGCGGAAACTTACTTTTTGGAAGGAATGAGCCAAACTGGTCAGTCAATGCTTCCCACTTTCGAAATGCTAGATAGAGAATTAAACCCAAACCTTTGGAACGACTTTAGCTTCAATTTCTTATTTCATACTTCAAAGATTTCGTTTCGAACCGTTTGTTCCGAGCTAAAACCAATTTCCGATAAACGAGTTTTATTTGTCTTGGGTCCAGAATCCGGATTTTACGACTCAGAAGTGGAAGAGTTTGAAAAAGTTGGATTTAATATCTGCCAGTTGGGAAAGAAAATGATGAGAACGGAATACGCGCTAGCCCAAATTCTATATGAATGGGAACTCTTTAGAAGCTGATTCCACCAGAAACTAAAAATCGAATTTCATCAATAGAAGAGAAAGATTTTTCAGGAACATCTAAAATGTATCTTCGTAGGTTTTGGACTCTAAGCATCAATGGTCCAAAAGATTTGGAAAGCTCTGCCGCCGCCTGAGCATTGTCATCGATTGTAAAAGCGTTTCCATTGCGATCATGGCCTTTCTTTGTATAATAGAACGAAAGCATAAACGAGGAACCAATTGGGATGTAGGACGCAAGAAACACCCGACTGTTGTTTTTGCCACCATAGTCCTCTACAGCAAATTCAAAGCCGAAATGGAAGAAGTTGATATACAGAGTGTGATAATAGCCATTGACTCGCGAATTGGAAGGCAGTGTACGAATTGTATCGTATTTTGGTCGCATTGGGCTTGCCACTGGGAAGGTTTGGAACCTCTCTACTTCGTAAAAACTATCAAAGTACATTGGAATGTAGTTTGAACTCATGTTCCGAAACTCCGGCTTAAAAATGATGTTCAAGTCTTTGGTTCCCAATCTAAAAATGGCACCATAGTGAGTCCCTTGGGCTTTATCGAACTCTTTGATTCGATTCACATCCACATAAGGGGTGAACTCCATATAGGAAAGGTTTAACAATCGGTATTCCAAATCGAATCCTTCTACGGTTAGACGGCTTGTTTCTTTCGTCTTTGGATTGTCTAAATTGGCAACAGTAACAGGAGATCCATTCGTATTGTATGCCAATTCTTTGGGCGCGTTGCGATCAAAGGCATTGGTATATCCAATTGTCATTCTATTGTACCAAGCATCATTGTCATAGATCTCCATTCGAGAATCTTTGTTGATGGGTCTCACTTCTTTTTTGTCTTCTTTCTTTTTATCAACGCCAACTTCATCTTCAACGGAAGGTCTTCCTGCTTCATCGATGACTTTTCCTCGGATAGGCATCATATAAGCCGTATCACTAGAATACGATTTGTACATAGACATTACTTTTCTGCCGATCGCCAATGGCTTTATATAGACACGAACTGCATTCACATCTAAACTAACAGCAGAGTTTGAAAAGTATTGAGCTTCTCCGTAGTCGGTATTGATATCTGCAACCACACCTGGATTGTAAGAATCAAAGCGAGAAGACGACATATATTTGTTGATGATAGTTCCATGCCCAATGTAACCATCGATCATGCGACCTGCAAAGAACGAATACGTCACTTTACCTGGAATCTGTTGGTTGTATGTTCCATACGAGAGATAATTTAAGATTTTTGAATAGTCTACCCTACTATTGTAATCAATATCTCGAACTTTGCCTGGCCTTGAATTTTCTAACAGTGGGTTTCTATCCACTAGTAGAACATTAACGGGAAGAGAAAACGAATAACCAAACTTAGATCCGTGGTTGTAAGTAAAATTTGGAGAAATATGCGCGTAGTAATCTCCCTGGTATAAGCTAGCTCCCGCATCAAATTGAAGGGCGGAAGGTCTGCGCATTTCTGTTCCAGAAGGTACCCATACCTGGGCAAAAACTGGGAAAGCAAAAAAGAACAAAACTCCGAGGGACGATCTAAATATTAAGTTTCCCATGAAATTACCCTAAGATTATCGATTGACCCACATGAAACCATAACAAATTTACTGGATTGCTTTCTCACAATAAAGCGAACTTTTTATCCAATTTATTGGAAATTTCTTTACAATAAAAGATGCCTCATTTTTCTGGAACAATAGCAAATTAAGGATAAACCTATGGCAAGACAATACAAAGCAGAAACCATTGCACTCCATGCTGGACAAGAGCCAGACCCAACCACCACTTCTAGAGCCGTTCCTCTCTACCAAACGACTTCTTATGTTTTCAAAGATACTGACCATGCGGCTCGTCTTTTCGGACTGCAAGAGTTTGGAAACATTTACACCCGATTGATGAACCCAACCACAGACGTTTTAGAAAAGCGAGTGGCGGCTTTAGAAGGAGGAGTAGCGGCACTGGCTACGGCATCCGGTCAATCAGCAGAAACCCTTGCTCTTTTAAACATAGTTGAAACTGGGCAAGAGATTGTTGCTTCTTCATCGTTGTATGGCGGAACTTACAACCTCTTGCACTATACCTT
>JAIXRB010000098.1 GCA_027485405.1 Leptospiraceae bacterium | reverse complement strand
GGGATATTCTTTTTGTCCACCGAGACTGGAATTGGAAAGTCCTCTGGAGTTGCGGGCGTAGTGCGCACGGATTACCCCGCCAAACAGGGACTGGTAAACATGGTCTCTACTTTCATAGAAGGCTTTTTTATGGCAACGCTGGTTGGTTATGTTTTATATAGCTATGGAGCCATCGAGCCAAGTTTTATCAAAGAATTTCCAGCACGAATCCTGGAAAGTAGAGAGTCATTCTTTGCCATTCTCTTATTTCTTTCTTTTTTATCCTTCGGGCTTTTGAGTTTGGTGGGTTGGTTCTATACAGGAGAGCAAAACGCTTACTATATCTTTGGGGAAAAGTTCACTAATTTCTTCCGAATTCTGTTTTTTGGAACTATTCTATCTGTATCTGGCTTATACCTTCGCTATGGAATTGATGTTTATAAAATTGCCGTTCAAGTTGGATATACGATGGCGGTCATCACAGCAATACCGCTATTGATTTCTCTTCTTCTTTTGGGTAAGCAAGCGAAGCTTGAGCTCCAAAGATACCTATCTGAGTCTGGGGCAAGATATGAAATTATCAAAGACATCTATCTTTTGTTTCTCACTCTATTACCAAAAAACCTTATTTCAAAGCTCTTTGGTTATTTTTCGACTTTGAAGCTACCTCGCTTCGTAATGATTCCTATTTTAAAAACCTTTGCGAAAGCTTACAAGATCAAAGTAGAAGAGGCTGAGATGGAGATCTGGGAGTATGCCTCTCTCAACCAATTCTTTACTAGAGCGTTGCGAGCTGAGGCAAGAATCATTGATTCGGCGGCAAACGCAGTGGTTAGCCCAACGGATTCTCGGATCACAAGTTTTGGAGATATCAGCCAGAGTACAATCATCCAAGCAAAAGGGATCGATTATTCAGTAAAAGAACTACTAGGTTCTGAAAAGTATTACCAAAGTTTCACGAACGGTAAATACATAACTTTCTACTTATCTCCCCAAGACTATCATCGAATCCATTCTCCTTTTGCTGGCCAGATTTTGGGATACTACTATGAGCCAGGAAAGCTTTTCCCAGTCAATGATCTAGCTGTTCTGAACATTCGGGGTTTGTTTCCTAAAAACGAACGCCTAATTACCTTCTTACAAACAGAATACGGTAAAATAGCAGTGATTAAGGTGGGGGCATCCAATGTTGGAAAAATCAGAGTCACTTATGATAACAAGATTGTAACGAACAACTGGATTCGTTTTCCGAAGGAAGTTGAATACAAAAATGTATCTATTATGATCGATAAAGGATCCGAGATGGGTCGTTTTGAAATGGGATCGACTGTGATTCTTGTCTTTGAAAATGATACTTTTGACATCTTGCCCTCTATTCAAAAAGAAGATCGAATTCTCTATGGAACAGTGATTGGCAATTTCAAAAAGAAGTCTGTCAAACTACCGGTTATTGTCTAAGAAGTATGCAATCTCAATTAGCAACTTTTCCAAAAGAAATTCGATTTGATGAAACAAATTTATACATTGATTGGAAAGATGGAGCGCAGAATACATACAATCTCCTTGATCTGAGAAAGAAATGCCCATGTGCCACTTGCCGTGGAGGACACGGTGGAAAGGTGGGGGCCGCAACCTCCCATATCGAAAAGATATCTTTGATCTCCTGGACAAAAGTCGGACGTTATGCGATTTCAATAGTTTGGAGCGATTACCATAATACGGGCATTTATTCTTTTGATAATCTGCGGGCGTATGCTGATGGAATGGAAGGAGCTTTCGAATGAGCCACGTTAAATTGTATGGATTTCCTATTTCAAATTATTACAACAAAGTAAAGTATGCGCTTTTGTATAAAAACATTGAATTTGAAGAAGTGCGGACAGACCCCAAGTCAAAAGACCCTGAGTGGAGACGCAAATCCCCTATGGGCAAGATCCCTGTTTTAGAGTGGGATGGAGTATTTGTCTTTGAATCAAATGTAATCCTTGAGTTTATAGAAGAAAAAGTTCCAGAGCCTAGTCTCATAGGCAATTCCCCTGAAAAACGAGCCGAATTGAGAGAATGGGCATTGTTTCTAGATCTCTACATTGATCTTTCGGCTAGACCTTGTTATGACATGGCTTTTCGAGGCAAAGAACCTGTTGAGAGTATTGTGGAAAAGGGTTTTCTATCTGCTTCTAATGCCGTTGAAGCGATGAAATTGCATTTCAGATTTGAACCCTTCCTATTTGGAGATAAACTGAGCATAGTTGATCTATCGGCATTTGCACATTTAAGTCTTTGTCGTGATACCTTTATAAAACTAGGTAAGGGTGATCTCTTCCAGGGCTGGGCTGAGATGGAAGCGTACTTGCAAATGTTGGAGTCCTTGCCAATCTCTAAGAAAGTGAATTCGGCAAGAAAGGCAGTATTACGCATGCAAGCCATGGCTGAGAAATAGAGTTCCGAATTGTTCTGAGCATTCGCAATCAACCGAGTGTATAATTCTGGTTGACCTAGGCTCCAAATTCGCCGAAAATGGAGCTTATGGGATACAGATCTAGAATCCTTCAAGAAACAATTGAAGAAGCTATAGGAAAAGGCAAGAGCATAGTTCTTCTTGGACCAAGGCAGACTGGAAAAACAACCTTACTTTCGCAGATTGCTGTAGATTTTTCGATTTCTTTGCTAATACCTGGACTACGACAAAAATATGAAAGAGATCCAGATTCTCTAGTGCGAGAAATTCAGGCTCTCCATTCAAAAAAGAAAAATCCCTTGGTTTTCATCGACGAGATCCAAAAAGTTCCAAGTCTTTTAGATCCTATACAGTATTTTCTAGACCAGAAGGTGGCCAGATTCCTACTTTCAGGTTCGTCCGCTCGGAAAATAAAAAGAACATCTAATATCAATTTGCTTCCAGGAAGGCTAATCAATCTAAGGTTAGATCCATTTATGCTGAGCGAAATAGAAAATGTTTCTTTGGAATCGATACTTTCTTTTGGAACCCTGCCTGGAATCGTACTTGAGGAAACAACAGAGAGCAAAGAGAGAATATTAGTATCATATGTCGAAAGCTATTTGGAAGAAGAGATTCGTTCTGAGGCTCTCGTTCGAAACTTACCAGCATTTGGCAAATTTCTAGAACTAGCTGCTGCCGAGTCGGGGCGAATATGCAATTTTCGAAATATTTCGAGAGAAATCGGAGTTTCACATAGTACTATTGCCGATTACTATCAAATTCTGGAAGACACATTGATTGTGGAGAGGATTGAACCATACACCAAAAGCAATGTTAGAAAAAAACTAACAAAGTCTCCTAAGTTTTTATTCTTTGACCTGGGAGTCGCAAGAATCGCTAGTCGAGAAGCATGGCCACCAAGCAGAGATCGACTTGGTCAAATTTTTGAAAATTTCATAGGAACTGAACTCATTCGCACCATTCGAAATCGCATCCCACGCGCAAAGCTTTCTTTTTGGAGAGATCCCGATGGTCCGGAAGTTGATTTTCTTTTAGAAATAGGTAAAAGTTTGATACCCATCGAAGTGAAATACACTGACAAACCTTCTACTAAAGATACAGTCCATCTTCAAACCTTTCTAAAGGAGCATCCACAATCAAAACAGGGATTCCTCATCTGCAATGTTCAAAGACCTGAAAAGCTTAGCCATCAAATCATGGCTATGCCGTATCAGGAATTCTTTCTCTCACAGCTTTTCTAATCAGCTACACTCCAATCCCAAAGAGAAACCAATTCTAATTCCAATTTTACATATGAAGCGCAAAGCGCCGAATTGGTAGTTGAATAGCAGTTTTATGTCTAATTGCATTTATTACTCTACAAAATTGAAATTCATGAACGCACCAAAATTCGGATTAGGGGTGTTGCAGATGGGCAGAAAAGGCTACGACTTTCTCAGGTCTTATAGAAATCCATTCTAGGTTCCTGTATCTCTCCATTCAACAATGAAATTGAAATCACTCGGGAGCATTTTCGATTGAAAGATCTATTTTCAATCAAATCAGAAATGAAGTTTCCTTTGCAAAAGATCGCCAAAGTGGTCTTTGTGGATAAAACGGAATTGCCTGGCTTAGGATTCTTAAGGATCTACCGAGTGGGGATGATCGACCGACCGATTCAAATCCAGAAGGCTAGTTTGGATGAATGAGTAATTTTTCAAAGTGTTTGAAGGTTATTGGCTCTATAGCTTAATTATACGAAGTTTTTATTTCTTACTTGAAAAAATATTCTTGGATTAAAGTTTGCTTCTAATATCAATTAAAGCAATCTTGCCATAACAATGCTTAACGGAGTCCCGCTTTGAAAAAACTAACCATCCTTTCCCTTCTATACTTCCTGGTTTCCTGCGCAGGTGCCGGTGTTCGCTTCCAAAAGTATGACAAGTATGATCCGAAAATTGCCCGTGTTGTCACCATGGCGGTCTTTGATATGGGTTCCAACACTTCTGCTAAATCGGAAGAGGAACATGTCAAGTTATTTGGATCGATTGCACAGACACAAGTAGGCTCTTTGCATGGTTCATTGATCCCAGGTGGGGATTTGACTCTCAAAGCCGCGGAAGCGATTGGTCTCAAAAAAGATTTAGACACAGCGGTAGGCAAAATGACAGAAGCCATCGTCAATTCCAATTCTATAGACCCGCAAACAACTATTGTTTTCGCGAAAATTGCGGCCAAACTTGGTGTAGAAGGTTTAGCTTTCCCTTTGGTATCAGGTGGAAAAGACAGCTTTACTTCAGGTGGAGTTAGCTTTCGATTTGTTCTATATGATGTGAGGTCTTCTTCTTTAGTCTATGTCGCCCAAACTGAACCTATCGAAATCAGCAGTTTGATCTATGACAAAGCAGACGATACTCAGAAAAATGCGATGGTGAGTTCTGCTTCCACTAAGGCTGTCAATGATCTGTTCAACGCAGTAAAAAAAGGATTAGAAAAGAAATAACATTCAACTGTCTTCCTTGCATCTTTGTTAGGAGTAAGGAAGACTTATTCATTTTTCATCTGTGCCTTTCTGTCATAATTGTTTAATCTATGACAGATGAAAACTACACTTTATATTCCCGATGATTTGATGGAAAAGGCAAAGGCTCCAAAGAGAAATAGAATTTGAGGGTTTTAGTTGATATAGCAGTATGGATTGATCATCTTACAGGATTCGGGATTGGTCTTATAGATGTTTATCTTTTGCATGCCTGTTATACTACTAATTGTAGAATTCTCACTCATGATAAAAAATTAAAGAAGGTTGCCTTACAGCTTTCCGTTAGCTACGAGTCCTAAGATTTGTGAAATTGAATTAGACCTTAGGAATGTGTGAATATTCTCAAGATGTAAGACCAAATAAGGACATTCTAGGCCAAGCTCTTTGTAGGCCTTTTCGCTCAATCCTTGCCTTTTTCTACCGCTCTTTACTTCCAATGCTAGCACTGGCATCCCCCTTCGACAAACAATATAATCGATTTCTTTTCCATTCTCATTCCAGTAATTCAAATCAAATTCCCAGCGACCAAACAGAATGTTGAGAAGATGGGATCCCACTAGATTTTCAAAGGTGAAGTTTTTCAGTCCTTCCTCTTTGATCGATATGTCAACTAAAGCAGGATTGGGGAAAATCCATTTAGGGAGACTCTTTTTTGTTCGGTGACTTGCTTTAGAATATTTAAAAATCGGAACAAGGATAAATGCCATTTTTAACAGATTGGCATAATGGACTAGAGATGCTCCATTTCCTTTTCCTTGCAAAGTGCCTAAAATCTTTTCGAAACTTATAATGTGAGCCGGGAGTCTAGAGACATACCAAAATAATTGTCTCAATAGCATTGGTTTTTCAACCGAATGCATGGAGAGTATATCTCTTCCAATTGTAGTTTCTATGATACTATTGAAAATGTAGTCATTCGATCGTTCTTCATCATCTTTCAATGAATAAATCTTTGGGTATCCACCCCATTTTACATAGTCTTCCAGAGTGGCGTTGAATACATGTTCTACTTCAGAAAATGTCCAATGAGGAAAAAAATTGATTTCAAATCTTCCTGTTAAACTTTCAGACAGACCCTTCTCCAATAAGAGTGCCGAGGATCCCAACACCCAGAGTTTTTGCTTACCGCCGGATGCGATTCTTTCATCCCAAATTTTTTTAATAACCTCAGACCAACGGGGAATTTTTTGGACTTCATCAAAAACAACAGTTGCATCCTCGGGCAAAGTCTCCTTTGCCTTTTTCCATTCATCCCAGATTAGGTCTGCCGTGGGAATTGTAGCAGAGTCCGCTGTCACATAATGGCATTTTCCTTTTTGGGAAAGATCTAGTATTGCCGTTGTTTTCCCAACCTGCCTAGGACCGAGAATCACCTGGATCAAATCCTTTGGATTTTCCCAATGTTCTAGAAGATTTTTTGGAAAAAATCGATTCATAAACCCAATAAAATCAGGCATTTTATGACAAGTCAAGGTTTTCTGAGGCTAGCCTCAGAAAATCCAAAATCCCTTTGTGAAACTGGAGGATGTGCTCCTTTAATCTTTATCCAATAAAGGGAATCATATCTACGGTGGGTGTGAATTTATATTGTCCAGACTCATCCATTTGCCCGTCTGCCCATGGGGATTCCATGCAAACAAACACAGCATAAAAATCGCACTCATTTTCATGTGACCACTTGATATCCCTATTGATCCTCTCTACGTCTTCGAATTCAGAGCATTCATTTACAGTTTCTGCCGTAGGATAAACAAATACAAAACCACTTTTATTTTTTAAAAGCACCTCAAACTGTGGATAGGCGATTGGGCCCCGTTCTTCAGCAAAAGGCCCGTTGTAAACCGCATCGAAACGGTTCTTTATAAAATTTCCCGCAACAATAGTGGATTCAGTTAAAATCTCTTCCCAAGACATTTCTGCCATTTTAAGACTCTCTTTCGACTTTTAGTGATTCATCTCTACTAAAGTTTCAAATAAAATTTTCGAACCAAGAGTGAGGTTGTCAATGCTAATGTTTTCGTTCTTTCCATGCATGGTATCCAAATCTTCCGATTTCAACACAGCAGGAATGATTCCGTACGCTTTGATACCAACTCTGCGAAGATACGAATTGTCCGTCTTACCTGGAGATAAGAATGGAGTGACGGTGCTTTTCTCGAATTTCGATACCGATACTGCAGCGAGAGTCTGAAACAATCGAGTGTCCATCGGCGATAAATCTGCAGGATTGTTGTCCGTCACTGTTGCTTCTATTTTAAACTTCTCGGCAATTTTTTTTACCTTAACTGTGAATTCATCTGGATCAACCCCCGGCAACAGTCGAACGTCTAGTTTTCCGTAGGCTTCGCCACTAATCACATTTTCACCTTTATCGCCTTCTGTGGTCATAAGGCCAGTGATGCTCTTCGTATTCGTAGTCATAGCCGTGAGGTGTCGGTTGCTTCGAATTGTACCCTTTAGTAAAGGCTTTATGAATGGGTTTCTTGCATTCTTAAGGAAAAAAGAATTTGGAAAGTTGCTAATGGTTCCTAGTTGGTAAAAGAAAGCTTCCGTTTCTTCTGTGATCGTTATATCGCTTTCCAATTCGCGAACCTCTTTGTAAAAATTTAAGAGATTCAAGCTGGCATATTCCACCGGAGGAGTAGAACCATGTCCACTAGTGCCTTGGGCTTTTAATCGAAACCATAGATTGCCTTTTTCTGCGTATTGGATATTGAAGATGGTACTGCCTGGGATCACGATATCACGGGTGGCGGCGCCCCCCTCGTTGATCGCATACTCGTAATCTTTGAAAATCTCTTTGTGCATTGTGGTTAAGAAAATGCCACCTAGCTTAGATCCTGATTCCTCATCGGCAAGGGATAAGAACATATACTTTCGAGTTCTAGGCAATCCAGAGCGTTTTAATTCCAAAAAGGCGATGAGTTGCATCACAGCCATCCCCTTCATGTCGATTGCCCCTCGGCCCCAAATTCGTCCGTCTTCGACTTTGCCAGATGTAGGTGGAACTTTCCATTCTTTGGCATCAAACTCTACCGTATCTAGGTGGTTTGCCAAAATGATTCCTTTTTCCCCTGTTGGAGCATTAGGTTCCAGTTCGGCTATGAGATTTGGGCGGGAAGGATTCTTGGGATCAATGACCAAGCGTGAAGGAATTCCCTCTTTGGTAAGGATTCCCTGGATGTACTTCACGGCTTGCATTTCATTCCCACGAACGGTTGGTATTCGAAGCAACTCGGATAGGATTTTAGTTGCCTCCTCTGTTCGTTTGTCCCAAGGCACTTGGGGATAGGAATTTTTTAAGGGAGCGTATTTGACCTTAACTCCCCCAAAACATCCTTGAGCAAAAAAGCCAAGTAAGATAAGTAAGGAAACATAGAACTTAACTTTCATTTGATTTATTTTCATTCGGGAACTCGATCTGTCAAACAGCCATTGCTCGCATTTCCAACCAGTTGGATGTATTTCCATAAATAGCCTTCTTTGACGCGATAGGGAGGTTTAATCCAAGATTTACGGCGAGCATCTAACTCTGCCTCAGAAACCTTCAGGTGTATGGTATTTTTCTTCGCGTCCAATTCAATGGTATCACCATTTTGGACTAAGGCGATCTCCCCACCTTCCATGGCTTCGGGTGTGATATGACCTACAACAAAGCCGTGCGTACCTCCCGAAAACCTTCCGTCGGTTATGAGGGCCACTTTGTCTCCAAGACCAGCTCCCATGATTGCCGATGTGGGCTTTAGCATTTCAGGCATACCTGGCCCACCTTTGGGACCTACATAGCGAATCACAACAACCTGACCAGCTTGGATCTTACCTTCGGATATACCTTTGTTAAGCTCAGCCTCAGAATCAAAACAATTGGCAACGCCTGTAAAAACTTCACCTTCATGGCCTGTGATTTTAGCAACGGCTCCCCCTTTAGCAATGTTTCCGTATAAAACTTGGATATGTCCTTCTTTCTTGATGGGATTGTTCAGCGGGCGTAGCAAATCTTGGTCCTTAGGAAGACCTGGTAAATCTGCCAAGTTTTCTGCAACCGTCTTTCCAGTTACTGTTAAACAATGCCCGGAAATCATCTTTTCAGCTAGCATAAATTTCATGATTGCTGGAACTCCTCCTATCTTGTATAGGTCTTCCATCAAATACTTTCCGCTAGGTTTCATGTCTGCTAAAAGCGGAGTTGTGTCTGTAATCTGCTGAATGTCTTTTAAATCCAAAGGAACATCCGCAGTCCTTGCAATGGCAATCATATGCAAAACTGCATTTGTAGATCCACCTAGAACAGTAATTATTCGAAGGGCATTTAGAACGGAATCTCTGGTGATAATGTCCCTTGGTTTTATGTCTTTTTCTAATAAACGGTAGATTGCCTCTCCAACAGCTTGGCACTCTTTTTTCTTTTCTTCGGAACGAGCCGGAGAAGACGAACTATACGGAAGACTCATACCCATTGCCTCAATCGCCGAAGCCATCGTGTTCGCAGTGTACATTCCCCCGCAAGCCCCAGGTCCCGGGCAGGAGTTTTTGATGATTTCTTGGTAGTCTTGTTCCGAAATCTTGCCTTGGATTTTTTTCCCGTAGGCTTCAAAGGCAGAAACGATGTTTAACTTCTCTCCTTTGTAAACACCACCGTTGATGGTGCCACCATACACCAAGATAGACGGTCGATTGAGCCGAGCCATTGCCATGATCGCTCCTGGCATGTTTTTGTCACAACCTGCTGTGAATACGACCCCATCATAAAAATGAGCTCCTGCCGCGGTTTCTATGGAATCGCAAATCAACTCGCGTGATGGCAATGAGTACCGCATTCCGTCATTCCCATTTGTGATTCCATCACTTACACCTACCGTGTTGAAGATGAGCCCCACCATGTTCTTTGTGTCTTGGATGCTCTTCTTTTGGATTGCGGCTAGTGCCGTTAGGTGCATATTACAAGGGTTTCCTTCAAAACCAGTGCTTCCTACTCCCACGAAAGGTTTCTTTAAGTCTTCGTAGGGAACTCCTGATCCAATGATCATTGCTTGAGAAGCTGGCAAACTTTCGTCTTGGGTCAGAATGCGACTGTATTTGTTTAAAATGGACATTATACTCCGCCTATCATAACATGCTTGGTGATCAAATAATCATTCATAGCTTCAATAGATAGGTCTTTTCCGAATCCCGACTGCTTGAAACCTCCGTGCGGAGCTTCTGAGGCTAGGGGAAGGTGGTCATTCACCCAAACTGTGCCGAATTCTAGACCTTGTGAAACTCGCATAGCGCGACCTACATCTGAAGTAAAAACAGAAGCGGCAAGCCCATAGTTTACGTCATTGCCCAAAGCCACCGCATCCTTCTCCTGAGAGAAAGGAAGCAAAGTGAGCACTGGTCCAAAGATTTCGCTCTGTACGATTTCAGAGGATTGTTCGGCACCGCCGATCACAGTAGGTTCAAAGAAATAGCCTTTGTCCATACCTTTAGGGATACTTCCTCCTGTTAGGATTTTAGCCGAGGTCCCTTTGAGCCGTTCCATAAAACCTTGCACTCTCTCTCGGTGGATTTTGGAAATCAACGAACCCATCTCAGTTGCATCCTCGAAGGGTTGTCCAACAATCACTTGTTTCATTGCGGAAACGATTGCTTCCTTTCCTTTTTCAAATATGCTTTGTTCTAAGTAGACCCTGGTTGCCGCTGTGCAGTCCTGACCAGAATTGCAAGTGGCACCAAATGCCACTTTCTTTGCCATGAATTCGATATCGGTATCGGCAAAAACCAAAACTG
>JAIXRB010000135.1 GCA_027485405.1 Leptospiraceae bacterium | reverse complement strand
TCTAAATGAACGCGCTTCAGAGATTGACTAGCGGATTGCATAATCTTTTTGCCCGTATTTGTGGATCCAGTCAATGATACCATTCGCACTTTGGGGTGGTCGACGATGGCTTGCCCAGCATCATTTCCCCCAGTGATGATGTTTAAAACTCCATCGGGAAGTCCTGCTTCTTTGGAAAGTTCAGCTAGCATCAATGTTGTGAGAGGAGTGCCAGGTGCGGGCTTTAAAACGACAGTGCAACCTGCCGCTAGAGCTGGGCCTAGTTTCCAAATAGCCATCAGTATCGGGTAGTTCCAAGGCGCAATTTGACCAACCACACCTACAGGTTCTTTTCGGAATATGGAAGTGTAACCAGTTGCAAATTCCCCCGCATGGTTTCCAGCTGTGCTTCTTGCCGCTGTAGCAAAGAATTTCAAATTGTCAACTGCGAAGGGAATGTCTCCCGCCAAACTGAGATTTTTGTAGGGTTTTCCAGTGTTTTCTGATTCTACCTTTGCGAAGAGCTCGGTTTTTTCTTCGATTAAACTGGCGAATTTCCAAAGTATGCTAGATCTTTGAGCTGGGCTCAGCTTTGACCATCTTCCATCTTGGAATGCTTTTTCTGCGGCCAAGACTGCCCGATCAACATCAATGGATTCAGCTTCACAGACTTCCGCAATGATTTCTCCAGTGGCTGGATTTTCGATTTTAGAAATTTTTCCATTCTTTGCTTTTTCCCAAGATCCGTTGATCCAAAGTTGGTATTGTTTCATTCTGTTTCCTTTTATAGTTCCTTTAGGGATTGTTCGATGATTTGGATGCCTTCTTTGACAATGCTCTCTTCCGCAGTAATAGGGACTAAAATCCGAATTACGTTACCATAGATTCCACAAGAGAGTAAAATAAGACCTTTTTCTAAAGTCTTATTCGTTAATTGTTTTGCGAGATCCGGAAGGGGTTTGTGTGGATCGGAATTTTCGACCAATTCAAAAGCGACCATACCGCCTAGACTACGCACTTCACCGATTCGTTTGTCTTTTTCAGTTATCTTTTGAATTTCTTTTACCAAAAGCTCCCCAAGGGCAGTTGAACGGTTTAGAATATTTTCCTCTTCGATGAGATCCATTACTGCAATTCCTGCGGCGCAAGCCACTGGGTTTCCCGCATAGGTTCCGCCCAAGCCACCTGGTTCAACTGAGTCCATGATACTTGCTTTTCCGATAACCGCTGACAAGGGAAGCCCAGCCGCCAAAGATTTAGCCGTTGTAATAAGATCAGGTTTTACTCCGCTATGTTCTATTGCGAATAGCTTTCCCGTTCGAGCAAATCCAGACTGAACCTCGTCCGCTATCAGTAGAATTCCGTGTTCATCACAAATCTGGCGGAGTTTTTTTAAAAAAGTAAATGGAGCGATATAAAATCCTCCTTCACCTTGAACCGGTTCTATGGCGATTGCCGCCACTCGAGTGGGCTCAATATCTGCTTTGAAAAGGTATTGCAAAGCCTTTAATGAGTCTTCTTCGGAAACTCCATGATAAGCCATCGGAAAAGGAATGTGATAAACGTCGGAAGCAAGGGAACCAAAACTTTTTTTGTAAGGAAGCACTTTTCCAGTCAGGGCCATAGCCATCAAAGTTCGTCCATGAAAACCACCTACGAAAGAAATAACACCCGTTCGTCCTGTTGCCACTCTAGCAATCTTTATGGAGTTTTCGAGGGCTTCGGCACCTGAGGACAAGAATATGGTTTTGGCAGGACCATCAATAGGAGCCTTTTCATTTAGTTTTTCTGCAAGGACAATATAGGGCTCATAAGGTACAATTTGGAAAGCAGTGTGTAAATAAGAATCCACTTGCTTGTGTATGGCGGCTATAACTTTTGGGTGGCAGTGCCCTGTATTCATAACTCCGATTCCGCCAGCAAAATCGATGAATCTGCGTCCCTCTACATCCCAAAGTTCTGCGTTTTTGGCTCTTTCGGCGAAAATGGGATAAGCTGTAGAAACGCCACGTGGCACATTTGCAATTCGTCTTTCCCAAAGATCTTTGTTTGTCACTTTCTTGTTTCCAGTCATGACCCACCTCCTAAGCTTTTGTAGAGATTTCTTTTATGAACCTGACTCCTTTTTCTGTCTCTTTCCTAAAATTCCTATTCTTTTTTCGTTGATATCCTTGCTCCCTTGCTTAGAACCATATCTACACCCTAGAATCCATTTCTGGGAATAAATAGGAGTATTGCATGAGAGTTGAATCCATTCGTAGCATTTTTATCTCCACAGTAGCGCTCAGCGTTTTTGCTGGTGTTGCTTGTGGTAAAAAGTCAGAAGCCCCGACAGCCTTGGGCCAAGGTGAAGGAGAAGTTTCTATCGTAGCTTGGCCTGGTTATATAGAACGAGGAGAAACAGACAAGGGATACGACTGGGTCACTGGCTTTGAAAAAGAAACTGGTTGCAAAGTCACTGTAAAGACAGCCGCTACTTCAGACGAAATGGTAGCTTTGATGAACGGTGGTGGATTCGACCTAGTCACAGCCTCTGGAGATGCTTCACTTCGGCTAATCGCAGGAAACAAAGTGCAAGAAATCAATACTGCACTCGTTCCAAGCTGGAGCTCAATCGATGAACGACTACAAAACGCCCCATGGCACACAGTGGAAGGCAAACACTACGGAGTTCCCTATCAGTGGGGTCCGAACGTTCTTATGTACAACACAAAAGTCTTCAAACAAGCTCCTGATAGCTGGGCTGTGGTGTTCGAAGAACAAACGTTCCCAGACGGAAAAACAAACAAAGGAAGAGTCCAGGCTTTTGATGGCCCAATCTATATCGCAGATGCGGCTCTCTACCTAAAAGTTAAAAATCCAGAACTTGGAATCACCGACCCATACGAATTGGATGAAAAACAGTACAATGCAGTTTTAGAACTTCTAAAAAAACAAAGGCAACTTGTTCCAAAATACTGGCACGATGCAATGGTTCATATTGAAGATTTCAAAAAAGAGGGACTTGCGGCATCTTCTGCTTGGCCTTTCCAAGTAAACCTGCTTGCTGGTGACAAACAGCCTGTAGCTTCCGTATTCCCTAAAGAGGGAGCAACTGGGTGGGCAGACACTACTATGCTTCATAAAGATTCAAAACACGTGAACTGCGCTTACAAATGGATGGAACATTCTATTTCTCCAAAAGTTCAAGGTGATCTAGCTTCTTGGTTCGGATCTGTTCCTTCAGTTCCAGCGGCATGCAAAGGCAATCCTCTATTGACTGATTCAGGTTGTGACACAAATGGATTTAGCAATTTCTCAAAGATCTCTTTTTGGAGAACTCCAGTAGAAAATTGCTCCAATGGTCGCAAATGTGTTCCTTACAAAAAGTGGGCAGAAGACTACATTGCTATTATTGGTAGCAAGTAATCTAAATTAGATAACAAAATGAAATCTACTGCCGATGTTGAATTTCTTTCAGCCTCAAAAACCTACGGTGATTTTGCGGCAGTAGACAACGTTTCTTTTGATATCCGAGCAGGAGAGTTTTTCTCTATGCTCGGACCTTCTGGTTCTGGAAAAACCACCTGCCTCCGATTGGTGGCAGGTTTTTTGGATGTAACATCAGGCAAAGTGCTTTTGCAAGGTGAAGATGTTAAAGGAGTGCCTCCTTACAAGAGAAATGTGAACACAGTCTTTCAAGACTATGCTTTGTTTCCACATATGACAATCGCTGAGAATATCGGATACGGTCTTCTGATTCGTAAACTTCCAAAACACGAAATCAAAAAGAAAGTGGAAGAGATGCTGGAAATGGTTCGCCTTCCCAATGTCGGAAATCGCAAGCCAAGTGAATTGTCAGGAGGGCAGAAACAAAGGATAGCCTTGGCAAGAGCCTTGGTTAATCAACCTAAGGTTTTATTATTAGACGAACCCTTAGGTGCCTTGGATCTAAAGCTGAGGGAAGAGATGCAAATCGAATTGAAGGCTATTCAGAAAAGAGTGGGTATAACTTTCGTTTTTGTCACTCATGATCAAGAAGAAGCTCTTTCTATGTCAGATCGAATTGCAATTTTCAACAAAGGCAAAGTTGAGCAAATCGGTACTCCTGAAGAAATCTATGAAAAACCAAACAGTGCTTTCATTGCTAACTTTGTGGGGATCAGCAATATTCTATCTGGAGACGAAGCAAAGGAGATCACTGGTAAGACTAACTCTATTTTGATTCGCCCGGAACACCTATCTCTTGAACTGCCCAAAAGCTCACCCCAAGGTCCCAAAGTAAGCGCCTATTTTAAAAATAAAATCTACTCAGGGGCAACATCTCGGCTTCTTTTTGAAACGAAAAAAGGCACCCGACTTACATTATTTGATAAAAATCTAGATCGAAAATTCCAGCTAGAAGAGGAAGTCCTGTTGAGTTGGGAAGCAAGCAAAATGCACGAACTACCCGAGAAAAAGGTATAGCCTTGGTTGCTTTGGATCGTTTTTTTACATTTCTCTTTTACCGAAAGACTTTAGCCACTTTTCTCCTGATTAGTCCTTTACTGGTTTGGTTAGGCATAATTTACCTTGGATCTTTATTTACTCTACTGGTCCAAAGTTTCTTTTCAATCGATGCATTCACAGGCATCATTAAATACGAGTTCACTTTAGATACGTATCGAGACTTATTTCGTCAATCGACAAACTGGGATATATTAATAAGAACAACTGCAATGGCAAGTGCGGTAACTTTTGCCTGCGCTGTTCTCGCGTTTCCAATGGCATTTTTTATCGCCTTCCGAGCAGGTTCTAGATTAAAGCCTATTTTATATTTAGGTGTTATGTTGCCACTTTGGTCAAGTTACTTGGTAAAAGTTTATGCTTGGAAACTTATTATGGCTAAAGAAGGGATTTTGAGTTGGTTTTTAGACAAACTCAATTTGACTTTTGCTTTGGATGCTCTTCTTGCCTTGCCAGTCATAGGTGGTACATCCCTTTCCTTTTCTTATACTGGGATGTTTTTGGTATTTGTTTATATTTGGATTCCGTACATGATCCTTCCAATCCAAGCTTCTTTGGAACGAATTCCAAAAACTCTATTAGAGGCAAGTGCAGATTTGGGAGCAAGCCCGAGGAAGACCTTTTGGAAAGTAATTCTTCCTTTGTCTTTTCCTGGGATTGTTGCGGGTTCAATTTTTACGTTTTCTTTGACTTTAGGAGATTACATCATCCCAACTATTATAGGAAATTCAAGTTACTTTATTGGTATGGCAGTTTACACCCATCAGGGAACAGCAGGAAACATCCCTTTGGCGGCGGCATTTTCAGTTATTCCGATTCTTATCATGACATGTTATTTATACTTGGCAAAAAGGGCAGGGGCTTTTGATGCGCTCTAAACTTAGCTCTTTTGGTTTTTCCTTTTTGACTCTCCTTGGTTTCTTGTTTCTGCATGTACCTTTGTTTTTTATCATTTTATATGCTTTTTCTACAGACGAAAAAACCTTTCAGTTCCCTTTGCCAGGTTTCACTTTGAAATGGTTTGGCGTTGCATGGGAAAGGGCAGATATATGGTCCGCCATTTGGCTCTCAGTCCAGGTTGCATCTTTGTCTACTTTGATTGCACTAATGCTCGGAACCATCGCAACCCTAGGGATCTATAGAAGTCAATTTTTCGGCAAAGAAGTTATTTCATTTTTGGTCATATTGCCCATAGCACTTCCAGGTATTGTTACAGGAATTTCACTTCGTTCGGCGATGAATATTTTTGGAATTCCATTTAGTACATGGACGATAGTGATTGCCCATGCTACGTTTTGTATTGTTACAGTTTACAACAACGTGCTTGCGAGGCTTCGCAGAAGTTCTTTTTCGATGGTTGAGGCTTCTTTGGACCTCGGAGCATATCCATGGCAAACTTTCCGTTTTATTATTTTACCCAATATAGCCACGGCGCTCCTTGCGGGGGGAATGTTATCTTTTGCACTTTCTTTCGATGAAGTAATTGTTACCACTTTTACTGCTGGAAACCAAGCCACAGTCCCTGTTTGGATGCTCACAGAGTTTATACGACCAAGACAAAGACCTGTGACCAATGTTGTTGCTGTCTTTGTGATTCTAGTGACAACAGTGCCCATTTTAGCGGCCTATTATCTCACTCGGGACTCTTCCGACAAGTAGCGCAAGTCATTCCTTGATTTTGAATTTGACAAATTTTATAGTAAAGAAAACCTGACTGTATCCTTCAGGGAGGAAACAGGTGTGAATCCTGTGCTGACCCGCAACTGTAATTCACTATTTCTTGGTTAAACGAGAGATTTTGAAAAGCCAGATCTTCCCCGCAAAGAAAACCTCGAGGCTTAGGTTCTTTGCACGTTTATCTTATGTATTTCATGCATAAAATAAAGGGGCCCCGAAGGAAATCGGGGCAACCGAATGGATAAAACTTACAGAAGACCTATAGTTCTTTCTCAAAGTGCATTGAAATCACGCTTAGGAAACCTATTTTCTTATCCTTTCACGTTCCCCTAAATTCAATTAGATTTAGGAGAATCTTTATGAAACAAACCAATCGATTCGCATTAATTATGTTAATGCTATTTTTAGTATCTGCTTGCAGTAGAAATGATAAAGATGACGGGTCAAAAGCAGACAAAAACCTTTTGATCGGCTTGATCACAGGACAAAACAGTGGAATCGCGAGTGGCCAAGCAAGCGAACTTTCTAAGGACTTTGTTCTAAATGGTCGTTGGAACACTTTTACTGGGAATGGGACAACCTCAACGCAAATAACCACTATTCTTGCCAAGACTGGACAGACTGGTATTCAGCTAGATGATGCAACAACATTTTCAAGTTGTTATGTGATTGTTGAATTCAATAATACTGAAGGTTCTTACATCACTCAAAATCCTGAAAACAATGGAGCCTGCTTTACGGGTGACACAAACAGGGGAAGGTACAATAAAGTGTTCTTTTTTGCGAATGCTGGGAGAGCGAATTCCTATTGGTCCTGCACAGTGGCATTTGGAAAGACTCTCGCCGAAGCTAGGTCACAAACCGACACGAGCACACGAACTAGTCCTGGCACAACGGGATGTTCTGGTTTTGCCTTTTCGAGATTAGAATTGAGGCAGTAATTTTTTAGCACAGAGTCGTTTCGGAGAGAATCGATTCTGTGCATAGAGTTGAATAAATGGAGAAAGTTGTAACAAATTGGTTTTTGATCTTCTTAAATTTTACAATGGCGAATTTTCTTATCCAATGTGGAATCGTTAAGCAAAATTCAGAGAATGAGGTAACCACTCTTGGACTCCTTTCCCTCCTCCAAACTCAGAATCAAGTTGTCCGTCCGGACACAAGTTGCCCGCCTAAGGCTCTTCCGCTGGACATTCCTCTAGCAAATACAGTTGTCTCAGCCGCTTCCACGGTTATAGGGTTTAGCGATAGTTCAAAGGCGATCAATGGCATTTGCGGAGCAGGTGAATCTTCAGGCTCTCTCGATGTATATGCTTTGAATTTAACGGGAGCAGGTGCAACGATCAAACTTTCTTGGGCGGGAAAAACAGTCAAGAATGGAAGTGGGATAGATTTTATTGTTTATGAAAATGCGTTTAAATCGAATGACACTAGCGATCGTTATGCCTTTGACCCCATGGTTGTTGAAGTTTCAATAGATGATGCAAATTATTGCGGTTTTACTCTGACTTATGATTCAAACGCATCTACACTCAACAAAATCTCATCTTGGGGGGGGTTTGGTGGGCTAAGACCAGTCCTTTACAACATGGGTTCCAGAACATTTACTTTGAATGAACTCTTTACTTCTTCTGGGAATGGGTTTCTTGTGGGAGGAGGTGACGGATTTGATTTGGATAATCTAATCACTGGCCCAACCTGTTCTTCGAGTGCCCGTGATGCGATCAGAACAGATGGATTTAAGTTTATAAAACTTACTTCAGCGACTGCTGTTACAAATCCTTTGACAGGCAATCCGTATACTTATCCTCATTCTTTTGACAATGGATCAGACATCGATGGGGTAGTTGGAAGAATCGTTCAATAAAGGGATTTTATTCCCCAATTTTCAAAAAAAATGACACTTAGACTCTGATTTGTCCATCCAAGGAGGTATCCTGGAGGAACTATGAAAGATCTATACGAAATCCAAAGCCCCTTAGAAGTTGAGAGACCCATCCCTTGGATCGGTAAAAACTATACATTTCTTTCGACAAAAGAAGTTGTAAATCAAATGACGGACTTAGGTTGGAAAATGGTCCAGCTTCAATTCAATAATCCATTTAGCACACATGAGGTGCATTTCGAGAAAGGAATTTTTGATACTGAAGATGACTGGAGAGGTTTAGGAGTTCAACCCCAAGTTGTTTTTACAAATTCCTTTGATGGGAAAAGTGCCGCTATGTCCTACATTGGAATTTTGAGACAAGTCTGTTCAAATGGGCTGATTGCTTGGACTCGTAGCAACCATTCCAGATCGCGGCATGCTCGTTCCGTGAAAGATTGGTCTAAGTCTATTGTCCAAATGTATGATACGGAAAATCAAACCATCCAACGCTTAGTTTGGAAAGCTCAAACAACAAAGCCTTCAGATAGTTTCCTTAGAAAGCTGAAAATGTCCGTAGTCAAACTCAGAAATATAGAACTGAGAAAACTAAGTTCGGCATGGGAAGAAATCTTAAGGCCTATCAGATGGGAGGATGAAGAACCAACTCTTTGGAATGTTTACAACATTGCCCAAGAAAAGGCGATCCGTGGATTTGGAAACTATACAGAGATAAAAGATACGAGAAGGCGTCTTATGATCAATGTTGAACTTTGGAAGCTAGTTTTGGGAGAATTGGACCCAAGAAGATAAAAAAAAATTTTCGCAAAAAACAAAAAACCCTTCGGAAGATTGCTCCTCCGAAGGGTTTCTTTTTGTGGCAACTTATGCCTGTTTGGAATACGACCTATCCTCCACCGAGGAGTCGCATTACGGAATTTGGTTTAAGATTTGCTTGCGCTAGCATCGCCGTACCGCTTTGCACCAGAAGTTGTTTCTGGGTAAACGCCACAATCTCTTCCGCCATATCCGCGTCCCTGATCCTTGACTCAGATGCTTGCATATTTTCATATGCACCCATGAGACCTTTCGCTGAACTTTCAAGCCTATTAGTATAAGCTCCCATATCAGCTCGCTGTTTCATGATCCGATTCAAAGCACTGTCCGTAATCGCAATCAAATCGTCTGCTTTAGAAGGTGTAGAAAGAGAAATAGTTTTATTTCCCTCGCTAGACAACTTCAAAGCTCGCGAAGTCATGGTACCAATATAGAATCTTTCTCTTTGGTTAGAGTTAGCTCCTAGTTGAAACCACATTGATGCGGACTTCGAACCCCGAGCGAACGAACCTTCAAATAAACGGAATTTGTTGAATTCCGCTTGTGAGGCGATTCGATCGATCTCGTCTACAAGTGCAGATACTTCTATCTGCACAAGTTGCCTGTCTTCTGGCGTGTAGATACCATTTGCCGACTGAACCGCGAGAGTGCGAATTCTTTGGACTATATTAGCAGACTGCTCCAGGAATCCTTCCGCAGTCTGAATCATACTAATCCCGTCCTCCGCATTTCTCTCGGCCTGACGTAAACCTCGGATTTGACTCCTTAGTTTTTCGGAAACAGCTAACCCAGAAGCATCGTCGCCAGCAGCGGTGATTCTCTCTCCCGACGCTAAATGCTTCATGGTCTTATCTACATCCATCTGTGTAAACTTAAGAGAACGATGCGCTTGCACCGCACTCAAGTTGTGATTGATAATCATTGGCTTACACTCCTTTGTGTATTACCAAGCGTCCTGGATAAGACGCTCAGCCGGACAATCCCTGTCCGGTGCCAAGGAAGGCACCTGGTTGTCACCTGGCAGGGGACAGCCGGCACGATGATTTCACATCACAATTCACACAAACCCTAGTAGTTTTGGATAAGGCTCCCTTTCGGGAACCCATCCAAATCACACTAGTCTACTCACCAGAAAACCTACTCAATTCCTCCCTTAGTGTTACCTAAGAAGAGAAAGGACTGACTGAGGTCGGACATTTGCCTGAGCAAGCATAGCCGTTCCCGACTGAACCAGAACCTGGTTTTTCGTGAAAGCTACAGTTTCCTCTGCCATGTCTGCATCCCGAATTCTAGATTCAGAAGCCTGAGTATTCTCGTATGCATTCATCAAACCTTTAGCCGTATGTTCAAGTCGATTAAAATACGCGCCTAGATTTGCTCTTTGCTTACTTATTTTGTTCAGGGCCTCATCCAAAGTTCCAATGGCATCATTTGCGCTTTCTGCTGAAGAAAGTGTCAAAAGTGAGCCATCTTGGCGCTTTAGGTTCAGAGCTCGAGATGTCATTGTGGCAACGTAAACACGTTCCCGTTGGTGCTGGTTTGCCCCTACGTGGAACCACATGGACGCGGCACGCGATCCCCGAGCAAAATCACCTTGGAGCAGGTTCATTTTATTGAATTCTGCCTGAGAAGCAATCCTATCCACCTCATCGATGAGTTGGGACACTTCTACTTGGATCATTTGTCGGTCTTCGGCAGTGTAGATACCATTCGAAGACTGAATTGCCAACACCCGAATTCTTTGGATGATATCATTGGTTTCTGCCAAGAATCCTTCCGTAGTTTGGATGAAGGACATTCCGTCCTCGGTGTTTCTCTCTGCTTGACGGAGCCCATTGACTTGGGATCTCATTTTTTCCGAAACGGCTAGTCCAGAAGCATCATCTCCGGCGCGATTGATTCGCATTCCTGAGCTGAGCTTCTCCATATTTTTGGAGACTTCCTCGTTTTGAAACTTGAGCACGCGATGGGAGTTGATCGCGGCTAAATTGTGGTTGATGATCATAAGTTTCCTCCTTGAAACATGATCAGGCGAAAGAGAAAAATCCTTCTTCTCTCTCGATTGTGTCTGGCTTTTAGGTCTATGTGCCTAAAATCTATTTGTTCCCTTAGAATGTCGGGAATTGGGGAGGTAGATTAAACGATCTGGAGAATTTTTTTTAAAAAAAATGCGAAGTGGCACCTATAGGAAAGTTCGGAAGATCTGATTTTTTCCAACAGAGACTTTTTTTTAAAACCTAGAAAAATTTAATCTGACTTATCTGTATATATCTTGCTAAATCATCTGTATGAAGACTACTTTGCTTTTAGATTTAGAACTTATGGGTAGGGCACAAGAAATAACTGGCATTTCCTCAAAGACAGCTGTGATCCACGAAGGCTTGCGCTCCCTTCTGGAACGTGAAGCCAGAAGGGCTCTTATCCTTGCAAAAGGTTCGGCACCTGTTGGCTCTAAGTTGGTTCCTCGAAGAACCATTTAAGTTAAACGAGTGTTTTTAGTTGATACTTCTATTTGGGTGGATCATTTCATAGCCAAAGAAGGGAATGCTTTGCTCACAGAAGTTCTTGAAATTGGGTTTGTTTACTTCCATCCGCTTGTCCTCGGAGAACTTCTTTTAGGTGGTTTTTATCGAAATTCTGAAATCCGAAAAAGTTTGTTGGCATTGCCGAGAATGCAAGAGCCTAGATCTTCAGATGTTATGGAGTTTATTCAAAACCACAATCTGATGGGGAAGGGGGTGGACTGGGTTGATTCCTGTTTGATCTACTCAGGGATAGAGTCTCGTATGCAGTTTTTAACGATGGACAGAAAACTTGCAGAAGTCTACATTGAAGTAGCCAGATAGGCAAACGATTTATGCAGGCGTTGAAAGAATTTTTAAAAGACCGTTCTATCTGGATTGCACTGTTTGCAATACTTTCTACGGAAACCGGCATGCAATTTGGTTGCTACAAACCCTTTCTAAAAAAGAGCTCCTACGCTAGAATTGTAAACACAGTTTCAGAAAAGGCGATCAAAACCTTGCCGACACTAAAACCAAATGTCTTGTTGGTTGGAACTTCGGTGGTTTTCGAAGGCATATCTCTTCCTCGATTGAATGAAAAATTGCGCGATTCTGGCATCGTCGTCCAGTCCATTGCTATCCCTGGATCCGAACTCATTGTCCAAGAATTGGTGCTTCGTAAAGTATTAGAACACCCAAACCAAATCCAAGTCGTTATTCATATGAATGAACTACAACTTCCTTGGGTCGATCGAAGGGAAATCATAGACTCAAGTTTAACAATGATTTCTGAATTAGACAGAAAACTTGCCTACCAGAAGTTAACCGAAGACAAGTATGTTGTGAAATGGGAAAACTATCTTTCGATGGCCATTCGATGGTTTGGCTACCACAAAGATATTGCAGATCTGCTTCTTCGTCCCGATAAAAGGTGGAAAGAGTTTTTTAAAGCAAGAAAAGTTGATCCAAATTTTCCCTATGTTTATGTTAACGAGTATTTGCCTTCATTGGAATTATTTAGTTTTACCGGCTTACAAGAATGTATTGAAAAGACAAAGTTAGGAAATTTGATTCCGGAAGGTTCTAACAAATTTCACATGGATGCCGTCAATAAAACCTGCCAACTCATGGTCGAAACAAAACTACCTGTTGTAAAAAATGAACATACCTCGCTTTTCTACTCTCGCTTAACAAATTTCTATTCTTTTATTCGTTCAAAAGGATTGAGAATCGTTCCAGTTTTTCCACCTATTTCCATTTACGTGGATCCTGAAGAGATGCAAAAAAGAAAGAGTTTTTGGGAAACCGAATTTGCAGAAACGTTAGGCAATCAGAGATTAGATCTTACTGATGCTATTCCCATGGAAGGAAATGCTTTGTATTACTATGATTTAATCCATGTCAACCAACCAGGTATGGAAGTTTTCACAGATCAGCTGGCTTCGGAGATTCTAAAAAATTCTGCTTCTTGGAATTTAGCAAAAGAAGGTCAAAAGTTTTAAATGCTCTTCAACTCTTTGCACTTTTTAATATTCTTCCCCATTGTTTGGATTGGCTTTCAAAACGCTGGAAAAGCAAAATCAATACTCATCCTCTTAGCCAGTTTCTATTTTTATATGGCTTGGAATTACTATTTTATCGCCTTACTGACTTTTTCGATTTTGGTAGACTACTTTGCCGCTATTTCCATTTCACAATTGGAAAAAGATGATCCCAAGAGGAAACTCTACCTTCTCCTGTCCCTTGTCGTCAATTTAGGATTTTTAGGATACTTTAAATACACCAATTTCGTTTTGGGAATTTGGAATGATATTGGATTCACAGATTTTCGGTTCCCAGTCTATAGCATCATTTTACCGGTTGGTATCTCTTTTTATACCTTTCAATCTATGAGTTATACGATTGATGTATATAGGGGAAATCTTCCCGCTCGTAAATCACTGCTTGAGCTTTCTTTGTACGTTTCTTTCTTCCCACAGTTAGTTGCAGGTCCTATCGTCCGGGCAACAACCTTTTTCCGTGATATGGAAAACCCTTTAGCGGTAGATGGAGCGGTTCTTCGATCATCTTTTGCTCTAATCCTCCTTGGTTTTACCAAGAAAGTCGTCTTTGCGGATAATTTAGCAATCTGTGTTGATGCCGCTTACAGAAATCCTCAAGGATTAGGAACTGTAGACACTTGGATTGCTGTTTTAGCTTTTATGTGGCAAATCTATTTTGATTTTAGCGGATATACGGACATTGCAATAGGGGTAGCTCGGTTATTCGGCTATCAATTTGATAGGAATTTTTTTTTTCCATTCAATGTGACGAGCATTAGCGAGCATTGGTCTCGCTGGCATATTTCCTTTACCACTTGGATTCGAGATTACATATTCATTCCTCTAGGTGGCTCTAGAGGTTCAGAATGGCTTATTTCTAGAAACATTTTTATAACCTTCCTTTTTGGTGGAATATGGCATGGTGCCGGTTTGCATTACATTGTTTGGGGAATATGGCATTCTATTATGCTGATCACCGAAAGGCAATATGCTAAAACCGCAGTTAGGACCTTTCTGAATGAGAAAATAGGTTTTCCGTATTTAGTAGTCTGCCGATTCTTTACAATTTTTTGTATTGCAGTTGGTTTGCCATTCTTTCGAAGCGACACTTTGACTTCGGCATGGATTCAGTTGCAAAGGATGTTTCAAGCAGATAAAATCTTTCTGGAACCAATTGAATTTGCAGGTTATGCGAAATTGATTCTTTTGCTGTTTATCACAGCTCAGATTTTTGAATCCTATTCCTTAAAGAAAATGCTCAGCCAAAAATTCAGTTTTTCCATTTTCCTTTTGGTGAATTTTGTTTTATTGGTTTGTTTTGCGGTTCGAGAAGCTAAGAATTTTATTTATTTTGCTTTTTGATCGACCAATGAAAAAAGTATGATCTACTCAAATTGAATCTATGCTAGAATTCCGCCCCGCTGAACCCAATGACGCTCCCTTGCTTCGAATTTGGGACGAAAAAGAACATGTAATTGCTTCAGACCCGAACGACGATTGGGCTTGGGAGATAGAGCTTGGCAAAACGCCCGATTGGCGAGAAATGTGGATGGCTTCCTTTGATGAGAAGCCGATCGGTTTTATTCAAATCATAGACCCAGCCTTGGAAGAAACTCACTACTGGGGAAAAATGGAAGAAAACCAAAGAGCGATTGATATTTGGATTGGTGAAGAGACTTTTCTCAGGAAAGGTTTGGGAACTAAGATGATGCAATTTGCATTGGATCGCTGTTTTGCAAATACTCTGGTAAATCGGGTTTGGATTGATCCTTTGGAATCAAATCTGGAAGCCATTCGTTTCTACGAACGATTTGGTTTCCAAAGCCAAGGAAACAGGCAATTTGGAGATGATCATTGTTTGGTGATGATTTTGGACAGGTCGGTCATCGAAGCACGGGAGGGAATAGTGTTTTGAAAAGAAAGACTTTTATTCAACTTTTGCTTTTGCTCTGGGCCTCAAAAGGTATTCCGGAATCTTCTAAAAAACAAGCTAAGGTCTTGGTCATAGGAGCGGGAATATCAGGCTTAGGTGCTGCCCGAGAACTTCAGAAAAATGGATTTGAAGTCGTTGTCTTAGAAGCCAGATCCAGAATCGGTGGGCGCATTCATACTTTTCAGGATTGGGGATATCCAATGGATCTGGGAGCAAGTTGGATCCATGGGACACAGCAGAATCCAATCACTCGCCTGGCTAAAGAAGCAGACCTTCACTTGATGGAAACTGACTATGAAAGTTTGCAATTCTTTTCGAAAGGCAAAGAGTTTGGTTTCTTATCTAAAGTTCTCTCTGCCAAAGAGTTTCAATCCCTGGAAGATGAGATGGAAAATTTCGCATCTAAACTGAATAAAGATGTCAGCTTGCGAGAATTATTCGAAAAATTCCGAGAGAACCTAAACGCAGAAAGAAAACCGCTGATTGAGTGGCTCTTTTTGACTCATGAATCTAATCTTGCCGAATCCTTGGACAAAGTCTCTGCAATTTCTTTTTTCCAAGAAGCAGAGCTTTTTTCAGGAGAAGATGCGATTTTTGAAAAAGGGTATGAAGGCATAACTAACTTCCTTTCGCAAGGTTTAGATATCCGTTTGAATGAAATCGTCACAATTATCCAAAGCACCAACAAAGATGTATTAGTGACAACTAGTAAGGGGAAATTTACCGCAGATTATTGTCTAATAACAATCCCTTTGGGTGTATTGAAAAAAGGTAGTATCAAATTTTCACCTGAACTAAGCACAAATAAAAAAGAAGCTATCACTAGATTGAATATGGGCGTCCTCAACAAACTCTATGCTGAATATGATGAGCCTTTTTGGGATAAATCCACTGTTAGTTTAGGAATTGGCCCCGAGAAACAAGATTTCAGATTCTTTTTAAACTATCTCCCTTTCTTTGGAAAATCAACTTTGGTTGGTTTTTTACCAGGGGATTTCGGACGTGATGCCGAAAGACTTTCGGATGCTGGTTTGAAAGAAATGCTAACAAAACGTTTGCGGCATGAAATTGGAAAACCTATCCCTATTCCCAAAAGAGTCTATTTAACCAGGTGGAACAGTGACCCATTTTCTTTCGGTTCCTATAGCTATTTTCCGGTTGGATCAACTGGAAAAGACATGCTGGCTCTGGGCGAAAAGGAAGGTAGGCTTTATTTCGCAGGTGAACACACTTCGCCCAAATACTATGGCTACGTGCACGGAGGTTTTCTATCAGGACTAAGAGCCACAAATGAAATCTTACAAAAAAGATAATTGAAATGGCTTGGAAAAAGAATCTTGGTATACATTTATCTGTTTCTTTTCTTACCCCATCACTTTATCCTGATTAAAATTTTGAATTGGGTCTTCTTTTTGGGAGCGACATTGCATTTTTAGCTTCTATTTTTGACCTTTAGCCCCTTTAACAATTTGTTTTTTCTCGAAATTTACAGGTGATTCCTTTGACTACAAAAAAATACCAACATATCAAAACCTACCATAATGATATCGCGTTAAAATTAGCGCACAAGATGTTCGGGCTTGAGCATCTTCACTATGGTTACTTCGATTCTACTACACCTCCCTTATTAGAAAACATCAATAAAGCTCAAAACACTTATGTAGAAAAGTTATTAGAAGTAATTCCAAATAGTGTAAAAACTATTTTGGATGTTGGCTGTGGAACAGGAGGGGTTGCAAAGAAGTTGGTGGACAAGGGATACGATGTGACGTGCATAGCCCCCGACCCGTACTTAGTGGAAAAAACTTTAGAAAACACCTCAGGCAAAGTGAAAACCTATACCGACTTATATGAAAACATTGAGGACTTTGCACCAGAATCCTTTGATTTGATTTTAATGTCAGAGTCTTGCCAATACATTAAGCCTGATCCGGGATGGGAACAAAACAAAAAGATCCTCAAAAAAGGTGGGTACTACCTTGTTGCCGATTTTTTTAGAATTCGCCCAATAGACAACCCCACCATGAGCAAAGCAGGCCAGCCTCTGGAAGATTTTCTCGGTAGAGCAGAAAAGGCAAATTTCAAACTATTGAAGAAAATCGATATTACACCTAATGTCGCGCCAACTATGGACATTTATCAAGAGATATTAAATGTTAGATTGTTTCCTCTGTTGGTTGCCGCAAACGAATACATCATTCGAAGCCTTCCCACCATACACAAGATATTCAGTTTTTTCTTAAAAAAGAAAGTTTCATTCTTGGTCGAACGATATAAAACCCAAAATGCCGAGAATTGGGTTAAGTACAAAGGCTATTACATATTTCTGTTTCAAAAAGGTAGCTAGCATTCAATGTCTTTTGATGCTTTAAGTAGAGAAGAACTAATCCAAAGAATCCGAGATCTTTCCGATCGTCTGGAGGATCAGACTTTCCTTAACATCGAGCTAAGAGCAATTGCAGATCTCTATGACCACACGCAAGAAATAACTCGAACAGAATTGATTCTAGCAAAGGAGACTATATCAGCTCAAGACAACCTTCTGCATTTGACCACTAGAGAAAGAAAAGATGCCCGTCATACGATGGATGCTTTTAAGAATCTTCAAAATCTTTCTCAAGAAGAGCTTCTTCATAAAAACAATACTCTTCAAAAAATTCTAACAATTAACAATGAAATTACTGGAATCCCCAAAAAGGAAATTCTATTGAGTTACATTCTGGATTCCATTTTGCCCGTTCTCAAAGCTCAAAGAGGGATTCTTTTTGTTGGGAAAAACAACCATTTCAACCCCAAGTATTTTAAAAACTTCACTAAGGAGGAAATTTTCTCACCAGGATTTAAAGGTGCCCTTTCCATTGTAAAAGAAACTGTAAGAGAACGATCTGTTATTCTTTTGCCCAGCAAGCAGAAAAAAATTGATACTATGCTTTTCTTGGGCGCTACTGATGTGCTCTGTGCACCATTGAAGAACAAAGATGAGACTCTCGGAATTTTGTATTTGGACAGCTCAGCATCCGATTTTGCCTTCACTTTACAAGATGCGGAAACTCTAGAGATATTTACAGCACAAGCCGCAATAGCTATTCAGAATTCAAATCTGTATTACAACTTAGAAAAAGAGGTTTTGGATCGAACAAAGAAGTTAAGATCTGCCTATAAGAAAATTCAGTTCCTATATGATGAGATCGAAAAAGATCTAAAATTGGCAAAGAGAGTTCAAGATACTCTATTAACACAGCACTACGAAAAAATAGATACGTTAGATTTCAAAATTCATTACGAACCGATGGCTAGGATAGGTGGAGATATCTATGATATTTGTCGTCTCTCTGATACGGTTATGCGAGTTTTTCTGGCTGATGCAACTGGACACGGTATCCAAGCCGCTCTTGTGACTATGCTAATCAAAGGAATCTACGATAAAGTTAAACTTCAACAAATCCCCGCTAATGAAATAATGAGCCAGTTGGGTGAAGAGTTTTTCGTTTATCATAGCTTAAATGCTTTCTTTAGCGCAATAATCATTGATATTGATATTTCTCGCAATCAAATTGAGTTTAGCAGTGCTGGTCATCCTGATCAAATTATACTTAGGAAGGATCAATTGGAAACTCTATCCTCTACTGGGAAAATGATTGGATTGAAGAAAAAGATAGAATATCGTCTTGAGAAAAGGAGCTTTTCAAAAGATGAAACTCTATTTTTGTACACAGATGGCATAATTGAGGAATTCAATGATCAAGATGAAATGTTTGGTGATGTTTCTTTTATGCCATTTCTAGAGTCTCAAAAAGGGTTGCATCCTTCTTTTTTGATTCCTGATATTCTGCAATCTCTCAAAGAGTTTACCAAAGGAAAGAAAAAAGAAGATGATGTAACTCTTCTAACAATTGCTCGAACTTAAAGACTGCTAATCATACCCTGAGCACCTTATCGAAAGGTTATATATTTGCAAAAGGCAGTTTCTGCCTTTTCTAAAAAACAGTTTTCTACTTAGGCACTTCGAAAAGTCTAGTATTCAAATCCAAAGGAGACTAAAAAGAAGAACCTTATGATAGAAAAATCCGTTGCTCCATTTTCAGAACTAGGACCTGGCACTCCCGCAACTTTAGACCATGTCAAAAAGAACATTTACGGTCGTTACCTTGAAGAATTCAACCCTGGTGAAATCTTTCTTCATCCTCGCCAATTCACTATAGATCGCAGTTTTGCCCAAGAGTTTGCAACGGTTTTTATGGATGCAAATCCGTTGTATCTTTCCAGCGAGTTTGCCAAAGCACATGGTTTTCAAGATCTGTTGGTTCACCCGCTAATGGTTTTCAATTTAGCTCTATCCATAGGCGTACAAAATAACAGCGAAAAGGCATTAGCAAACCTTGGTTATTACAACGCTCAATTTCTTATACCAGTCTATCCAGGGGACACTCTTTCTTCGCGAACTAAAATTCTTGCCGTTGACAACAAGGGAGCGGACAAGCCAGGCATCGTGCACGTTAGAACTCTTTGCCTCAATCAGCGAAACGAAGTAGTTTTGCAATATGAAAGAAAAATCATGATCTACCAATCAAACGGAAAACCTAAAGGTAATTCCAAACCTGGAGATCCAAAAGCTTTTTTTCCTGAGTCAAACACCCCAAAGCTTTCCTTCCCGAAACTCCAATTCCCAAGTCAGTTAAAAGACACCACTTGGCCGCACACATATTTTGAAAATTTCAAAGCTGGGCAAATCTTTGTGCACCAAAACGGAAGAACTATAACAGACGAGCATTTTCAATGGACATATCGCGTAGGGAACACCCATCCGCTTCATTACGATAAACTCTACTCGAGTGGAATTTCAGGTCCAATGGGTGGAGAGCCAGTTGTCTATGGGGGACTAGTTTTTGGTTGGTTGGTCGGAATGGCTTCTCGTGACATTTCGGAGAACGCTATATGGGAATTAGGTTTTACAGAAGGTTACCATACTCAGCCAGCCTTTTCCGGAGATACAGTAACGTGTATTTCACGAGTTTTGGCTACCGAAGACAAGGGCACCGAATATGGAATCCCAGCCGGAGAAGTGCAATTTCAATTGATTGGTTTAAAAAACATCAAAGCAAACGATGCTCTTGATAAGTTTGGAACTGATTTGTTTCTAAAAGAAAATGATAAGAAAAAGCTCGGGAAGGAAAAACTTCCTGAAAAAATCTTTGAAATAGAAAGAAGACTACTCATCAAAAAATCTCCATAAGCCAAAATGATCAAAGATCTTTTGGGAGGGTTTACAAGTATGTTTGTCGCCCTCCCAGCCGCTATAGCCTTCGGAATCAGCATCTATGCGCCTCTGGGCTATGAATTTGCCGCCATGGCATCCTTATCAGGTGTTCTTGGAACCATTGCAATTGGGTTAATAACTCCTCTTTTTGGCGGAACACCTCGCTTAATATCTGCTCCATGTGCCCCTGCGGCGGCTGTCTTAAGCGTACTCGTCGCAGAATTGGCAAAAATAAACACAATAGAGACATCTAGCATTCCCCTACTTATCGGAATCACAATCTTTCTTGCCGGTTTGTTTCAGATTCTGCTAGGTGCTTTGGGAGGTGGAAAGCTCATGAAGTTCATTCCTTACCCTGTTGTAGCCGGTTATTTGAGTGGACTAGGAATTTTGATCTGCTCAGGGCAGTTGAGTCGCTTCTTGGGATTTTCGCAATTTCTAAATTGGCAGAGCTGGGACCTCATTTCTATACCATCCGTTGTTGTTGGTTTGACGACAATTATCTCTATGTCTTTGGGCATTCGTTACAGTAAAAAAGTGCCACCCGCTTTGATCGGGTTGAATTCGGGAATCCTTGTTTATTTCCTTTTATCTATTTGGTATCCTGAATTGTTAAATTTGAATGGAAATAAGATGCTTGTAGGTAAAATTTTACCAACTGATACCAGTATCTCGGAGAACCTGCTATCTAAATGGCTGAGTTTCGACCAATTAGCTAATTTCCCCTTCCAATCTTTGATAATCCCGGCTTTCACATTGGGGTTTTTGTTATCCATAGACACTTTAAAAACCTGTATTGTGATAGACGCCATGACTTTATCTAGACACGACTCTAACAAAGAGTTGCGAGGGCAGGGATTGGGAAACATTTGCTCTGCTCTTTTTGGGGGAGTTGCTGGAGCCGGTACTCTTGGCCCTACGCTTGTTAATTTGTCGAGCGGTGCTCAAACTCGATTATCTGGCTTTTACTCAGGTTTGTTTAGTTTAATGGTGCTTCTCTTTTTCACCTTTGTTTTGCAATGGCTTCCTATATCCGCTTTAGCAGGCGTTCTCATGGTTCTTGGGTTTCGAATGGTAGACTTTAAGAGCGTTGGTCTTTTAAAGAATCCAAGCACCGTTTTGGATTTTTTGGTCATACTTATCGTTGTCATTTCTGCACTGAGCACGAGTTTAATCATAGCTGCAGGAGTTGGAATTGTTATGGCAATCTTGCTCTTTTTACGAGAGCAAGTTAAGTCATCTGTAGTTAGGCGAATTTTCACAGGTGACAAGAAATTTTCGAAGAAGAAAAGATTAAATTCAGAAAATTTGCTCCTAGAACAATTTGGAAATTCTACAGCATTATTTGAATTGCAAGGGCAACTTTTCTTCGGAACGGCTGATCAACTCTTTAACGTCTTAGAGAAGTATATTACAAGCTGTAAAAATATTGTTCTTGATTTTGGAAGAGTTCAGTCCATTGACTTCACTGCCGTTAACATGTTGAAACAGATTCATGCAAGGATAAAACAAAGAGGAGGTTATCTAATTCTTGCTAGCATTCCAAAGGCTTTATCAACCGGTCATTCCGTTTTTGATTACTTGAATAGCTTGAACTTGTCGCGAAATACACCTTATTTGATGTTTTTTGAAGATAAAGATGAAGCCCTTGAATGGACAGAAGATAGAATCATAAAAGAGTATCAGAATCAGATTCGCGATTCAGATCATCCTTTAGAAGTAACAGAATTTGAGTTTTTTCAGCAATTCCCAACCAAAGTCCAAAGGAAACTAGGTGAAATTATGAAAAATCGGTTCTTTCCTAAAGGAGAAAACATCTTTCGGCAAGGCGAAGTTCATGACAAAATCTATTTTATTCGAAGAGGTACGGTCAAGATTGAATTGCCGTTAAAAGGCAGTAGAACACATCATTTGGCTACTTTCGGTAAGGGAGATTTTTTTGGAGATATGGCATTTCTTGACCATGAGCCAAGGTCTGCCGATGCAAATGCGGCGGAAGATACAGAATTGTTTGAACTCTCTAAGAAGAAATTCAATAAACTAAGGAAAAAAGATCCGGAAGTGGGAACCATTTTCTTTGAGACACTCGCTTATACTATATCCCAACGCCTTCGTTTAAACTTAGTCGAACTCTCTGCAATGCAGGAGACCTGATTTATTTCAAATGACCGGCGATTTGCGAAACTAATTGTTCTGCTACGTAATCATACTGATTGGTTTCAATCAATATATCTTCTCTGCTCCAAATAAGTCCAAACCCTAAAAGGAACTTGGTTGTTTTCCACGGACTCCAGTCTGTTCCAGGCTTTTTTCTGGCATTTACTAATACATGTCCAGATTCTATATGGACAACTTTGATCGAAACAGTATCCAAGAGATTCCCAATCAATTGCTTGGATTGGTCCTTCTTAATCAAAGCAGTGCCTCGTCCAAACACGATCGCATCAACACCCAAAACTTTACCTAACTTTACGGCGGTTTGTTCATCGATTATTCCAGTTTTAGAAAAACTTTGTTCCCCAACAACCTTGGACAATTGCTCTCTCTCAATCACTCGAACAGGTAGATGTTTTGCGACATATAAACTGACCGAATCAGTAAACTCATCACCCCACTTGCAATCATCGATCTCGAATCGCAGAACAGCTACTTTGTTGAAACCTAATTCTTTTTTTGTATGATCTGCGAATTGGATGGCAACTTCAGAAGACCGACATGCCGATAGCACAGAAAAAACCAGCAAAAACAAATAGATGCGGGGGAATGAATGTTTCATATTCGCTATGGAACCTAGATTTCGCTCTTCCTTCCAGTAAAAATATTCATAGCTTATGATCTTTTGACCTATAGCAAACTATGAGACATAATAATTGCATTGAAAGTTTTTTTTATGAATGCCATTGACTTGAGAACCCCGGAAAATATGCTGGTTCTCACGCTCAACTTTTTTGGCTCCACGAGACTACTCCTGGGCCTTGGACGATTTGAGTTAAGCCCTTGGATCATTGACAACACAAACGACATTAACTTATACATACCGCGATGTATGTATAGGAAGAGAGCGGTATAGATTTGGCGCCGAGCTGAATAGATACTGCAGTAGCGATTGT
>JAIXRB010000127.1 GCA_027485405.1 Leptospiraceae bacterium | reverse complement strand
TTAATTTTGATTAGAATTAATAATTTTCTGGCGGTAGCTACTTTTCATTAAAAGGAAAACTTAGTTTTTCCCGGAATAGATTCAAGACTCAATTGACCCAAAACAGTCATTTTTTCAGATCGAATTAGTTTGTCCTGTGCTTCCGATAATTCTTTTATGGACTTTTCTAGCTCTAATGTTCTTTCCTGGATTCTTGTTTCTAGAAACTCATTTTGCTCTACTATTAAGTCTAATTTCTCGCGTCGAAGAATATTTATACTATCAATCCTAAAAAAAAACTTGCTATTGCTGAGTTTAGCCGAATCGGCAACCAAAAAGCCGAAATTAAGAAAATTATATTTAAGACTATCAAAAGTAAAGAAGTATATTTTATTACTTGATTCCTTACTTTATTTATTTCTAAAAAGGTACATGAAAAAATCAAAGCCGTGAAAGAAAGTAAAATTCCTCCATGCGGAACAGAAATACTCGAATAAAAATTTGCCGTTGGCCAGAGGTATTGATTTGCGAGCCCATGGTATGACAAGCTAACAACATGACTATTGCTAAGTAAACTATATAAATAAGATAGCTGATATCTTTGATTGAAAAAACAGAAAACCGTTGTAAATTATCATTACAAAGACACTTCCAAGATAGCCACCTAGAATTAGTCCTATAAAGTTCAAATTTTTGATTTAAGACTCTAGGGATTCCAAGCAGAAGCAAATATTAATTCTTCCTTCCGATTTGATTTTAATAGCAAAATACTTTATTTCTCCTGGTTTTAAATTGATTTCAAAAGAAAAGTAACTAGAATTAATATCTCTGGTTGTAAAATCTCGAGTATCTCCAGTGTGAACTACCTTTGTTATTTCTGTATTTGAATTCCATTCATAGAAATCCATTTCGTCATAGTTTGGAAATGGAAATGTCATAATGAATAGGTTCCGATCTTAAGTTTTTTTTTAAAACTTAGGTAGATTTTCGTTTTTTGTATAATTTTATTTAGTCAACATTGGAATTGTTTGGGATTCAATCCAATACCGAATATTTTGAATATTAGTTATGTCGGATTGGTCGCTTATTTCATACGAGCTGATCGATTTGATTGAACACTATAGTAGAAGAGTGGTTAGAATGAACGAAGAAAAATTTAATAGTCTGAACAAAAACATGGTTCTAAATCAAGAACAATTGAGACAAGCTCCTGTGTTTAACTTAGAAATTAGTAATCAAAAGAATCAATAGAAAATTGCGTTGACTTGAGACAAAACATTTCGTATTTTTATGCATGGGCAGACCTCTATCGAATTCACCTATAGAAGCAGATAACTCTTTTTAAGGAAAAAATATGACAGATAAATCTATTTTAATTGTAGATGACGAAGCAATAGTTTTAATCTCATTAAAAACTTCGCTGCAGTGTCATTTTGAAAACAGATTTTCCTATGAAACCGCATTGGATGGGGAAGAAGCTTTGATGATAGTTGTAGCCATAAAGATCCGTTACCCGAATGTTGCGTCTATTATGATCACTGGACACGCGAACGATGAAGCCAAAAAGAGAGTATTATCGGAAGCAGGAACTATTCGAATCTTTGATAAACCTTGGAAAACAATAGAACTTATCCAAACGATAGAATCAGTTTGTTATTCGATTAAATAGTTAATGTTTTCATACTAGAAGTCCATTCAAATGAGAAAAGAATTTGAATATGAATATGAATCAGAGATTCAACGAAAATCGAATATAGATTTTTTCCTTGAATCCTACTCAGAATGTAGAAAAGATTTTCTACGTTTATCCAAACTGTTGCTATCCGATTTTTATAATTCAGAAAAAGATAAAATCCAATTTTCTAAAGACCTGGATCCAATTGAAGTTTTCCTATTAAAAAGAAAGAAAAAGTCAACTAGACAACTAGTTATGATAAGCTCAGGTGTACATGGTGTGGAAGGGTATGCTGGGAGTGCTATTCAGCGAAAGCTGATGCTTGAAGTATTGCAAGGAGATTTAAAATTAAAATGTGACCTATTATTTTTACACGGTATCAACCCTTTCGGTTTCGAAAATAAGAAAAGGGTGAATGAAAACAATATCGATTTAAATCGAAATTTCTTTTTTAATAGAGAGAAAATTCCGAAAAAAGAAAAGAATAGAGGATATAAAAGATTTTCTTCTTTTTTCACCCCTAGATTTCCTTTTACGATATATATTATAGAATTTACAATTTTTATTTTTAGATTTACTGGAATTATGTTTAGAGTAGGCATTAAGAATTTTTCAGATGCGCTGGTCAATGGTCAGTTCGAATTTAAAAAAGGATTGTACTTTGGAGGGAAGAAGCCTGAATTGGTTGTAAAACGATTAAGAAAGTTTTTCAAATCTAAATTAAATAAATATGAATCCATTTTGCATTTAGACCTACACACTGGTCATGGCAGAGAAAATGGAGTAGTCCTTATCCAAAATTCTGAGTTAAATACTTCAGAAGATCTGAATATTCAAAGTATTTCTGAGGGATTACCTCTCTTAAAACCCGATTCAAACGTAGCTTTTTATAGAACTGCAGGAGATTTCACGGATTTTTTGGGAAAGGTTTTCCCCAATCATAAGAAATTATTTCCATTGACCGTAGAGCTCGGAACTACTGGTAACCAAACATTTTGGAAGGCTTTGAGAACGACTTTTTTAATCGTAGCAGAAAACAGAATTCGACATCACGGAACTTGGTTTGAAAGCAATAGAGAGAAAATTGATGGAAAATTTTATCGTTATTTTTATCCCGATTCTGACCTTTGGAAAGAAACTGTTCTCTCGAAAACAATTGATATTTGTAAAATTTTAATCAATAGATTCACTAAAAAAGATTTATATTAAAAAGGAGAAATTTGATAGGACAGGAATCGTACCTTTTCTTCCGTCTGGTTGTCGTTTTTGTACCTAATCTATTAAGAGATCGCGAAAAAATGACTTCGTTTATCCGTAAATCCAGTTCCCATCCTCCAATCTTTGACTACATAGCAGTAGGAAGTAATTTTTGCGGCTTCCGTACCATCTATCCCGTCACCTAGATCGATATCCTTCAGAAGTTGCTATCCTCAGGAAATCGAATTGATCTGGAAGAAAGATCCAATTGTGAATAAAAAATCTTTAGGTGTCGGAAACCTTGAGGCCGCCCTTAGTCTGGAAGAGCTGATTTCCCATGTCCCAAAAATCGATGGTATCTTATTACTGGGAGGTGCTGGAGCATACTCTTGGGCGAAACTCTCAATTGGTGACTTTGTCTTTTCAGACAATTTTTCATCATTTGGCTTAGGAGCATCGTTGAGACTTTGCCGTCATATCCAAGGGAATCGGATAGACAAGCTGAATCAAAATTTTTTTCCAACTAGCCCTCTCATCTCCAAAGAATGGAAAGAGGTCATCACCAATGCCCCTCCAGAAGTTACCATTCAACAAATGGAAAAACCACCAATTGTCCAATGGTCCGAATTCCATGTTGAAAATACGGAAGCTTATGGTCTTGCGAAAGTGTGCAAACGGAGAGCGATACCGTTTCTTTCGATCCTGGCCGTAACTCATATTGTGGGACCAGAAGGTTACAAGCAATGGATGAATAACTGGCGCAATCTTGTCGATCAATTGCAAGTCGAAATCCAGAAATTAATGGATTTTCATTCGGAAAATTAAAATCAAATCAAAACTCTATTGATCCGACTAAAGTATGTTCCAGTTGGATGTTTTGGCAATTGCCTCAAGGGCAGAAGTTCCCGCTAAGGAATTTCCATTCTTATTCAAACCTGGTGACCAAACGCATATTATGCCAACATCCGGAACTATAACTACAATCCCTCCGCCTACACCGCTTTTTCCTGGCAAGCCGACACGATAAGCAAAGTCACCAGAAGCATCATAATGCCCGCAAAGCATCATGATAGAATTGATTCGCCTAGCCATCTCAGAAGATATGATTTGATTCTTCGAGATGGGATCATAACCTTCTTTTGCTAAAAAAAGCAAGGACTGATTTAATTGCTCACAACTCATAGAAATGGAGCAGTGATGACTATAGAAATTTATAACATCCTTTACCGTATGATTTATGTTATTGCAACTTTTCATGAAATTTGCGAGGCTAAGATTTCTATGCGCTGTTTCCAGTTCAGACATAGCTACTTCTTCATCAATAATGATGGATTGGTCATTGGAAACTCTATGTATAAATTCCAGAAAACTGACAAGACAAGACTCTGGCTTATGACCCTGGAGTAAAATGTCACTTAGCACCAATGCTCCAGCGTTAATAAATGGATTTCTTGGAATGCCTTTTTCCATCTCTAGCTGAACAATTGAGTTGAAAGCGTTGCCAGATGGCTCATGATGAATTCTTTTCCAAAGTTCATCTCCGATTCTATTTAAAACCAAAGTAAGGGAAAAAACCTTTGATATACTTTGAATCGAAAATGGTTCCTTAGCATCGCCGTAGCTTGCCACTTCACCATCCAGCGTTAGTATAGAAGCGCCAAATTTTTGAATATCGACTCTGGCTAGAGCAGGAATATAATCAGCGACACGACCTCGACCCACTTGGTCTCTTATGGAATTGCATGCGGTGTCTAGTATTGTTTGAAGTGATTTGGACATTTGTTTCCGAGATTCTTGCTATTTCAAAGTAACGAGGGAAACCTTTCTGTCTACTGGCATTTTTTGTAAGATTTCGTAAAAATAAATAGTTCCGCCAGAATTTCAGATCCTATCTCGAAAATAGTGTGGCAATTTTAGATCTTTGAAGTTCAAATAACGAAAAGGATTTTAGTAGGTAGAGATATGTTTAAATTGATTGGGTTTTTAGCTGTTATTCTTGGTCTTTTTGTAGGGTATACTTTTTTTGTCCTTACTTGGAGCTATTCAGTGGGTGATCGGGCTGGCTATGTTCAGAAATTTTCCAAGAAAGGTTGGATATGCAAAACTTGGGAGGGCGAAATCGCTCTAGTCACCATGCCAGGAACAGTTGCAGAGAAATTCTACTTTACAGTGAAAGACGAAGACATCGCAAAAAAAATAAACCAGTCTATGGGCCAAAGAATGGTCTTGGAATACGAAGAGCACGTTGGAATTCCCAATTCATGCTTTGGAGAAACTGGTTATTACATTACTGGAATCAAGGATATTTTAGAACAATGAACAAAAGCATTGATCATCATTTCACATCTACTTTGTTATAGGAAGCCATTCGGCGATGGGTTGTTATATAAATTTGAATATTACTTCTTAAGAATGTCTGAACTCTACCTTACATACCATAAATGAGACGAATACTATTCCTATTTATTTTTTCGTTATTCTTTATCTTTTTACAATGTAGAGACAAGCAGGTTAAGGAGCCTATAGAAAATAATTATAGTTGTTCAGATAGTTCTGACTTACCCAATTACCCAGAGAATTTCATAAAAAGAGAAGTTTCTAAGGAATACCTGGAGAATCCTCTTCTGAAGGATAAGTTTTCTCGCAAATCGTTGAATATCGCCAATGCGTATGGGATGATACCTCTACTCAAGAAAATGATAAAACTAAAAAATGCTGAAGGAAATAAAGCAATTGCACATGACCATATAATAGAATTGAACAAATTAAAGCTGAGATTAAATGCGGCAATAAAATTTGCTACAATAGATATCACTGGTTCTGCTTCAGAAATGCATTGTTATTCGGAACGGATGAATGATTTTCTTCGAGTGTTACAAAACAGAGAACGTGAATCTATCAAAGAGTATACGATACTTTCGATTCTAGTTACTGCAGGTTTTACCATTTTATCTGGTGGAGTGCAATGGCAATCAGATACAATTCAATCCGGTGTAAATTTATTTGGTGGAGCTTTTGCCGGTTTTCTAGGCTATAAGGCAACAACATATGCTATTGAAATTGATTTTATACCTGAAAAAAAAGTGTTAGAAGAGTTTTGGAATCCGCCTGTCCACTCCAGCATTTTTTCAGAGCCTCTATGGTATTTAATCAATCACCAACCTGATCTTGATAATAAAGAGAAAAGCTTGAGAAAAGAATTGATTCATCATTGGGCTCAAAGCTATTATTTAGATATAGAAGATATAAATGAACGAGAAGCAGCGATTTCTCGATTTTTTGTTCCTGCGAAAAAACATACGATTGATGATTTGATTTTGATTAGAGAAATGAATCGTCAGATCGGCATTGCGATTCAACTAACATTACAAGATATCAAACTATTGGATAGGGAAATAGATCTCAATTCTGAAAATGAACAGGAGAATGACTGATTTTAAAACAATGGCCTTTCTGTGATCTTATCAAATTGACTTTGGTATTCAGGGTGATTTGTTTTAAATATCTTATCCCACCAATTAAAATAGAGACCGTAATTGCAATTAAAGTATTTGTGATGCATGTTATGATGCGTAGTAGTATTATGCCAATTTGTTAGACGATTGCCGACAAAACCTTTAGGAAAAGTTTCAAAAGCTAGGTGCCCAAGCACGTTTAAAAATGTCATATACAATAAAAACAAAAAAATCGCCAAACCATGGACGGGCATAATTGCAACGATGAGTGGAACGATCCCTGCTTCAACGACTGCTTCGTAGGGATGAAAAGAAAAAGCCGCCCAAGGGGAAGGATTCGTTGATTTATGGTGAACTAGATGCATATGTTTAAAAAGTAGTTTGTGGTGCATCATCCTATGAGTGACGTAAAAGTAAGCATCATGAATGAGGATCATCGCTATCACACTGAATGCAAAATAGACCCAGCCTCTCTCCGAAATGTCTTTGTATATATTTGTGTAACCATTGATTTTTGCCGTATAGATCCCAACTCCGACTAATCCAAAAATGAGCATGGTTGTGAGGGAGTAAAAAATCTCGTGCTTGATTTTGGAAATGTCAGCGAGCTTTCCTTGGATGATGCGGTGGGCAAATTTATCCTTCCATTTCTTCCAAAACGCGTAGTAAGCAATTCCTGCAAACAAAACATAGCGGAGCGTAACGAGAGAAGTCCCAACAAGGAACACAACTAGAAAGGGAAGAATCTCATCAAAGCTCATTGTAGCTTCTTTATACACTCACACGCGAAAATGTCAATGACTATGATGGTCATTTTTGAAGGAAACGGTCATCATCTTAGTAGCAAACAGAATGAACCAAGCCGATTCTCATCCCAATTTTTTTGGTTGAGAATCAAACCTGGCTTGATCTTCAAATTTTATCAATAACCTCTATATCCACAACCAGTTCGATCTGCCCATGCACAGGGATAAAGGGAACGCATACAATCCGATCGCGAACGTAACTTAGAACAGGAGATTTCGTATTTCGTTGTATCGACTTGCTTAGCTTTTTCTCTTTCCGCAATTTCTGCTTTTGTTAGCTCCCGGTCTCCTATAGAATCGGGTTGTAAACCATGCCCTTTTCTAGGTTTTACACTATTCGTCCACATTTCCCCTGAGTTATCATCCCAGCGAACAAGTGTATCAGCGCCTTTTTTCTCGAGTTCGACGGCTTTGTAGTAAAGCCCATTTGTATATAGACCATAAATTTGTTTTCCTGCTTTTTTATCTGAGATAGGTAGCACTTCCCATAGAGTCATTTCACCAGGTTTTGTAGGTCCAACGTCCGATGCATCCCAATCTGAGATTTGATTTCTTTGCAAGCCATGATCCTTTCTGGGTTTCACTTTTCCCGCATCTAACATGGTGGGTGATGACCCATCTTGCCATTTTACTTCAATGGTATTGCCTTCTATCTTAGAAATAGTGGCTTTATAGTAGCTGTTGCTCGACCACTCAGCATAAACTTGGTCACCAACTTGAAACTGTGCTTGCGCATACAACAAACCCGAAAGAAAAATCAAACCAACATAGACAAAAACTTTTTTCATATTCTCCTCAAAATCTTATAGATAGTTACAACAACTTAGAATAAGTCAATCCCTTTGAGAAAAAAATGTTCGAAAATTAGGCTCAGGTATCGTGTGTTGTTCACAGTGTCCGATCCCTAGGTAAGTCATTGAGAGATCAATTGCTTTTTGATAG
>JAIXRB010000091.1 GCA_027485405.1 Leptospiraceae bacterium | reverse complement strand
TTAACAACTTTTTCAGTGAACTCTTTTACTTCTTCTTCGTTTAACATTTAAAACTCCAATCCAGCGGAACGTGCAGATTCTGCAAAGGCGGCAATTCGACCATGATACGCCATTCCAGAACGATCTAAGACAACTAGTTTCACACCAGCTTTTACAGCTTTTTCAGCGATAATCTTTCCTAAGTTCACCGCCGCCGCCTTGCTCTTTTTGGAGTTTTCGTGCTTTGGGAAATCCTTATCTTGCGTCGATGCATAAGCAAGAGTGACACCTTTTTCATCATCAATCACTTGCGCCGTCAAATAGAGGTTCGAACGGTTAAAGACCAACCTTGGTCTGCCTGAATTTTTTCTAAGCTTGTATCTTACTCTTTCTGTTCTTCTGGCACTTCGTTCGTGTTTTGCTGTCTTATTGATCATAGTTCTTACTTCTTACCAGTTTTACCAGCTTTTCGTCTGATGTATTCATTAGCATATTTTATGCCTTTTGCTTTATAAGGCTCAGGCGGTCTTTTCGATCGGATGTCTGCCGCTACTTGCCCAACCAATTGACGATCAATTCCTGTAATTTTGATTTTTACGAGATCGGCAACTTCGATTTTTATTCCAGGTGGTTCGGGGAAAACAACTTCATGCGAATAACCTAAGTTCATCACCAAGTCTTTACCTTTTTTTTGAGCCCTGTAACCAACACCTGCAATTTCTAGGTTCTTTTCCCAGCCATTGGTTACGCCTTTTACATTGTTCATGCAAAGCGCTCTAACTAACCCATGCAAAGAAACAACTTTTTGCTCTTCGTTGCTTCGTAAGAATACTATCTCACCATTCTCGACTTTGACCGAAACTCCTTCGTACAAAGGAGAGCGCAGTTCGCCCAATGGACCTTTAACTAAGATGTTGCCAGCTTCGGTCTTAACTTCCACTTTTGGCGGGATTTTGATAATGCTTTTTCCTACTCTAGACATTTTAGAATACCTTACAGAGGATTTCTCCCCCGACTTTCAACTTCCGGGCTCTTTTTCCTGTCATAATTCCTTTGGAAGTAGAGAGGATTAGTGTTCCAATGTTGTTTCGAAATGGTCGAATTTCTGCAGATTGAATATAAACCCGACGACCTGGAGTAGACACTCTTTCTAACATCCGAATCACGGGTTTCTTGTTCGTATCATACTTTAGTTTCACTTGAAAGTCATCAAAACTTCCATTTTTCATTTCAAGAACGTCTTCTACAAATCCCTCTTCTTTTAAAAGGTATAGAATAGATTTTTTAATTTTGCTTCCTGGGATAACACAATGCTCATGTTTTGCTTGTTGAGCGTTGCGAATTCTAGTTAGCATATCAGCGATTGGATCAGATAAACTCATGCCTTAGTAGCTCCTGTTACCATGAAGATTTTTTTACGCCCGGAATCTGGGCTTTGCTAGCCAAGTCACGGAAACAGAGTCGACACATGTCAAATCTTCTTAAATAACCACGCGATCTCCCACAAAGTGGGCATCGATTGTATTCTCTTACTTTGAATTTTTGGTCTTTGGCGTGGCGTGCCATCATTGATTTTTTAGCCATGAATTACTCCTATTTACCTGTCGTTCGGTAAGGCATACCGAACATCCGAAAAAGCTCATATGCCTCAGTGTCTACTTCCGTACTAGTCACGAAAGTAATGTTAATTCCATAAATGGTTTTGATTTTATCAAAATGAATCTCTGGGAAAATAATCTGTTCTTTCACAGATAAGTTGTAGTTCCCTCTTCCATCAAAACCCTTTGGGTTCACTCCCCTAAAGTCCCGAACCCGAGGAAGTGCTATGTTGATGAAACGATCTAAAAATTCATACATATGGTTTCCGCGAAGTGTTACTTTGCAGCCAAGAACCATCCCTTCTCTGACTTTGAAGCCAGCAATGGATTTTTTGGCTAGAGTCTTCACGGGTTTTTGACCAGTGATTTGGCCTATCTCAAGAAGGCAGGCTTCCATTGCTTTAGGATCCCCATGCGCTTCTCCCATTCCCACATTTAGAACTATTTTCTCAAGCTTTGGGACTCGCATGACAGTTTGAAAACCCAGTTTCTCTTTCAGAGCTGGTTTTATTTCTGTTTCGTAACGATTTTTAAGGCGAGGTTTCATAGTTTAAATTTCTTTTCCTTCAGGTCTGGTTACTCGTTTCGTCACACCGTCTTTTGCGACAAATCCGATCCGAACAGCCTTGATTTTCTTTTCAGGTTTCTTCTTGTTGTCCATCTTTGGATCCAAGAACATAACGTTAGAAATATGGATTCCAGACTCGATTTCTATAGATCCGCCTTGCGGATTCTCTTGTGTCGGACGAACAAATCTTTTTCGTTTATTTACGCCCTCAACAAAGACTCGATCTTTTCGTTTATCGATTGCTAGGATTTTTCCTTTTTTTCCTTTTTCTTTACCAGCTATAACAAAGACTTCATCGTCTTTCTTTAGTTTAGTCTTTTTAAACTTAGTTGGTTCCGAACCACGGTAGAGTAGTTTCTTAGCCATTATAGAACCTCTGGAGCAAGAGAAATGATTTTCATGTATTTTTTGTCCCGAAGTTCTCGGGCAACAGGTCCAAAGATTCTCGTTCCTTTTGGATTCCCTTTATCGTCAATGATAGCAACAGCGTTGTCATCAAATCGGATATAGGTTCCGTCGGCTCTACGAACTTCTTTTTTAGTTCGAACAACAACGGCTCTTTGAACCGCCTTTGCATGAACTTTCTTTCCTTGTCCATCTCTGAGACCGTAAGCTGGCTGAGCATCTTTGACAGCGACAATGATTTCGTCGCCTAGACTAGCATATCTACGCTTAGAACCACCGAGTACTTTTACGCACATAACTTTTTTTACGCCAGAGTTATCGGCAACTTGGAGAATCGTTTCTTGCTGGATCATACGAATTTAGCCTTTTCCACAACCTTCTTCAGGACATGATGCTTTTGCTTTGAAAGTGGTCTTGTTTCAACTGCAAGGATGGTATCACCAACCTGACATTCATTCTTTTCATCATGCACTTTTACGCGTGATGTTCTTGTCATAATCTTTTTAAATTTAGGATGTGTATGACGAGTAACAACTTCGATAACAACAGTCTTTGTCATCTTGTCACTAACCACTACGCCTTGTACTGTGATTTCTTTCTTTTTCTTTTCTTCGGTCATGGTGCGTTACTTTTTCTTGCCCTTAGCCGGTTTTGCTAATTCTGCTTCTGGCTTTTTCTTGCCCGGGTTTTTAACCAATTTTCCTTTCTTTTCCAATTCACGCTCTCTAACGAGGGTTAACAACCGAGCTATTCTCTTTTTTTCTTTGTGGATAAGTTTCGGATTCTCAAGAGATCTCGTGACAGCGAATTGGAAACGAGCTTTTCTCACCTCTTCAGAGGATTTCTGTATCTCTTTTTGTATTTCAGAATCAGATAGAGTTTTTAAATTCTCTTTCATAGAATATTCCTTTTAACAAAAGTTGTTTCTACTGGAAGCTTGAAAGCCGCCAGATCCAAAGCTTTTCTGGCCGTTGCTTCATCAACCCCAGCCATTTCAAAGAGAACACGACCAGGTCGAACTTCAGCAATCCAGAACTCAGGATTTCCTTTTCCTTTTCCCATCCGAGTCTCTGCAGGTTTCTTAGTAATCGGAAGATGCGGAAAAATCCGAATCCAAAGCTTACCACCTCTTTTCACTTGGCGATTGATTGTAATCCTTGCGGCCTCGATTTGGCGAGCTGTGATTCTTCCCGAAGTCACTGCTTTCAAACCAAACTCACCGAAGGAAACGGAGGAACCGCGTTCGTCCTTTCCTTTTAATCTGCCTCTTTGGCGTTTTCTAAATTTTACTCGTTTAGGTGCTAGCATGGTTTTCTCGTTAACTAGTTCTTCGCTTTACCGCGTATTTATCTTCTTCTGATTCTTCTTTTGCTGGAAAATAATCTCCAGTATAGGTCCAAACCTTAACTCCAATTTGTCCGTAAGTTGTAAGTGCTTCTTTGAATCCGAAGTCAATCTTAGCACGCAAAGTATGGAGTGGAACTCTTCCTTCCATATACTTTTCCGTTCGCGCCATATCTGCCCCGTTCAACCGTCCCGCAATTTGGATCTTGACGCCTTCCACTCCACCGCGCATTGCCCGTCGTAGTTCAGCTTTCATCACTCGTCGGAAAGGCATCCTTTGTTCAATTTGAAGAGCCACAGTCTCTGCAATTGCTTGTGCTATGATTTCAGGTTTCTTTACTTCGATGATGTTCATCCCGATTGGCTTTTCTGACATCTTTTTCAGCTCTTGCTTCACGGATTCGATGTTCTGGCCTTTCTGGCCAATCACCATCCCAGGCTTTGATGTGTGGAGATTGATATTCACTTTTTCCGGAAATCTCTCAATTACGATTTTTACAACAGATGCGGATTTGAATTTCTTTAGGAGAAATCTTCGAATTTTAATGTCTTCATGAAGGTTTTTTATATATTCTTGCTTAGAAAACCAGATAGAATCCCAATTTCTGGTTATGCCTATCCTAAGTCCGATTGGATTAACTTTTTGACCCATTATTTTGCCTTTTTATCGCTGTCTGAAACTACAACTGTTATATGACTTAATCTTTTTCTGATCCGAGACGCACGACCTCGAGCTCGTGGGCGAAACCTTTTCATTATTGGTCCGTCATCCACATATATTTTTTTAACGTAGAGATTGGCTGGATCAACGCTTTCATTCATTTGCACTGCATTCGCCACTGCCGAATTCAAGAGATTGATCATCATTGAACTAGCTCCCTTGTTCGTGAAACGAAGGATATCTATTGCTTCCTTGTAATCGTAACCCCGAATCTCATTGGCAACCAAACGAGCTTTTCTTGCCGAAATGCGAACATGTTTTGCTACAGCTTTTGCTTCCATGAGAACCTTACTTTTTCACCACTTTTTTGTCTCCACCATGGCCTCGAAAGGTTCTGGTTGGAGCGAACTCACCTAGCTTGTGGCCGATCATATTGTCATTTACGTAGACCGGAACAAACGCTTTTCCATTGTGAATCATGACAGTATGTCCAATCATATCAGGGTAAATTGTACTTCTTCTTGAGTATGATTTGAAAGGTGTCTTTTTCCCTTCGGAATTCAATTTAGTGATCTTTTTCATTAGGTGATCATCTATGAAAGGACCCTTTTTTAAACTTCTTGCCATAACCTAACTAATCCTTATCGGTTCCTGTTCTTTTTTCGTCTTTGAATGATGAATTTATCACTTGGTCTAGTCTTTCGAGTTTTAAAGCCCTTTGTAGGTTTTCCCCAAGGTGTCACTGGATGTCGACCTCCTGAAGTTCTTCCTTCACCACCACCCAATGGGTGATCGACCGGATTCATTACAACCCCCCGAACTTTCGGACGATGTCCCAACCAACGGTTTCTTCCAGCTTTTCCAATGATCACCAAATTGTGATCCTTATTGGAAATTTCTCCAACAGTAGCTAGACACTCTTTTCTAACTTTTCTAATCTC
>JAIXRB010000079.1 GCA_027485405.1 Leptospiraceae bacterium | reverse complement strand
CCCTCATCAAAAGAAAATATCCAAATGTAAGTTTATTAGAAGCTGAAAATGGACTCAAAGCCGTGGAAATAGCAACAAACGCGAAAGTAGATCTTGTTTTAATGGATATTCAGATGCCCATTCTAGATGGTTTACAAGCAACAAAAAGAATTCGAGAATGGGAATCAACGAATGGAGTGCATTCTCCTTTGCCAATTGTTGCCCTAACAGCTGGTGCCTTAAAGGAAGAAGAAGAAAAAGCCTTTGCCTTTGGAATGAACGGTTTTCTTTCAAAGCCCATTTTAGTAGATAAGCTTGAGGCTTGTTTGAACAAGTTTTTAAATCCAAAGGCTCTATAGTTTATTTTTGACCTTTCTTTTTCTCTTCTTTTGGAATAAATTCTAAAAATTTTACTACTTCCTCTTCGGATGTTGCAAATTGAATATCAGTGACTACATTTTGTTTTATCAAAAGCAGTGTCACTTGACCTTTGTTTCGCGGATACGGATCGCTCAATTTTTCTTCACGGATCAAACGGATAGTAAAAGGATAGGATCTCATTTTAGGTAGTGCCACGAAACGCGTAATAATGGAAGGCATTCTGTGGATGTCGGAAACCAAAACAGCTTTTTTCTGGGCTAAGTAGGCATCTCCCTTTGACTCCAGGGCTGGGACAACTAACTTGCTCCCTTCCATATCAGCGATAAACATAAGCTTTTCGGTATCGGTTGGAATTACAATTTCTTTGTCCCACTGGTCCACCATCGGAACCACAGGCAGGGTGCCACCGATACTCAGGCGAGTTGGCTCATCGGCTTGCAATGCTCCGAAAAGAAAAAAGGAAATAGCCAGGGAATTTTTAGTAAAGGATTTTACGAAAGTATTCATATACTTGAGACTCCGACATTGTACGAGCTGAAGAAAATTCGCCACCTTTTGTAGAAGCAATGATCTGAAAAGGTTCGTTCGGTAGGATGGTGACTACAGCGGGAATGCCGTTTTCTATAGGGTTACCCAATTTTTGAGAAATGGCAAAGTTTTTGTCAAATCGACCTACATCCACAGGCAAAAGAATTGCCCTTTCTTGGAAAAGACCCTTCACTTGTTCGGTTAAAAAGATTTTCTCCAATGCTTTGCAATCTGGGCACCAATCGGCTGTGAATTGTACGATTAACATTTTGTTCTCTTTTTTTGCCTGCGAAAGAGCTAACTCAAAGGCCTGATCACCAGAACTGGCGCTCTCTTTTTGGCATTGGGAGCTGAGGATAAAGAACAGAGGTAAAAGTAGTTGGAATTTAAGTAATCTCATTGGATCCGATGCCATCCTCTCTTGTTTTTGGAATGCATAGAAATCATCATTGGAACAAAAATTAAGGAATCAAAACCAATTTGCCACGAGTATGCCCAGACTCTAAAGCGGTGTGCGCTTTTGCGGCATCACTCAATGGGAAATGCTTGGTCTCTGGCGCCACCATCTTCCCGCTTTCAAAGAGTTTGGCGATTTCTTCCAGTTGCTTGGAGTTGGGTTCTACAAAAACATAGTGGAAATTTACCTTGAATTGATTCGCTAATTCATCATTTTTCTGATTTAAAATGGATACCAGGGCTCCGCCTGGCTTTACTAACGGATATAACAAATCAGTGGTTTGGTGTCCATAGCAATCAAAGATTAGATCAAAACCAGTAGGATTCATTTGCTTTAAAGATTGCAGAAACTCAAGGTTTGCATGATCCACAAAATGGTGAGCCCCTAATTTGGTTACATACTCCGCATTTTTTGAACCAGCAACTGCAGTGACGATTGAGCCTCTTAACTTAGCAAGCTGAACGGCAAAGCTACCCACACCACCAGATGCACCAACAATAAGAGCAGTTTGTCCGGATACAAGTTTTCCATAGGTAAAAAGGGACTGATAGGCTGTTAGACCAGCTAATGGAACTCCAGCCGCTTCGGGATAATCAATTGTGCTTGGTTTTGCGGCGAGAAAGCTCTCAGGAACTACGATGAATTCCGCATAGGTTCCGAATTGGATTGTGGGTCTTCGACAGTATCCATAGACGGATTCACCGATTTCAAATCGACGTGCCCCGTATCCTCGACTTTCGATGACACCTGACATGTCCCAACCCGGAATGAGTGGGAATCGACTCGGAATGAAACCATCTAAATGACCCTGACGGATTTTGAAATCAACCGGATTGACTCCGATAGCCTTGATTCGGATAAGAACTTCGCCCTCACCCGGTTCGGGAGTGGGAAGTTCTCTCTCTTTTAATTGAGAAACATCACCATAGTGCTCAATTGCAATGGCTTTCATATTCTTACTGTCGAATTTAGAAGTTTAAAGGAAATCAGAGGGAAAAGAGGCGGTTATTTCTTAGCTAGTTCAGCCAAAATCTCTTGTGCTTTCTTCGCTTTTTGAGTATGAGAAAAAGAGAGCCATTCCCGCTTCAATTCTTTCTCAGGAATGTCCTTTCTTTGGGAATATTTGCTGAGAAGTTTTGCAGTTTTTGAGTTCATAGGGATAAATTTTCTTCTCTGCTTTTTCTGTCAATGCTGTACGGTAGATTCCTTGACCAAGGCTTAGAAAGGAAAAAAAAGGAAGTCCGAACCAAATGAACCGCCAACTTTCCGATCGCTACGAACCTGCTTCTGTCGAACCCAAATGGATATCCCAGTGGGAGGAACGAAAAGCCTTTATCCCAGATTCAGAGAATCAGGACCCCTTTTCAATTGTTATCCCTCCCCCCAACGTGACAGGCAATCTTCATATCGGTCATGCTTTGGAACATACAGTCATCGATGTGATTGTTAGAATTGAAAGAAAGAAAGGGAAACAGGCTGTTTGGGTGCCCGGAATGGACCATGCTGGAATAGCAACTCAAATGGTCGTAACCAAAGAACTCGCCAAACAGAATATTTCAATCCATGATCTAGGTCGCGAAGAATTTGAACGAAAGACTTGGGAGTGGAAAGAAAAGTCGGGTGGAATGATCACCAAACAACAAAGGCTAATGGGTGAATCAGTTGATTGGAGCCGGGAGCGGTTCACTATGGACCAAGGTCTATCAAAAGCAGTCCTTCGAGTATTTCGAACCTTATACGACCAAGGTTTGATATATCGAGGGGAAAAGATCATCAATTGGTGCCCCGTCACAAAAACTGCGATCTCTGATATAGAAGTTGAATACAAAGAAAAACAAGGAAAATTATACCATATTCGTTATCCGAAGAAAGAAGCATGGGAAAAGAACCCTGATCCCAAGAGCTGGAGCTCTAACGATTATGTGGTTGTTGCAACAACAAGACCGGAAACTATGTTAGGCGATGTGGCGGTCTGTGCTCATCCGGAAGATAACCGATATTCAGCCCTCAAAGGCACTACATTGATTCTACCTTTGGTCAAAAGAGAGATTCCTTTGCTCTTTGATTCTTTTGTTGATCCTGCCTTTGGATCCGGATTGGTCAAAATCACTCCCGCCCATGACCCTAACGACTTTGAAGCTGGCCAGAGACTCCAACTCAAACCTATTTTGGTTTTGAATCTAGATGGTTCAATGAATGCCAATGCCCTACAATACCAAGGCTTGGATCGATTTGAGGCAAGGAAAGCCATCGTAGCTGATTTGTTATCCCAAGGCTTTTTGGAAAAAGAGGAAAACCACACACACAGTGTCGGTCATAACCAAAGGGGAGGGGCTGTGATTGAACCCTTGCTTTCTACTCAATGGTTTGTTAAAATTACACCTCTCGCCAAACCAGCCATAGAAGCAGTTAAATCAGGTCAAATCGTTTTCCAGCCTAAAATGTGGGAAAAGACTTATTTTGAGTGGATGGAAAACATTCGTGATTGGTGTATCAGTCGACAGCTTTGGTGGGGACATCGAATACCAGCGTACTACGATTCCGCAGGAGATTTTGTCGTTGCAGAATCCATCGAAGAGGCTATAGAACTCTTTCAAAAGAAAGGAAAAAAAGTAACCAAAGAAGAGCTATCTCAGGATCCAGATGTTTTAGATACTTGGTTTTCTTCTGCGTTATGGCCCTTTACTGTATTTGGATGGCCAGAAAAATCCGCGGATCTGGCAAAGTTTTATCCTACGTCCATTTTAGTCACCGGATTTGACATTATCTTTTTTTGGGTCGCTCGTATGATCATGATGGGACTCAAGTTTATGGATGATGTCCCATTTCGAAAAGTTTTGATCCATGGTCTTGTTAGAGACAAGGATGGAAAGAAATTCAGCAAATCTATGGGGAACGTAATCGATCCTTTGGACATGATGTCAAAATATGGAACGGATTCTCTTCGCTTTTTTTTAGCGGCAGTTTTACCTGAAGGCAAAGACATTCTATTCGATGAATCTAGATTAGATGGCTATCGTTCTTTTTGCAATAAGGTTTGGAACAGCTCAAGATTCATTTTCATGAATCTTCCTGAGAACTTTAGCATCAAGCCTTTGGATATGAAAGCCCTGGCTGATTCTGATCTTTGGATTTTACGTGAGTTCGATGAAACTCTCGAAAAATATGAAAAAGCCTATTCCGATTATCATTTCTTTGAAATGGCGAACCTCATTTACGAATTCATCTGGGGTTCTTTTTGCGACTGGTATCTCGAGTTTACCAAATCCAGGATCTACGCTAAGACCCATTCGACGGAATCGGAAATGGCAAGCTCCGAGTCAGCTAGACAGGTACTCGTCCAAGTATTGGTTAAAGCTTTGGGATTGCTCCACCCATTTATGCCTTTTATTACCGAAGAAATCCACTCTTATCTTTCAGAACAACTGCTAACTAAAACAGCATTTCCTTTAGCTTTTGGTGTCTCTCCAACAGAGCCGGCTGTTCTCCGTATGAAATACTTTCGAGAGATTGTGACTAAAATCCGAAATCTTCGTGCTGAGCTAGGAGTAAAACCTGAAAAAAAATGCCAAGTTGTGTTTAAACCATCAACTAGCGAAGCCACGGCAGTTTTGCAAAACGAAGAAAAAGCATTCTTACAACTCGCAAAAGCAGAAACTTTAAGAATAGACTCAGAATTTATACCAAACAGCTCGGACGCAATGGGAGCAGTTTCTTGTGGTGAAGTTTTTTTGCCGTTAGCTGGAATTATAGATTTTGAAAAGGAAAAACAAAGATTGAATAAAGAAAAAGCTCAAATAGAAGCTGAGATGCAGAAGTTGTCAATGAAGCTTGAAAACGCTGAGTTTTTACAAAAAGCTAAACCTGAAGTGATAGAGAAAGAAAAAGAAAAGTTTGGAGTGTGGCAAGAAAAACTGAATGCAACTTCTAGAGCCTTGGAGAAATTAAATGTCTAAGCGCCTCAAAGTATTGCTATTAGGCGGAGGAGGTCGCGAGCATGCGATTTTTAATAAGATCTCTTTGTCCTATCTCGCTGAATCAGTCCAAGTTTTCCCTGGCAACGGTGGTTTTCCTGAATCCGTTCTAATAAAAGATCCTGACTTCCAGTACCAAGAAAAGACTGGTTTTCAGAAATGGATCCAAGCACACAATATAGATTTAGTTATCGTTGGGCCCGAAGAACCGTTAGTTGCTGGAATTGCAGATTGGTGTAGCGAAGTAAAAGTTCCCTGCTTTGGTCCCTCGGCTTTTTGCGCTCAAATCGAAGGTTCTAAGGAATTTGCAAAGAAATTGATGAAAGAAGCTGGAATCCCGACTGCATCTTACTCAAGTTTTAAAGACTTTAACACTGCGTCTGAGTATTGTAAAACGCAAAGCTTTCCATTGGTTGTAAAAGCGGATGGGCTTGCCGCAGGAAAAGGAGTCTCGGTTTGTGAAACTTTGGACTTAGCTCTCGAATTTTTGAAGGGGATATTTTTAGACAAAAAGTTTGGAGAAAGTGGAAGCTCTGTAGTTATAGAATCTTTTTTAACTGGGGAAGAGGCTTCTCTATTTGTTTTAACTGACGGATCTCATTTTAAATTTTTTCCAGCCGCCCAAGATCACAAACGAGCATTTGATGGAGATTTGGGCCCAAACACTGGAGGAATGGGTGCCTATGCCCCAGCACCGATAGTGAGTAAAATTGTGATGCAAAAGATTGAAGAGCGAATCGTTTCACCTATCTTGAAATTATTCAGAGAAAAAAAGCATCCGTATCGAGGCTTGCTTTATGTCGGTTTGATGATTGATTCAGCAGGAGAACCCTATGTTGTTGAATTCAATTGTCGGTTTGGTGATCCCGAAACCCAAGTAGTATTGTCACTATTACAAGAAGATTTACTCGAACTTTTGTACAATTGTGCCAAGGGGGAATTGGGAAATCGACCATTGAAGGCTACCGATGGATTTAGTGCCGTCGTGGTTGCCGCGGCGAAGGGCTACCCCGACAAACCAGAGAAAGGATTTGAGCTAACGTTGACTCTTCCTCCAAAGCCAGTTCAAGTAGTACACGCTGGAACACAAAGTAAAGAAGGGAAGTTGCTGGCAAGTGGGGGTAGGGTTTTGGGAGTTACGTCTGTTAGACCAAACTTGGCTTTGGCACTAAAAGACATTTATGATTATTTAGCATTGAATGAAAATCCTAAGTTGTTTTATAGAAAGGATATAGGAAAGAGGGCTTTATAATGCCATTGGCTTTAGCTGGGAACATAGACAAATTTGAAAGAGGCAGTTTGAGGGGGCTCGAAAGAGCTTTGGGTATGATATTGTCAGAAAACCAGCCAAGGCTTCAACAGGGACTGATGCTCAAGAGAGCCTTGCAGAGCCTTGGTGGATCAGCAGAAGTCTTTTCTCACTTGAGTCGCCAAGAGCTTTTATCGTTTATTTTTTTGCTTACACAATTTGGTGATACAACTCGTTCCGAAACACCTCCAGAGTATCTCCAAGTTGAAAACGTACCCTTTGTCATTCAATGGAAAAATGGACATTACATGATTCCTTTAGAGGTCTTAGATTTTCTTTCACACGAGAAAATTTTCAAAGACCAATCCTATCTTTTTGCTCTTATTCCGTCGCTCCCACTAAAAGAAAAAAAAGCATGGATTCGTTGGATGGGTGTAGATTTTGAGAAAGGAGGCGATCGGGATTTGAATTTTGAGTTATACTTTCAATGTAGATTGCTTCAAAAACCTTTCCACGGAAAATCGCTAGTCCAAGAAACCGAGATAAGGTTAGAGAAGATTTGGCCGCAAGGTAAAAATGAATACTTGGACTGGTTTTACAAGGGATTGACTCCTTTTTATTATGCCTTGGAAGAAATGGGGAAGAAAGAAAAAGATCCTTTCTTGGTACATTGTATAGAACTGATCAAAGCGGGAAAATTCATTTTAAAAAAAGTGGCAGAACCTTACGGTAAGCCAACCGAATATTTGTTAGTTTCTACAGTAGAAGGAAATACTCCTCAATTGCGCGAAACAATTTTTCAATGGGAACTAGAGAGAATTCGAAAGGATTCCTTGTTTTAATGGATCGATCTTTAAAAGAATTAAACAAAGTAAGCGGCGAACTTATCCAAGACCTAAATCAATATTGGAAAGAGCAAAATTTCCAAGAAGATTACGACCGGTTGCAATCGTTGATCGAAAAAGTAAATGACCCTAAGCTATGGGACAATCCCGATCAGGCAAAAACAGTCAGTCAAAAAAGAAATGAACTGCAGTTGAGGCTGGACCCTTGGATCCGATTGAAAAAAGAAATTCTAGAATTCCCTGATTTAGTGGAGTTAACTTTTGAAGAATTAGGTGAATCAGGATTGGATGGCTTAAACCAAGACTTTGAAAGGTTGTTCTTGGAATTTGAAGATCTTCAAATGAACGATGCCCTCTCTGGTTTGGACGATACCAAGCCTGCCTTTGTAAACATTCACCCCGGAGCTGGCGGAACGGAATCTCAAGACTGGGCAGAGATGTTATTGCGAATGTACACTCGTTTTTGTGAAAAGAAAGGGCTTACTGTCAATTTAGTCGACTACCAAGCGGGAGATGCCGCAGGAATAAAAAATGCCACTCTCTATGTAAAAGGTCAAAATCCCTTTGGTTATTTGAAATGTGAATCAGGAGTTCATAGATTGGTTCGGATATCGCCCTTTGATTCTAATAAAAGAAGGCATACTTCTTTCGCTTCTGTACATGTAACGCCCGAAGTTGATGACGAGATCAAAATTAGTGTGGAAGAAAAAGATCTGAGAGTTGATGTATATAGATCTTCAGGTGCCGGTGGTCAGCACGTAAACACAACTGACTCCGCTGTCAGAATCACACATATCCCTACTGGAATAGTTGTCTCTTGCCAGATGGAAAGGTCTCAAATTAAAAACAGAGATACTGCAATGAAAATGTTGAAAGCTCGACTGTATGAATTAGAAAAGCAAAAGACAGCCGAAGAGAATGAGAAAAAAGCAGGTGAGAAACGCGACATTTCTTGGGGTTCTCAGATCCGCAGTTATGTGTTTCATCCGTACAATTTGGTCAAAGACCATAGAACTGAACATGAAACTGGAAATGTTCATGCTGTAATGGATGGAGATTTAGAAGATTTTATCACAGCTTATTTAAAGTATTTGGTAAAAACCAAAGCTATCATATTATCTTAAACTAATGATTAATGGTTTTGCTATTTCTTCGCGGATTCGAACGCTCCAAAAAAAAATACATCGAATTTCTTCCGTAACGGAAAGACTAAGCTACATCATTGAAGAATCGTTAGATCTATTTGGGGCCAGCACAGGAAGTCTTTCGATTGCCAATCCCCAGGAAAAAGTACTTACAATCGTAGCGGCAAAAGGAATGGATTGGGAAAAGAAAATGGCGGCAAAGCTTCCGTTTTCCATGGGAATTACGGGAAGAGCCGCGTCTTTGCAAGAAATTGTATATGTTCCCAATGTTCTAAAAGACCCTACCTATGTCCGCTTAATTGATTCTGTTCGCTCTGAGTTGGCTATACCTTTGGTAACAAGAAAAGAAACCATTGGAGTTTTGAATTTAGAATCTGATAAGGTCGATTTTTTTAAACCAGAGATCATTGATGCGGCAAACTTATTTGCTTCGCAGTTGACAATAATTCTTTTAGAAGAACGAATTGCTTCAGAAGCAGTCGCAAAACATAAGGTTGACGAAGACCCAGTTGAAGAACTTTTGGGTTATGACCCTCAGATTTTATTTTTAAAAAATAGAATTCGACAACTCGCCCCGATGGACATTCCAGTTTTGATTCTGGGAGAAGAGGGCGTAGGAAAGAGGTTGGTTGCAAAGGCAATTCATTACATCTCGTCTCGGAAATCAAAGTCTTTCCTTAGTTTAGATTGTGCTGGTTTGAGTTCAGAAAGCCTGGAAAAAGAACTCTTCGGAAGATCAGGCACGCGTGAGCAGGCTGATGGAGGAACGGTTTATCTCGAATCTATCGGAAACTTGCAACCTGAATTGCAGGCTAAACTTTTAGAAATGATTTCTGATAGAAAAACCAATGAAAGTGACTCTACTTTAGGGCAATTTCGATTGATTGCGGGAAGTAATAGTGATTTGTTGGGTGATTTACAAACTAACAAGTTTTCTATGGAGTTGTATTACAAATTAGCTGAGTCACCAATTCGTGTTCCACCTATTCGCGACAGGAGAGGAGACATTCCACTTTTAGTTCAGCATTTTCTCTGGTTTTACAATCGGCAGTATGAACGAAGTAAAACTATTTCAGCCGAGGGAATGAAGTATCTCGTGACTCAGTCTTGGTTGGGCAATGTGTCACAACTTCAAAAAACCATCCAGTATGGAGTTTTGGTATCCAAAGACCAAGACTTGAGCCCAGCTTCGTTTCAAGCAGATCCAATTGGAAATGAGAACGGTGATAAATCCATTGGAAGCATTACGAATTTGAGCACAGGACTTACGCCAGGCGAGGATCTTTCTTTGAACCGAGCCGTTGAAAAGTTAGAAGCAATTTGGATCCAAGAGGCATTTGTTCGGGGAGTTACCCAAGAAGAAGCTTCAAAACTCTTAGGAATTAGCAGAGGGGCTTTACAATATAAGATTCGAAACAACCCTTTTTTGGGAAATTGACGAAGCAATTTTATATCAGACTAAAAAAAAACGAACCAGAAAATCAGAACTTTGTTCGATACTTTCCTTAGGCGAGACTCTTGGCAAAGAAATCTGAAAAGAAACAAGTCCTAATGGACAAAAAACTCATTGCTCTAGCAGAAAAAGCTAGAAAGCAGGTGGGAAGATCTGTACTTCCTGTCTCAGTCGCAAAATCCATAGCCAAGTCCGTGAGCAAATCCTCTCAATCGGAATCTGCAAAAAAGACCATTCAGCACCTAGTTGCAAAATACAATTTTGATTCAGAAAGCAAAAAGATTCTAAAACAAAGTCTCAAATCCAACGTACCTTCCTCAAAAAAACCTAAGGCTAAGAAAGCGACTGCAACAAAGACCAAAGCCAGGAATCTCGACTTTTGGGATGAAGATGGAGACGAGACCATTTCTTTCGCCGGTGAAGAAGTGGCTCCAACTCCTGAGTATCATGAGTTAATCGAGTTGGATCGATACGCAAAAAGTCAGCAAGAGCCAGATAGAAACTGGAAAGTAATTTTGATATTGCTCGCTGTAGCCTTACTGTTAGTCTTTGTTGCAAAGACTTTTATGGATCCGAAACCTAAAAGTAATGAGCAGGTTGAACTTCAAGAATCTCATGAATCTGCAGAAGAAGAAAAAGAAACTGTGACTTTGGCAAAAGAAATGCCAGATCCAGTTCAGGAAGCAAGAAAATCCGCTATTGAATCAAACAAAGCAAACAAAATTGTATCGCCAGCAATAGTTCAAATCCCTGCAACAGAGACTTTGCCAATTAAAAAAGAAAAAGCTCCACCGATTGCTAAATTGGAATCCGTCAGTCCATTGGTTTTAGAAAAAGCAACATTAGACTTTCCAACGAGGAGAAGTGCTACTGCTTACTTAACCCAAGTAAAGATTCCATTCCAGGGTAGATCATTAGAGGTTGGGAACGAAGCATTGGTATCCTTGGCAAATGTTGCCCTTGCTCTGAAAACATATCCAGAAATAAAACTTAGGATCAAAGGACACACTTGTTCAGTAGGAGAAGCTGACGAGAATCAGGTTCTATCTGAAAACAGAGCTCTTCTGGTCTTCCAAACATTGGTCAATCAATCTGTCAATCCAACTCAATTGAACATGAGAGGCTATGGAGAGAGGGATAGTATTGCTAGTGATACAACATCCGAAGGTAGAAGGCAAAATCGTCGAGTTGATTTTATGATCATTGAATTAAGTTCTAAAAAGAACTCTCCATAGATTGTTCTTTCATTCGAAACAGAGTTCTTTTCATTTGTTTCTTTAATCTTTTTGTAGCATCAAATAGACCTTCATAAAGCACTACCGACTTTTTAGCGATTCCTAGTTGCGGTGTTTCCTTTTCCTTAGGTGTTAAACTACCTTCATAGTTTTCTGTTACAGTTAGGATGACTCTTTGAATTCCAAGGCTCAACGTTTCATTTAAGCCTTTTTTTCCAGCAATTTCTTCATCAAGTAACTCCATAACTCTAAGGTCTTCATGGAATTTTCTGGGTTCAATTTGGTTTAAATCTATCTGTCTATACAACCTCTTTGAAATCTCCAAACCTTTCGCAATGGGCTTTTCAAAGCTCTCCAACTCTTTTATGCTTTTTTCCAAATTCTGCATTAGCTCTTTTTTCGAGATGATAGAGGTTTCCTTTTCCAACAGCTCTTTGAGTTTGCTTTTGAGTCTTAAAATTTGTTCTTTGTCGCGATCAAAAAAACAATCTTCAAATTTAACAGAAGGAATGCCGTCTAGTTTTGCCCCTTGGTAAGTTAGATTCTTCCAATCATTTTCCTTGGCATGGTCCTCAAACCATTTCTTGAAGATAAGCATTTTTTCATTTGTGATCCAAATATCCCCATTTACGCCAGTTACTTGTTTTTGTGGCAAAGCGAACAATTGTCTATAATTATGTAGCTCTCTTCGAAAGTACCTTGATTCTTTGAAATTGAGTCTTTCTTCCATGACGGCACCTTTCGCATGAGCAAGTTCCTCAGTAAAAGCCAAGTCCTGTCCTACTAAAAAAGTTTCACCTCCCATCAATGTCCCAAGTGAACTTGCATTCGTTGAAACAGATCCTCCGAAAGGAACCATACCAATTTCAATGTTAGGATCTGGTGTCAATAGGCGAAGCAATGGGAAAGGGGAAGAGGTAAGAAACGTAGCTTTTGGTCCTGATTTTAATCTTAGAGAGGCATACGTTGAAGTTGGATCAAAAACCAAATGAGCGTTTCCTTGGTAGTTTTCTAGATATTGGCTATTTAAAATTTGAGGATCAACAGAAAAAATTAAATCAGGTTCCAAACCAAACTCGGTAAGAATGGGAACAGCAGTATCAACAGAAATCAAAAAAAAACAATCTCTATACTCTTGTAACTTTGGAATGCTATAAAAAAGACTTGGTCCCGCACCTGCTACAACGATCTTACAATCTTCGGCTAAACCAAATAAGTAATTTACTGGTAACATGTTTGATAATTCAGGAAGATTATAAATCATGTTTTTAGCCCAAATTTTTTCAAATCGAGTTAGCGTTGCTAGATTTACATCCTTTTTGTGAAACAACTGCTCGGCTGTAAATCTAAGCTCAGTGTATTCCTTCTCCTTCCACTGTAAGCTTCCCCTATGCGGCAAAAAAGAGATCGGGTAAGTTGATTTTCCTTTCATCGCATCCGAAAAGCTAGTTTCCGAAATGGGAGATAAAAGTAGGATCAGTTTTCCATCCAAAATCTCTTTGGAAAAATCATAAATACTTAGTGCAATTTTTAGAATAAAAGCAACTGGTTCTATCCATATAACAGTACAATGTTTCTTTTCTAATAAAAAGGGAATGATATGACCAATGCCAGCTCCAAATAGCATAAACACCCTTTTTTCATCATCGCTCGGAACTTCTTTTGAAAACCGTTGCGCCTCTTTGATTGGATCGTGTTGGCTATGAATTTCCACTCCATCGAGTTTTAAGGTCAATGCCCCAGATTTAGAGGGTTCAGGTAAAGATGGAACTACGGAGCTCTGAATTTCTGAAGCCAAAGATTCTGGTAGGCTTTGCAAATTTTTAAAGAGGAACTCTTCGTTCAAAAGTCGGAACTGCCTTTTAATACTAGTTTTACTGTTCCTACTTTTTCAATTGCTGTGCCTGGACTTGGATCCTGAAGAGATACAAATCCGTTTCCCTGCAGTTCAAAGGGGATTTTGTATTCGTTTAAGATTTGAATGGATTCACTCATTGATAGCCCTTTCAGATCAGGAAGGTACAGCTTGTCCAATTTAAACTTTTGTTCTTTGAGCTGAGTCACAGAGTAAGCTTGGGGTCTGCTACTCGTTTCAACTACGGGGATAATGCTTTCTACAACTTCCCTCAAAACTGGTGCGGCAATCCCTCCTCCCGTATGTGATTCTCCTCCAGGTTCATCAAATAGAATCAAACCAACATACTTCGGTTTTTCGGCTGGAAAAAATCCTAGAAAACTCGCTGTAAAAAGTCCTTCTTGGTAGCCTGACCCTGCTCTAGCTGTTTGAGCCGTTCCAGTTTTTCCAGCGATAAAATAGTTCTCCAAGTAAGCTTTCTTTCCTGTACCAGCTGTTACTGCTTTTCCCATGGCTTCTAGAATCTTAGATGCGGCACCTCTTTTGATTCCAACAAGCTCAGCCTTGGGCGAAAATTCGTGCACCAATTCACCATAAGAGTTAGTGACTTTTTGTACAACGGACGGTTCAAACACTACTCCTCCATTGACTACCGATGCCGCCGAGACAATGAGCTGAATAGGTGTAACAGAGAGTCCTTGGCCGATCGAAAGAAAAAATGGAGTACTTTTATTCCACTTGTTTGCTGGTGTCAAAAAACCTTTGGCTTCATGAATAGAAAACCCAACCCGGCGACCAAAATGTAGTTTATCTAAGTATTGGGAATAAGTTGCATCATTTATCTTTTGAGCCGCTTTAATGATTCCAACATTGCATGAGTATTGTAGAATTTCCTCCAGATCAACAAAACCGTGTTTGTCTGTACAACGGATGACTTTCTCTCCAATTTCGATATAGCCTGGGCAATGGAACTTCTCTTTTGGGAGAATTGCCCCTTCGTTGAGTAGCATCAATGCTATAAAAATTTTCATTGTAGAGCCAGGTTCGTAAACATGGCGGATTGCCCAGTTAGTATGGGATTCGTTCGAGTAGTCCGTAAAATGATTGGGATCAAAGTTTGGAAAGGATGCCATTGCTAAAATTCTGCCGTACTCGGCATCCATAATGATCCCAATGGCTTTTTTCGATTTTGTTTCGAAAAAAGCTTTTCCAAGTGCCTTTTCCAATCTGTATTGAATCACACTATCTATTGTTAAGTAAATATTGTTTCCTCGAGTGGAGTCTGGATCTGTCACACTTAATAGTTCCAAATTGTATAGTGTCTCTAAACCTGACAGAGCTTTGTCATCGTCGAACCCAGTGAATCCAATTAGGTTAGAAGCAAGGTTCCCTTGTGGATACACTCTTTTGAATTCCTTTTCGACTCGAACTCCAGGCAGTGCTTTGGCTTTGATTTTTTCGGCAATTTTCGAATCTATTTCTCTTTTAACCAAGAAATAGTTTTGTTTTTCCTCGATCATTTGCGTGAGTCGCGAAACACTCATTTGCAATAATGGTGCTATTTCTTGTGCCGTCAAACTTGCGTCGTAAATGTTTTTTGGATCTATACCGATAGTTGCTGAATCGCGCGAGAGTGCTAGTTCAATCCCACGTCTGTCGTAAATCGTTCCTCTTTGGATTAGTTTTGGTGATTTAACAGAAAGGTTGTTTTTGTTGAAATAGGTAAGATAAAAAACTCGACCCCAAAGAACCAAAAAAAGGATTCCGAAAAGAGCTGATATTCGTATTAATCTTGTATGGTGCTCTTTCATGGACTAAAAAGAGAAAATGACTTTTCCTCGAATTTTTTCGAGAGGGACAAGTCCCAGTGTTCTAGAGTCGGAAGAAAAATCCCTATTATCACCTAGCAAAAGGTAGTAGAAGGGAGGAATTCGACCTTGTCTATCCATAGGGAGAAATGGTGAATTGCTAAAGTCAAAAAAGACTGAACTAGAGGACATTGAGGTTGCCGTTCCGACAGGAAGATACTTTTCTTCCAGTTTTTGAGCATCTATGAGAACTCTCCCGGCTTCAATCGAATAGAACTCCCCTGGCAAGCCAATCACTCTCTTTACCAAGATTTCGCCTTTCTGGTTTGAAAAAAGGACTATGTCCATTTTCCGAATTTCAGGGGTGGAGTAGACCCAGTCGGAAGAAAAAAAAGGAAAAGGAACTGGAAACCCTGCTTTCCAAGACAAGGCAATGCTTCCATGTTTTAGAGTAGGGGACATGGAATTCCCTTGGATGAAATAAGCCTGGAAGACAAAAATGCGAATCCCAAGCAAAATGAGACAAAAGCCCAATAAAAGCAGAAAATTTCGGAAATACTTTTTAGCTTTCCGCTTTCGATACTCTTTTGGTTCTAAAGGTTCCATTTCTACCACTTTCTAGACTTCTTCCATTCTTTGTAAAAAATACTTAGCTGAATTTCATTCCTTTCTTACAATGGAAAAGGAAGCTAACATTAAGAACAACGGATTTGATTTCTATGTCACTTACAAAAATGAAACCTCATGCTCAGTTCAGATGCACAAAAGAGGGTTGTGGAAAAACCTATCCGTTGCACCAGGTGATCTATAGTTGCGAAGCCGATGGTGAACTGCTCACTGTAGACCATGATCTCGCCACTTTATCTCAAATTTCCCCGGAAGAATGGAAAAACATTTTTGATTCTAGATACCGAGGTAGGGATTTTCCTTTCTCGTCGGGAGTATGGGGAAAGAAGGAATGGGTTCTACCTGAAATCCAAAACGAAAACATCATTACATCGGGCGAAGGGAGCACACATCTCTACGATGCAAAGCGCTGGGCAACTGATCTAGGTTTAGGTGGTCTTTGGATAAAACAATGTGGAGTGTCCCATACTGGTTCCTTTAAGGACTTAGGGATGACAGTCCTTGTCAGCCAAGTGAAACAAATGATTGCTGATGGAGTTCCCATCCAAGCCGTGGCATGTGCTTCTACAGGAGATACCTCTGCGGCTTTGGCTTCGTATGCCGCAAAAGCAGGAATTCCTTCCATAATTTTTTTACCAGCAAACAAAGTGAGCACAGCTCAGCTTATTCAGCCTGTTTCCAATGGGGCAAAGGTATTGGCACTGGATACGGACTTTGACGGCTGTATGAATCTCGTAAAACAACTTACGCAGGAAAAAAGCATTTATCTCGCCAATTCTATGAATTCTCTTAGGATCGAAGGCCAAAAGACCATTTCTATCGAGATTGTCCAACAGTTAGGCTGGTCAGTACCTGATTGGATTGTAATTCCTGGTGGAAATCTGGGGAATGTCAGTGCTTTGGGAATGGGTTTCCAGATGATGAAGACATTAGGACTCATCGACAAACTTCCTCGGATCGCATTGGCTCAGGCAAAAAATGCGAGTCCTCTATACGATTCTTTTTTGAATGGTTTCGAGCACTTTCAGCCAGTTCAGGCAAAAAAAACATTGGCTACAGCGATCCAAATTGGGGATCCAGTTTCGGTCAAAAAGGCCATCCGAATCCTTAAGGATTTTAGTGGTGTGGTTGAAGTGGCAACCGAAGAAGAGCTGGCGGATGCCGCGGCGGAAGGCGATCTATACGGATTGTACAATGACCCTCATACCGGAGTCGCTTTGGGGGCTTTGAAGAAACTTTTAAAAAATAGAATCATTCTAAAAGGAGAAAATGTAGTGGTAGTCTCCACAGCCAATGGGCTGAAATTCACCGAGTTTAAAGTTAAGTTTCACCAGAACGAAATCCAGGCTACCAACCCAAAATTCATTAACCGAGTTATGGACTGTAAAGCGGATTTCAATTCAATTATGGATACTCTACAGAAGCATGTATTTCTTCATAAATAGCTAGACAAATCATTTCAATTCGACAGAGTTTTTGAAGAATGGAGATTACCGAGGAACAATTGCCCGAGAGTTTTAAGAACTCGGTAAGAGACGGGGTAAAACATGGTAAACGTATCTCCATGATCACCCATGTTTTAGGGGAAAACGGAGAGGCTCGTCTCAAATTCATCTTTACTGAGATCCTAGAAAAAGTCGGAAGAGTCGACCTAATGGAGCTTCTCTATACCTCCGCAAAAGAACTCATCGTAAACTCAACCAAAGCCGCTATCAAGCGTATGATTTTCGAGGAACTTCACCTAAACATTGACGACGAAGATCAGTATGAACAAGGGATGAAGTATTTTAAATCCAACTTGAATGATAAAAAATTTCCAGCTTACAAGCAGAAGATGAAAGAAACCGGATACTTTGTAAAAATCTCCTGCCAATGCCATGATGACTTGATCGAATTAGAAATCAGAAACAATTTTAGCCTGATCAAAGTAGAAGAAAACAGAATCCGCGAGAAATTTCTAAACGCAAAGAAATACGATAATCTTTTCGAATTCTTTATGGAGCATGGAGACAACACAGAAGGAGCCGGAATGGGGATTACCATGGTTGAGATTTTGCTTTCTCAATCAGGCTTTGATAGGAGATTGTTTAAAATGTATTCTTCGCATGAAGCAAAGGAAACCGTAGCTCGAGTTCAAATCCCCCTCGGCGACATTTCTAAATTAAAAATTGAAGATGAACAACTTTTCACACAATAATGCCCCCAGATCAACCTAACGCCAAATCAGACCAACTCAAAAAGCAAGCCGACCTTTTAACTCTAACGCTTGATGCAGTATTTACCGAGGAGCAAGCCAAAGAAGTCGTCCAGGGCAAGATAACAGATGCTTACCTTGTAAAGATGAAACTGGATATCGACAACAACTCTGGAATGCTCTTGATTTTGGCTTCTTCCATAAAAAAAAGCATTCTCGATATCTATTCAGTAGTTGGCAATGCAACGATTTACCGAAGGTTACGCCCTTTTGCCGACTATGCGCAAGTATCCCAAGACTTAGCAGATATTGGTAAAGCAAAAGCAAGAGACAAAGGGTTATCTGACAATATTGGGCGAACTCTTTATCGCATTTTAACCAAAGACAAAATCGAAGAATTTATGATTCTTTGGCAAAAAAAAGACCCCTCTCGTATAGCCGAAGTTGTTGAGCCTGCCATTGCCGCGGCAACAAAAGCAGGGCGAGTGAAAATCCAAGCCGAAGTCGATAAGATATCAAGCGCTAGGTTTCGATACCAAAACCCAATGATAGGTTTAATCAACCCGATCGAAAAGATTGCTGAAGAAGCATCGCAACAAGCTACAGCCGATACGCAAGGTGCCGCTCTAGATCTTACTGCACTTCAAAACCCAGAAGGAGAAAGAACTCCTGTACAGCGGCAAATCGATCATTTCAGAAAGGGCTATACCAAAGAAATAAACGTTAAGACTATGATTTCCCCCGTAAACGGTGTTGATTTCGACAATCTTGTAGAAGGACAAATGATCCATCTTTTAATTCCGCAAGATACCCAAGAAGGCAAAGCCAATGCGGCAATGCTCGGTTTATTAGATGAAAATGGAAAAGTTTCAAAAGAACCTGTTATAGCAAAGTTTCTTGGAATTGCCAGTACCAAGGGCGAGTACCACATTTTTGCCGAAGGGCCGAACCGACTTTTGTTCCATTCGCAAGAAGAAAGCCCAGTGCGGGTTGGCGTTCCTAATGCGGCGGCTATTGCCTCTAATGAGGCAAAGATGGCAAGTTCTAACTTTCGCCCAGGAGTTCCTGCTGACCTAGAAGAAAACAACACTGGAATGATCATTGGACTCGGAGTTGTTATGTGTATTTTGGGAGCTTTGGCTTACGTTCTATTAGGATGATTTTATGAATTTAACAATACTTTCACTTTTACTTTTTGCGGCTTGGACTTTGGCTCTCCTTTCGACTCTCGCAGTCTTTCGCGGTTCTTTGGTTCTATTCAAGAAAAGAAAGGTCAACGATTTTAAACCCACTGGAGAAGATGTATCTCCTTTCTCTCAAAGACTAGTGCGAGCCCATGCCAATTGCGTGGAAAACCTACCAGTCTATGCTTCAGTTGTAGCCGTTTCTTATATGACGAATCAACTGTATGTTACCGATCCCTTGGCAATGTATGCTTTGGGAGCTCGCATTCTTCAGTCAGTCTTGCACCTGATATCTACGAAGCCTTACTTTGTGATAGCTCGCTTTACTTGTTTGTTGGCGCAAGCGGCAATCCTGGGGATCTGGATCATTCGTTTGATTGCTGAGATTTAAGATTCAAGAACTAGATTGACTAGCTTGCCTTTGACATAGATTTCTTTTTTAACTGTTTTGCCTTCTATGAAGGGTTTCACTTTTTCTGCCTGTTTGGCAAGAAGAAGAGCGTCTGCTTCTATAAGGTCACGGGGTGCCGAAAACTCTCCCCTCAACTTACCGTTCACCTGAACGGCAATTACTATTGTATCATCTAACAAATACCTTTCTTCCCATTTCGGAAAAGGTTCAAAAGCAAGAGTGTTTTTGTGACCAAGTAAACTCCAGAGTTCTTCTGCGATATGAGGTGCGAAAGGGCTGAGAGCCAAAACAAAAGGTTCTAAAACAGCTCGAGGTCTGCGCTCAGAAGCTGTTAACTCGTTCACAAAGATCATCATTTGAGAAATCGCTGTATTGAAAGAAAAATTTTGAATGTCTTCTTTAACTTTTTTCAAAGTTCGGTGGAGGATTTTAAGTTCCGATTCGGTTGGTTCGAGGTCTTGGACAGCAAAAGTTTCGCCCGTATGGAAAAGCCTCCAAACTCGGTTTAGGAATCTGGAAACCCCTTCTACTCCTTTGGCACTCCAAGGTTTGGTCATTTCAAAAGGACCCATAAACATCTCGAAAAGACGAAGTGTATCAGCACCGTGGGCAAGGACAACTTCGTCGGGATTGACTACGTTGCCCCTGGATTTGGACATCTTGCTCTTGTCTTCCCCAAGGATGAGCCCTTGGTGCACCAGCTTCTGAAAAGGCTCCGGCGTAGAAACATGACCTAAGTCGAACAACACTTTATGCCAGAACCTAGAATACAATAAGTGGAGAACCGCGTGTTCCGCTCCACCTACGTAGATTCCAACAGGCATCCATTTTTTTTCTAAGTTAGGATCGATCAGTGCAGATGAGTTCTTTGGATCAATATAACGTAAATAGTACCAGCAAGAACCTGCCCATTGCGGCATAGTATTGGTTTCTCTTCTTGCCTTTTCACCTGTTTTGGGATCTTTATAGCCTAACCAATCTTTTGCCAAAGCCAGTGGGGACTCCCCTGTTCCAGAAGGTTTGAATTCTTCTAAGTCAGGTAAAAGAAGCGGCAATTCGGCTTCAGTCAATGCCATTGGGGTTCCATCTTCAAAGTGTACAATCGGTATGGGTTCTCCCCAATACCGCTGTCTCGCGAATAGCCAATCTCTCAGTTTGAACTGGACTTTCTTTTTGCCTAGGTTGTGTTTGCTAGCAAAATCCACCATGGTTTCGAAAGCGGCTTTGTAGGAAAGACCGTTCAGTGAAACCAGTTTGGATTCGGAATGAATGCAAGTGGATTCCTTAGAATCAAAAGCAGAAGTTCCATCCATTTCTCCAGCAATGACTGGTAAGATGGGAAGATTGAATTTTTTGGCAAACTCAAAGTCTCTTTGGTCGTGGGCGGGAACTGCCATAATGGCTCCCGTACCATAGCCAGCTAATACGTAGTCGGAGATAAAAATTGGGATTTTGATTTCAGGGTCAACTGGGGAAAGAGCGTAGGATCCTAAAAAGACTCCTGTTTTTTCTTTGGAGAGTTCTGTTCGTTCCAAATCACTCTTTAGAGCACACTGTTTGCAATAGGCGTCTACTTCCGCTTTTTGTTCGGGCGAAACAATCAATGCAACCAATTCATGTTCTGGAGCCAAAACCAGATAGGTTGCTCCAAAAATTGTATCAGGTCGAGTCGTATAGACTACAATGCTTTCCCCTTTGGAGGTTTCGGCTAATGGAAATCGTAGTTCCAAACCTTCCGACTTTCCGATCCAATTTCTTTGCATTTCTAAAGTAGAAACCGGCCATTCGCAAAGATCCAAATCGGTGAGCAAACGGTTTGCATACGCTGTGATGCGCATCATGTATTGGCGCATCGGTTTTCGTTCTACGGAATAGCCTTTGGAAACCCATTCTTCCACTTCTTCGTTTGCGAGAACTGTCCCCAATGCCTCGCACCAGTTTACTGGGATTTTTGCTTCATAGACCAAACGAAAGGATGATAGGATTTCTTCTCTTTCGAATCTAGAAAATGATGCCCAATCACTCGCCGAAAAAGCTGGGCGACTCAAAGCCAAGGAATACTTTTCACTGCCAAATTTTGAAAAATGCTGGATGAGAACTGAGATTGGCTTTGCTTTCGATTCAAATTCATCATAGTAGGAGTTGTAGATCTGAAGAAAGATCCATTGAGTCCACTTGACATAGTCGGGATCGGTAGTCGAAATCTCCCGTTCCCAGTCATAGGACAATCCAAGCATCTGGATTTGCTTTCGGAACGTATCGATGTTCTTTTTCGTGGTTTCTCGGGGGTGGATCCCCGTTGTCATAGCATAACGTTCTGCTGGCAAACCAAAGGCGTCCCAGCCCATCGGGTGGAGGACTTCAAACCCTTCCATGCGTCTTAGCCTGGACAAAATGTCTGTAGCGGTATACCCTTCTGGATGCCCTACATGCAAGCCAGCACCACTCGGGTAAGGGAACATATCAAGGCAGTAGAAAGGTGGTTTTTTAGAGTGGGAATCTGTGGCAAATGTGCGGTTTTCTTTCCAAAAGGATTGCCATTTCGGCTCGATGGTTTGGAATGGGTAACTCATCGTCTATCGTGCTGTAGGTGTCTTAATTTCGAACAGAATCAATCATTTTGACAAGTTTTTTGAAGCTTTTTGTCAAACATACCTTACATAGATTTTGTTGATAGAGAATCGCCACAGAACCGCAGGAACTGCAAGGCTTTGTAACTTTCAAAGAAAGTCGGGGCTCTTGCTCTTTTTCTAAGTCAGGTTCGCGATTTAGCATTCTTTTTTTGTCCAATGATTACAGGCTTATCAACAGGTCTGTTCATAAGTCTTAGAACAGAGCAACCAATGAAGTTACTGTATAAATAGCAGGGGCTTTGGGGTCAAAAAAAATTAGCCGAACTTCCAAAAATCGGAAGAAAAAATTTTTTAGAAAAAAAGAGTCTCTGCCATAGTTTTCTGGAACGAAAAATCATTTGAAAAAAAATAAAAAAAATTTCTCCAAATTCGACTTATGCACATTAGAGGGTAAAATCCAAGCCTATGCTCAGTTTTGAAAAAGTAACAAAGTCCTTTCCTGCCGAGGGTGAGCCTCTTTTGATCCTAAAAGGGATCGATTTCCATGTTGAATCAGGAGAATTTATCGCAGTCATGGGTCCTTCTGGCTCAGGAAAATCCACCTTACTAGGAATTGCGGCAGGTTTAGACCTCCCGACTACTGGCACCGTGGTATTAGATGGGATAAACCTAACTACAGCAAAGGAAAGTGAATTGGCTAGGCTCAGACGAGAGCGCATTGGATTTGTTTTTCAGAACTTTCAGCTTTTGCCAGGACTGACTGCTCTGGAGAATGTAGGGATTCCACTGTATCTTATGCCTGGATACTCTGAAAGTCAGATCGCTACAAAGGCAAAACAAGTATTGGATTCCGTTTCTATGGGGCATAGAGCCAGCCATTTTCCAAAACAGCTCTCTGGTGGAGAGGAACAGCGTATAGCTATTGCTAGATCTTTCATCAATTCTCCCCGAATTCTGTTTGCAGATGAGCCGACCGCAAACCTGGAT
>JAIXRB010000074.1 GCA_027485405.1 Leptospiraceae bacterium | reverse complement strand
TCTTTGGTTCCAATTCTAGAAATTCGGCAGTTGCATGCCAATGTTGTGGGAAAGCCCATTTTAAAAGGTGTGAACCTTATCATCCAGCCAGGGGAAGTGCATGCCATCATGGGACCAAACGGTTCGGGAAAAAGCACTCTCTCGAACGTTATTTTAGGTCATCCGCGCTACGAAGTTACTTCCGGAGATATTCTTTGGGAAGGAAAGTCTATCCTTGGCTTACCCACAGAGGAACGGGCAAGACTTGGGCTTTTTTTATCCTTCCAATACCCAACAGCCCTCCCTGGTGTCACGATCGGATCTTTTTTAAAGACAATTCTAAAAGCCCATCGGGGAAAAGATCTCCCGGTAAAAGAATTCAGAAAAGAATTGCGAACAGCAATGGAAGCATTGGGTGTTCCAGAGTCTTTTATTGGTCGTTATGTGAACGATGGATTTTCCGGTGGCGAAAAGAAAAGAGCTGAGATTTTGCAACTTAGTCTATTGAAGCCTAGGCTATCCATCTTGGACGAGACCGACTCTGGTTTGGACATTGATGCCCTTCGGATTGTTTCTGAAGGAATAACGGCTAACAAAGCTCCAGATCGTGCAACTCTGCTTATCACGCACTACCAAAGAATGTTAAATTATGTTGTACCCGATTACGTTCATATTTTTGCAGATGGAAGAATCCTGGAAACTGGGAACAAAGATTTGGCAACGAAACTTGAAGAGAAAGGCTACGATTGGATTTTAGAAAAAGAGAGCATTTCCAAATAAATGGTAGGAACTCTTTCAAAAACCTTTCAGGATTGGCAAACCGAGTTTAAATCTCGTAATGTGGACATTCCTGGGCCTAAAAATGAGAGCTTTCGAAAATTCTCATTAAAGGGCATTGATCTTAATGCAATTTTGAAGCGAACCGATTTTACAACTTTGCATTGGAATGGCAATTCAGAAGAAAAGCCAGTCGATTTCTCAGAGCTCTCTAGCTTACTATCATCTGCCCCAACGAACTTTTTTACTTCTTTGCCAATCAGCTTAGTTTCAGGAATGCACTATCGTGAGATTTCAGGTTCACATAACTGGAGTCTTGAAAGTGACTCAGCACACCAAGTTTCTTTCCAAGTAGTTCGGGTTTCTAAAGAAGAGAAGGCTAGTCTTTGTAAAAGCTATCGTAACACATATGCTGGAGCGGAACCTGGATTTTGTACGCAGTTGGAGATTTACATTTTAGAACAGGGATCGACTTTGGAATTGTTTCGTTCTGATTTAGAGTCTGCGGACAGCCTGCATTTCAAAACAACAATTTGCTTTCTTGCAAAAGATAGTAAAATGGATTTTACTGACCTAAACTTAGGCGGTTATAAAAGCAAGTATTTTCATTTTCCAACTCTATTGGGTTCCGGTTCGGAATTCAAACTAACGAGTGTCTCTGCAATGAGCGGGCGTGAGCTTCGAGACCAAGATGTTTTAGCTACTCACTTAGCTTCTCATTCAAAAAGTCAAATCGAATACAGGGTATCCGTACAAGACAGGGCACATCATATTTTTACTGGGAATCTTCATATTCCGAGTGGAACTAAAAAAGTGGAAGCAAGTCAAATGTCACGAAATCTATCCCTTGGTCCCAAGGCTAGGGCGGAAGCCAACCCAAAATTGGAAGTTAAGGCTGAGGATGTTTCTTGCACCCATGGTGCGACTGTTGGGGAAATTGACGAGGAACAACTGTTTTACTTGCTAGCTCGTGGTTTAAACCCAGAAGAAGCGAAGAAGCTCTTAGTCTTTGCGTTTTTTGGTGCAGTTCTAGACCTTGCTTTTTTGCCGGAAGAGTTGAAGAATGCAAGCTTACAGATGATAGAGGAAAAGCTTTCCTAAATGGCATACGCTCGAATCGCATCCATCGACCAAATTCTGGAAGGAAAAGTGTATTTGTCTCAGACAAAGCATGCAACTATTGCCATCACTCGCATTGGGAGTGAATTCTTCGCCTTCGAAGACAATTGTTCTCATGATGGAGAAGAGATTTCCAGTGGAGAACTTGTGGACGGAGTGATCACTTGTCCCCGCCATTTTGCAAAGTTTAGCATTCGAGATGGTTCTGTTCTTCAATTTCCAGCTACAGAACCTTTGACCATTTATCCGATTAAAGTAGAAGGCAATGAAATCTTTGTGGATTTAGATGTATGAAACCCTTCAACGAATATGAAGTAAGAAAGGACTTCCCGATACTAGATTCGCTTACCTCGAATGGCAAAACACTAGTGTATTTGGACAATGCCGCTTCCTCCCAAAAGCCAACGCAAGTGATCCAAGCAACAAGCCACTACTATGAATTAGAAAATGCAAATATTCATCGAGGCATCTACAAACTTTCCCAAGAAGCCACGGAAGCGTTCGAAAAAACTCGGATTAAAACTTCCAATTTTTTTGGAGCTCAATGCGCAAAGGCAATTATCTTTACCCGAGGCACAACTGAATCTATCAATTTAGTAGCGCAAAGTTGGGGGCGAAAGAACATCCAAGCAGGGGACGAGATTGTACTCAGTGTTCAGGAACACCATAGCAATTTAGTTCCATGGCAAATGCTAGCCCAAGAAAAAGGAGCTATTTTAAAGTTTATACCGATTTTAGAAGATTCAACCTACGATCTGAGAGATTTAAACAATATCATAACTAAAAAGACAAAGATTGTAAGCGTGTCTCAGATGTCCAATGTCACAGGAACAATCCATGATTTTGAACCTATCCTCTTTCGCGCAAGAGAAGTGGGGGCTAAGTTCATGTTAGATGGTGCTCAGGGTGCCAGTCATTTAAAAGTAAAACTAAAGCAGATGGACGTTGATTTCTATGCGTTCAGTGCTCATAAAATGCTGGGCCCAACTGGAGTCGGAATACTTTTCGGAAAAGAAGAGATCTTGGAAGAAATGCCTCCTTGGCTGGGAGGGGGCGACATGATAGAAACAGTTGAATTGGAACGATCTACTTATGCTAATCTTCCTGCAAAACTAGAAGCCGGAACACCAAATATAGCGGGAGTTATTGGCTTTTCTTCAGCTTTGGATTATTTGACTGAAGTAGGTATGGAAAACATCCACAAACACGAAAAATACCTGGTTGAATACGCTTTGAAAGAAATGAGAAGAATTCCAGGAATTACTCTTTATGGAACTGAAGACCTAGAAAAACGGGGAGGTGTCATTTCTTTTCAAATGGACGGTGTGCACCCACACGATGTCGGAAGCGTTCTTGATGAAGAGGGAATCGCCATCCGAGTTGGACACCATTGTTGCCAGCCTTTGATGAAACTCTGGAAAGTGCCTGGAACCTGTAGGGCTTCGTTTTATATGTACAATACAAAAGAAGATATTGATCGGCTCTTGTCTGCTTTAGATAAGGTGCGAGCTTTGTTTCAACGTGTCGCTCGCAGATAGCACACAACTTTTAAAAAAGTATGCCTCTCTTTTACCAGAGAAAAGAAGTGACTTGTCTACAGAATTTACTTCCAACAATCCAATGTGTGGCGACACAATTTCCTATTTCGGAAAAGAGAATTTGTTTCATCTAGAAACCGAATCTTGTCTAATTTGCCAGGCTACGGCAGGGCTTCTCTGGAGAGATCGAACAGAATTTGAGCTGATTTCGCCACTAAAGGACAATTTCAATGATCAAACCAAAAACATCTGGAACAACGACCTGGGAGAGAATTTTCAGTTTTTGGAAGAGTCTAAGAGATTGGACTGGCTTAAACTAATTGAAATTTTACGAGAAATTCCTAGTCGAGGGAAGTGTTTTCTGTTGCCAATCCAAGGATTTCATTCCTATATTCAAAAGCGAGGTCTGAATGATAGCCATTGAAACTGAAAAAGAAAAAGAAGTTCTCGAGAACATTCGCTTAGTAGAAGATCCCGACATTGGAATCTCACTTGTGGAGTTGGGTCTGGTCTATGCTCTAAAAGTGGAAGATAAGAAAGCTAGTATAGTGATGACATTGACTTCCATGGCTTGTCCTTCTGGTCCGCAAATGAAAGCTGAACTAGAAGAGCATGCACTCCAAGTGGAAGGCATAGAAGAGGCAGAGGTCGAAGTTGTTTGGAGTCCTAAATGGGATCCTCGTGAAATGGCAAGC
>JAIXRB010000148.1 GCA_027485405.1 Leptospiraceae bacterium | reverse complement strand
TGGGATCTTTTTTGAGTTTTTATCTTCTGTTTGGTGAATTCATTTTCAATAAATTGATTTCGTTCCAAAGAAGTGCTACCTTGCATGCAAATATCACATACTTTGCAAGGAGATATTCTTTCACCAAAGTAGGCACAAAGCTGAACTTGTCTGCATTCTGGTTTCAAAACATATTCTTTTACATGTTTGAGAAGAGTTTCTCCGCCTTTGCGGTTTGATTCTTTTGCAATCATAAATGCTTGGGTGGACAGATCACCATTTCGAAAAAACAAAATGCAGTCTGCGATTTCTCCATCTCTCCCCGCTCTGCCTGCTTCTTGGTAATAAGCCTCCAAAGAAGCTGGTGTCTGATAATGGACAACCATTCTTACATTGGGTTGGTCGATTCCCATACCAAAGGCATTGGTTGCAACCAATAGATTTACCTTGCCTGAAATGTAAGCATTTTGAGTTCTTTCTCTGATGCCATCTGTTCGACCGGCATGGTACTTCCCTGGGGAGAAGCCATGGTCATTTAACAATTCGTATACTTCGTCGGTTTTCTTTCTGGTGGCACAGTATACAATGGCTCTTCCGCTATTGGTTTTTTTGTTTTTCCAAGGCTCCAAAAGCTCAAGCAAACGATCTACCTTCGCTCTTTCAGAGTCTGGATACTCTACTTTAAAATGAAGATTGTTCCTCAAAAAAGAAGTTAAGATCACTTCAGGGTTTGAGAGTCCCAGTGAATCAATGATGTCCTTTTGGACTCTTTCCGTTGCAGTTGCTGTTAAGGCGATTACAGGGAATGTTGGCCTTGGATGTTTCTCTCTTAATAGGTGCAAGGTTCTATATTCGGGCCTAAAATCATGACCCCATTGAGAAACGCAATGTGCCTCATCAACAACCAGAGCTTTTAAATCCATTTCTTTCAAAATAAAAGCAAAACTCTTGGACATTGCCCTTTCAGGAGAAACAAAAAGAACTTTGATATCTCCTTTTACTGCGGAAGCCAGCACTTTCATTTGTTCTACTTCGTCTTGAGTCGAATTGCAATAGTTTGCTGATATTCCCTTGGCAAGCATTTGATACGTTTGATCCTTCATCAAAGCGATTAGGGGTGAGATAACTAGGATGCAACCCTTGAGATTCAAAAGGGCTGGAACCTGATAGATTAGGGTTTTTCCTCCACCAGTGGGTAAAATAGCAATGGTGTCTTTCCCATTGAGAAGAGCTTCAATAGCTTGTTTTTGACCTGGTCGAAAAGAGCGGTACCCTAAATGTGAAAGAACTTGCTCAAACAACCTAGTTTCCAGAAACATAGTTCTACAATCTCTGTCAATCGGAGACCGAAGGCAAACTACTTAAATGGCATCTATATCTCTTTTATTTTATCGGAATAAAGACCTGGACATTTTGAGTATTCTCGTCCAAAAGGAAGATTAGTTTGCTATTCAATACTTTCGTATTTCTAGTCTTCTTTTTAATCGTCTACCTTCCTTTCCTTGGGTTTGGATTTCTCGGAAAGAAATACTCCTGGGGAGCCAGAGCCCAGAACATCTGGCTTCTGTTTGCTTCTTATTTTTTCTATGGCTGGTGGGAATGGTTTTTCCTTAGCTTGATTTTCGCGAGTACCGCCATTGATTTTATTGCTTCAAACAAAATCGAATCTTCTAAAAATTTAAGAACAAAGAAGACTTTTCTTTTGATTTCCCTTATTGGAAATCTGGGCCTGTTGTTTACTTTGAAGTATTTTCATTTCTTTGTTCATAGTTTTGCGGGAGCCTACAACGGAATTATGAGTCTCGGCGGCGGAGAACTCCTAACGGAATCAAACTTACAATTTTTACAAAACTTCATTTTGCCGGTTGGTATCAGTTTCTATACTTTCCAAACCATGTCTTACACAATAGATGTTTATCGGGGACAACTGAAAGCAGAGAAGGATTTTTTTGATTTCGCTTTGTTTGTAAACTTTTTTCCTCAGTTGGTGGCAGGACCGATTGAGCGAGCCAGCGATCTATTGCCTCAGTTGAAAAAATTAAAACTTCCCGCAAAAGAAGAGATCCCTTTCGCCATTTGGGAAATTCTCCTTGGATACTTCATGAAAGTATATGTTGCCGACAATGTCGGAAAATACATAGATGATATCTATTTGGCTAGCAAAGCTCAGTACATCCAAAATCCAGGTTTTGGAAACTCAATGGATGGCAGTCAAATCTTTGTTTCCGCTTACGGAATCTTGTTTCAGCTATTTTGCGATTTTGGGGGATACTCATTTATCGCCCTAGGCATTGCCAGGCTCTTAGGTGTTCGATTAACATTGAATTTTGATACTCCAGAGTTTTCTCGAAACCCTATCGAATTTTGGAATCGCTGGCATTCCACTTTGAATCGTTGGTTTAAGGACTATGTATACATTCCATTAGGTGGTTCCAAAAATGGGAAATGGGGGCAAATCCGCAATTTAATGATAGTTTTCTTCGCTTCGGGGCTTTGGCACGGAGCAAACTGGACATACATAACTTGGGGTGCGCTGAATGGATTTATCACATTTGTCTATCTTGTTTATCCAAAGAAAGGGCAATCTAGCGATTTCATGAAAGATGAATCCACCGATCTTAAATGGGGAAAGCTACGATCGATCTTTGAGGGTTTCTTCTTTCGATTCACTATGGTCACTCTAGTTGGAATCACTGGGATTGCATTTCGATGCTATGATTGGAACATGTTAGTTCTTTATTTTTCCAAAGCATTCTCTTTTTGGAATTGGCAAATGGTCCCACCAAATACGGTTAAACCTGCTTATACTATCGCTGGAGAATTTTTGAAAATTTTGTTTCCATTGCTCGTGATAGATGGAATCAGCTATTTTTCCAAAGATAGGTTTTGGATTTTTAAAAAGCCTGTCTACATTCAGGTTTTGGTGTTTTCTACTTTGGGATACTTGATCCTTACTCGAGGAATTTTCGGGAAAGAGGTGATTTACTTTGCTTTCTAATCCATCGAAACAACCAAACTCCTCAAAAAAATCACTATTCATTGGTATTTACCTAACAATCGCAATTTTTCTGGTTTTGGAGGTGATCGTTCGCTTAACTGGCATCGAGTACTTTGAACAACCAGAAATCTTCTTTGTCAATTTAAAGAAGAAACAGGTTGAGTCTGGTCAGAACAAAGAAGAGATTATTGTTTTAGGTGATTCCAGAAGTATGGCTCTAGAAGGATATTCTGCAAAAAACTCTGAAGAGTTTTCCGTATATAACCACAGTTTGCCAGCCATGGGACCTAAATATTACATTGGCTTTTTGAAAAAGTATCTGCGGGCCGGGAACCAAAAACCAAAACTCGTATTATTTGCGGGCAGTCCTTTGCTTTATTCCGTTGGTTACGGACCACCACTTTATGACCCATCGGGATCTTTTACGGCCAAAAACGAAACATTAAACGAGTATATTCTCCGTCGTTGGAATGAAGGATGGAAACGAAATATCTTTGCCACTGGCTCTGGCGGATTCATTCAGTATTCCGGCAAACAAGGAGACTATGAACAATTGCTTTGGGAGTTCTTTGGGCATAGATTTCTGCACCAATTTTCCGTTTCAGAATTATGGGAACAATTTAACGGAATTGAACGAGTGTTTCTAGTAGGAAAAGCCTTGCCTTTGTTATACCAATCCTACAAATTTCATGGGGCAATACGCAATGCAAGTAGTTGGGAGAATTGGAATGTTTCTTCCCAATGGAAAGAAAAAATGGAATTTTGCAAATCCTGTGAGAATATTGAGGCGGGTCTTTGTCTCCCTTCCACTTCGCAACGAGAAGACAATTTTCATATCGAAGAGACAATCAAACAATCCAAAGGAAAGTACAATATTTCCAATCGACTTAAGCCCCAGGTTGTCGTTTTTTCAAAACTAGTTGTGGCAAATGACTTCAATAAAGAAAAAGCCCAAGAAGAATCCCGGACTCAATTTGATGAGCCAAACTTTGAAGTTTTAGAAGATTTAATCGCCTATCTTAAAGAGGAGGGAATCTCCTTCGGTTTTGTATATATGCCGTGGGTACTTGAAGGGGAAGTTTGGCCTCAAAACAAGTATCGAAAGCAAAAATTGAAGGAATTCCTTACTTCCAAGCAGGTTCCCTTGTTTTCTTTTCCAAAGGATGGCTATCCATCTTACGAATTTGTAGATAAGATCCACTATGACTGCAGAGGGGAAGCAAAATTGAATTCTGAATTCAAGAGCTTTGTTTTGCCAGAAGTGTTTCATTTTTTAAAAACAACCAAAAAATCCAATTGATTTTTTCAATTCCTGAAACCAAACTTTAGCTATCATATACAGTAGGTTTTTTTAATGAAATATTCTATCCAGGTTCGCATGTTTCAATTCATACGATTTGTTTTCATCATTTGCGCATTCATTCCGTTCCAACTTTTCTCCCAAGAAAGATACGGATTGTTTATAGGTACCAACTATAAAGGGAACCAAGCTAAAATTCCCGAGTTAAATCTTTGTGAGGCGGACGCAAACTTTCTCCGAGAAAAAGTCATGAAGTCTGGCAATTTTAAAGACCTGCAGGTTTTGTTGGGAGCTCAAGTTACTCGAGAAAACGTTAAAAATGCCATGTCCGCAATCGGCAAATCAGCTAAAAAGGACGATACTGTTTTCATTTACTTTTCAGGCCATGGAATGTACATGAAAGATGCAAAGGCAAAAAACGGAATGCGAAACTATTTAATCTGTTTCGATAGACCTCACATTTCAGATGAAGAATTGAACGATTTCTTGGATGATATAAAATCAGAAAAAACTGTTTTAGTTATGGATTGTTGTTATTCGGGGGGCATTGCGAAAAAAGGGAAAAACACCAGAGGAGCGGCTGAAATTCCAATCGCCCAGGGCAATGATGGAGTTGTTCGCCAAAACCAAGAAGACTACTTTTTTCAAAATAAAGCGGTTATTTCCTCTTCTGACGCAGATCAAACTTCTATTGAAGTGGGTGGAACTATCAACCATGGAATTTTTACATATAACTTTGGTAACGCTTTAGAAAAAGCTGACTTAAACAATGACAAGGTGGTTACGGCTCTTGAAGCATTTTTTGTTTCACAAGGCGAAACCATTAAGATGGCAAAGCAATTCAGCCATGAACAGAATCCTCAAATCTCTGGAAACGCGGCAGGTATTTACCTTTCGGGAAGCCCAAAACCAGTGACTCCGCCCAAACCACCTGCAAATCTAGAAGTAGCACAGCCTTTGCCACCACCTCCGCCCATCACAACAACGACTGAGCAAGTAAACAACGTAGTCATTAACTCGTCTACCCCAACAACTGTGGCAATCCCAGAACCTCAAACATCTCCAGCAAACACGACCACAGTTCCGATTCCCCCTGTTTTGAATGTAGAGCCTCCAGCTCCTCCTGCAGTGACTACAGGTTCTATATTGGTCAACACAACAGTGATTCGTGATTCAAACTATGGTGGGGTCGCTTTAAAATCACCGTATGATCTTTTAAATCGTAAATCCAAGCAACAAAGTGGAGAAAGCTCCCAATCGCGAAAGATAAAAGTGTTAGTTGATGATGTTGAATATCCTGTCCTTGTATCCACAAATAAATCTAGGGTTTGGGGAGCTACTTCAAGAAACGGCCAGATTCTTCCAGGAGATATCTATTCGATTAAGATCGACAAATTGCCTTCAGGTGTTCATCAGATAGAAGTTCGAGCGGACAACTATCCGATTTATAAAACAGCAACGGCTGTTATCCCTAAAGAAACCGTGGTAGTTGATGCAGTTCTTTCTATGGAAGGTTTCGGTGCTATCCAAGGTAGGGTATTTTTTAAAACATTGGACAATCCTATAGAGAAGCAACCTATCTATATGCCTACGGTAGTATCAACGAATCAGATCTTCAAGGTAAACACAGATAAAGATGGTTACTTTTACTATACGAATCTTCAGCCAGGTAAGTATGAAATCCGAGCGAGTTTCATGGAAGAGATGAAGCTCGAGAATTCGGAAATCATTGTCAAACCTGGGGAAATCACAAAAGTAGAGATTATACTAAATAAAAAGCTGAGTTATACTAAGACAAAATACTGAGAAACTCTAAACATTTATCAATGGTAAGAATTTAAATTATAGTCTTAAATCATTGCCTAACAGAAAATTGCGTGGAATAGGCAACTCCGAATCCATTCGGAAGGTCAATATCTGGGAAATGGGCTTTGATTCCGATTTTTATTAATGCCAGGTGATGAATCGAATGCTCATTACAATAAGTCAATTCTCGGAAAAGAGAAGAGGGAAGTTGTAACCGAGTATCTTTTTGATGAGTAGAACAGACAATGAAAATGGATTTATTTTCGAAAAGTTTGTTTATTTCATTTTGAATACGCAACATCTCAGAGACCGCAAAACTCTTGTCCGTTTCAATTTTATGTGTTCGTTTTCTCGCATCGTAGTCAATTGATCCAATCTGAAGTCCATTCAAAAATTCAATATAAAATTCCAAGATATGACGGACATGTTGCGATAAACTATTCTTTGACAATGTTGCTAATGGAACTGAGTAGGATTCATCACTAAGAACATCAATTACTTGAATCATTGATTCAAATAGACATTTTGAGTCTTTTTTTAGCACCGCTAGAGATGAGGTATTCGCACTTTCTATCAGTATTGGGAAAGAAGCATTCATGGAAATATAGAGTTCTTAGTCTTAAACAAAACCTCTATGATTTTGTCCTTTTCAAAATACAGAAGCAAAAGTGCTAGCAATGCTGAAACCAATGCCAAAGCAAATAACAATCCACCATCGTCTTGAACTACTATTCCTAGCATTGTCAGATGTGACAAGATTGCTCCAGCCATAGTTCCGAAGGCAATTCCTGCCCCGATCCATACTGTTCTTGGAAAAAATATAAGAGCCACGGCAAGCAATTCAACAATTCCAGCTCCTATTCTACCCCAAGGCTCAAGACCGATAGAACTAAAAATAAAGACTGATTCTGGACTACCAGTGAATTTAAAAAATAAAGTTTGCAAAAAGATAATAGAAACACCAATTCGGGCAACCTGATAAATCCAATATTTCATTTAATAGCGATTTTACTCCAATTTTGATAAGCTTTGTCTTTGAGACTTTTCTCATCTTCATTCCATGGTTTCAATGTGTCACCAAAAAAGCCATCGTAGAAAAGATATAGCTTGTTTTCCGAAATTTTGAAGCGCTTAGGATTGATCTCTACTTTTTCTGCATTTTTCCCAATTGCATACGCACACCAACCGCCAAATTCGGGTTCGTATTTTTCTGGGCTTTTTGAAAATTGTGTTTGGTTTTCAATGTTTACAAAATGGTAAGTAACCCCTTTGTATTGAAAAGAATACTTAGAGAATCCTTTAGTCGGATTTCCAGTCCAGTAAGAAATAGGGTCATAGCCCTGCAATGCCAAACCAGACGAATCTACTGCGAAATTTTTTCGTCGAATTCCATCAGAGGACTGGTCTTGAGCAGTGAGTGCCAAAGACACAAGGAAAACCAGACTCATCAAAAGCATTCGATATAAATTCATATTCTATAGTAAACAATAGCGCAAGTCGGCAATGTAAACAAGGTCTAAATGTCCTTTTTAAGGGTCAATTCTTCCGATTGATAGATTTGAATTCTGACGGTGATGAATTAGCAACCTTCTTAAAAAGTTTACTGAATTGTCCGGGCTCCTCATATCCCAACGCATCCGAAATCTCCAATATCGATTTATCAGAAAACAGAAGTAGTCTTTTTGCTTCTAAAATGATTCGATTGTGGATTATTTGTAGCGGTGAGCCTAATCCACCTTTCCGGAAAATTTCAGATAATCTTTTAGCAGATAATCCTAGTTCAAAGGCATATTCATTCACTTGCTTCTTTGTTTTAAATCCTTGATCTACAAGTAAATTGAATTTTCGAATCATTTCAATGCTTGATGGTTCCGCAATAAGACCTTTGATTTGATTCCTACCTATTCTGGTTAACTGAATAATCATAACCTTAAGAAGGCTAACAACCATTTCCAAATGTACTTGATCATTCTCTTGAAATTCTTTTTGAAAAAGTTTAATTAAATTCTCAAAAACCAATTGATCGGATTTATTAATTTTAAGTACAGGCAATTCCTGTGCTCCATAGAATAAAATTCCATTGCAAGAAATTTCATGATCATGATCACGAAGGCAATAAAATTCACGATTAAAGGAAATAACAGTAAGAGTACTATTCTGTTTTGGAATATGAATTTGATTTAAGGCAGTGATTGTGCAAAATGAATTGGATCGAAGATAAACTTCTTTATCGTCGCAATGGAACAGAAAGTTTTCTTTACTTCGATTCCAAAGAATATGGTTCGGCCCATTTAAAGAAAAAACTTCTTCTATATCCGAACAGATATCCTCTGTAAAATGAAAGAATGCACCAGATTTTGAATCAAATATTTTATGTTTCATATTTATACAAACTTAAAGAATCCTCAATGGTTAAGAACCAAGTAAAACCAGAGATTGATAACTATTAGAGAAACCAAAGAAAGAATAAGCCCGGCTCTAAACATATCTTTGATCTTAATATGACCAGAAGAATAAATGATGGCATTGGGAGGTGTTCCAACTGGCAAAAGAAAGGCTGAGCCAGCAATGAGTGCAGTCGGTAGAAAAAGATTCATCGGATCCATTTCTAAACCCTTGGAAAGACTGGCTAGAATCGGTAAGAAAGTAGCAACAGTGGCTAGGTTACTAGCTAAATTGGTAAAGAGCAAAACCGATAATCCAACGAAAAGCATTGTAAAGAAAACGGGTAATCCCTGGAAAATGAGAAATAGATTTCCAAGCCATTCGGCAAGTCCACTCTTTTCAATAGCACTTGCTAAGCTCAGTCCACCACCAAATAAAAGAATTATATCCCATGGCAATTGTTTGGCATCATTCCATTCTAAAAGTCTGGATTTCTGAGAAGGAATTAGAAAAAGGACAAAGGCTCCTAGTATGGCTATGCCGGCATCCGTTAAAAAGGGAAAGAAAGGTTTGATCAAAGGTAGAGTCATCCAAAGAACTGCCGTCACACCAAACACAAAAGCGACTGTCTTTTCAGCAAAAGAAATGTTTCCGAGATTCTTCCACTCTAAATCCAGAAACCCAGAACTCTTTTGTGTTTGGTCTTTTATGGGATAAACTAATTTTGCGAAAATGAGGTAGAGTGCCACAATCAGAATCAAAACTATCGGCATCGCATATTTCATCCATTGCCAAAATCCAAATTCAATCAATAGTTTTTGTTCTACAAAACCAGCAAGCAGTGCATTTGGCGGAGAGCCAATTAAGGTTCCCATACCCCCAATGCTGGCAGAAAAAGCAATCGCCAACAGAGTTCGTTTCGTGAAATGACTTTTGTCTCTTTCCTGAATCCATTGGCTTTCAAGCAAAGAGATCATGCTTAATGCGATTGGTAAGATCAAAAGGGTTGTGGCAGTATTGCTTGCCCACATACTGATTCCTGAAGTTGCTAAGATAAATCCAAACAAGATTCGGTCTGGAGAAGAACCTACATACCTCAGAACAGAGATTGCGATTCTTTTATGTAGGCCCCATTTCTCAACTGCAATTGCTAAGAGAAATCCACCGCCATACAAAAAAACTAGCGGATTGGAATAGAAAACAGAAACCTCAGCAAATGTTTGCAATTTGAAAAGTGGAAAAAGTAGCAATGGAAGCAATGATGTGACAGGGATGGGAATAGCTTCAGTAGCCCAAAGCACAGACATTAGTATGGCAGTACCTAGGGTTTTCCAAGCCAGTCCCGAAAGCATTGCATTTTCTACTAAATCACTAGGTTCCAAGATGAAAAAGACTAAAAGGACTAGAGCTAAGAACAGAACAAAAAACAAATTGCTGAAGTTCTTGGTGTTCAAAGGTCTTTTAATCCAGCTTCGAGAAATCCTTTTTCTCTAAGATAGCAAGAGTCACATTTTCCACAAGGCTTGCCTTTGATTGGATCATAGCAAGAATGAGTTAGGTAAAACGGAACACCTAGTTTGTTTGCTAGAAGAATAATTTCCTTTTTGCTTAGCTCGATCAGTGGTGTTTCGATTCTGATTTTATCATTTGTGGATAAACCTTTTTTTGTTCCTAAATTGACAACAGAACGAAAGGCTTCGATGAATTCTGGTCTGCAATCAGGATAGCCTGAATAATCAAGTGCATTGACTCCAATGTAAATATCAGAATATCCAGAACCTTCCGCAAGAGCCAAAGCAAAAGAAAGGAAAAGAGTGTTTCTGGCAGGAACATAGGTATTTGGTATACTGCTTTGATTTGGTTTTCGGAGGTGCTTATCCGTCAGTGTTTGGTTTTTCGGAACTTTTATTGAAAAATCCGTTAGCGAGCTTCCTTGGAAAAAATGTGGATCCAGTTTTTGGATTAGGTGAGGAATGTTCAGCGCTTTGGTTAGGGCTTTTGCTTTCGTGAGTTCTATTTTATGTTTTTGTTGATAATGGAAGGAAAGTGCAATTAAAGGGAGTCGGTTCTTTTTTCCTAACCCATACTTTTTTGCGGCAAGATAGAGACAAGTAGCCGAATCCAAACCACCTGACAAAAGCACTACTGCACCCGACGATTTAATGGCTGGGTCCTCGATACACACAAGAACTTGTGCAAGTTTCATAAACTATGATTTTGTCTAGGAGAGGAAGCTCTGGTTTTATTTTGTTCCAAAGCCAAATTGCAATTCGTTCACTGGTCGGGTTTTCCAAACCTGGTACGTCGTTTAAAACGTAGTGATCTAAATGTTCTTCGATTATTGGTTTTACAATTTCTTTTAATTCGGCAAAATCCATGATCCAACCGGTCACTGGGTCTAATTCACCTTTCAGAACTACGGAGAATCGGAAACTGTGACCGTGCATTCGCTTGCATTTGTGACCAATGGGCACGTTCGGCAAGTAATGAGCCGCCTCAAACCCAAAGGTTTTGGAGAGCTCTAATTCTTCCATTTGCTTATTCTTCTACCGCATATTCAGAAAAAAGGGATTTTTGATTTCCAGCGTGGTCCTGAAAAGCGACAGGATACTTTGCAGTAAAACAAGCGTCGCAAAAGCCACCACCTTTGTGACCTTTTACTGCTTCGTTCATAGCATCTAATGTTAAATATGCGATTGAGTCTACTCTAAGATATTTCTTTATTTCTTCCAAGGTATGAGTAGCCGCAATTAATTCGTTATGTGTTGGAATGTCAATTCCATAGAAGCAGGGTGAAATGGTAGGTGGTGCCGAAACCCGAAAATGGATCTCTGTAGCTCCTGCATTTCGGATCATTTTGATTATCTTTCGGCTGGTAGTTCCTCGCATAATTGAATCATCTATGATGATAACCCTTTTGCCTTTCACAACTTCTTTGACAACATTGTATTTGATTTTGGCTCCAAAGTCTCGGATTCTTTGGTCTGGCTCTATAAACGTACGTCCGATGTAATGCGAACGAACCAGCCCTGATTGGTATGGAATTTTTGACTCTTCGCTGTAACCCAGTGCCGCAATGTTAGCTGAATCAGGTACTGGGATCACCACATCGGCATCAACAGGCAAAACTTTTGCCAATTGTTTTCCCAATGATTTACGAACTTTGTAAACAGATTCTTCGAAAATATCGGAATCGGGTCTAGCAAAGTAAATGTATTCAAAGATGCAGAGGCTAGGCTTTGCTTTTGGAAAAGGAAAAAGAGAACGAATTCCAGTATGATCCACAACAACCATTTCCCCTGGAGCAACGTCTCGAATGTAGTCTGTTTCAGTGATATCAAAAGCACAAGTTTCGGATGCAAAAACGATTGCCCCATCTTTTCTTTTTCCCATTACGAGTGGGCGAAAACCGTTCGGATCTCGAACGGCAACCAGATAACGCGGAGTTAATACTAAAAGCGAATAGGCACCTCTTACTTGATTCAACGACTCGCATAATGCCTGCAAAATATCAGTTTGAGAGCTTTTTGCCATCAAATGGACAATGACTTCAGAATCAATTGTGGTCTGAAAGATGGAGCCGGTTTTTTCTAATCGAGTTCGAATGTCCCAAGAGTTGACTAAATTTCCGTTATGGGCTAGGGCAATAGGACCGAGGTGGGATTCTACCCGAATGGGCTGGGCATTCTTTAAAAAACTAGCTCCCGTTGTAGAATACCGGTTGTGCCCGATTGCCGCCTCTCCAATTAGCTCTTTGATTTTGGATTGGGTGAAGATATTAGCAACTAAGCCCATATTTGCGTAGCGATAGAGGTGTACTGTATCGCTGGACACGATTCCGCTGGACTCTTGTCCTCGGTGTTGCATCGAGTAAAGACCTAAGTACGTGAAATTGGCGGCTTCTTTGCTGTTGAAGATGCCGAAAATGGCACACTCTTCTTTTGGTTTGTCAGAAGAAAGAATCATTGCTAGATTGACATTTGCAGTATTTCGGCAATCTCAATTAGATGCAAATCAATTCCGATTACATTCTGGTAGATACTGCAAAAGCACTCGAACTTGCTTTGCTCAACCTAAAGCAATCAGAAGTGCTCAGTATCGACACTGAATCCTCAGGATACTACACGTATTACCCGAAGGTTTGCTTAATCCAAATCACTTCCCATGGTAAAAACTATATTTTTGATCCCATCAAGATCCAAAATCTCGCAGGATTGGGGGCTCTATTTGACAATCCCAGCATTTTAAAAATTTTTCATTCGGCAACGGATGATTTGAAAGCTCTTAAGCGCGATTTTCAATTTCGATTTCAGAATGTTGCGGACACAATGATCAGCTCAAGACTTCTTGCGATGGAACAGAGCTCCTTGGCCTATCTAGTCGAATTTTTCCATAAAGTTTCCCTTTCAAAAGTTGAGCAAAAATCCAATTGGGAAATAAGACCTCTCCAAATCCAACAGCTCAGGTATGCGGCGCTGGACACAGCATACTTAGAATCCATTTGGAAAAAAATGGAAGAAGATCTAAAAAAACGTACATTATACGAAGAGGCGAAGTCGGAATTTGATTTTTTTGCCAAAGAAGAGTTTGTAGCAAAGGAATCTGAAGGATTTTCATTGGCAAAATTCCCGGACATTCTGAATTTTACGCCTTTAGAGCGTCGAAAGATTCTGGAACTTTTGAAATACCGAGACGAAAAAGCGAAGAGACAAAACAAAGCCGCCTTTCGTGTGTTTAACAACGAAAAGCTCTCGCAATCCGTCAAAGAAGAACCTAAACTAGAAAAGTGTTTAGAATGGTTCGGGAAAAAAGATGGAGAAGAAATTTATAAGCTTTTAATTCAGGAATACGCGGATCCAATTGAGGCATCAGAGCTTTCAAAAAGGCATGGTGAAGACCTAAATGAAGAAGAAGATCAGAAATTTCAGATTCTAAAAAAATGGAGATTGAAAGTTATGCGAAGCAGAAGAATGGAACATTCTCTTCTGCCATCGAATCGTCAACTAATCCAATTAATCCGTGCCAAGGTAAGTTCGGCAGAGGAAATAAAAGCACTGAAAATTTTTTCTGATTGGAAATCGGACAACTATAGTCCTTCCATTTTAGCCGCCTTGCGTGGCGAAAATTATGACCAAATGGTTGGTAGATTGACTCCTATTCGTTCCAAAGAAGCTTTCTTTGCCAAGAGGAACCCGAACAGAGATTGAAAATCATACCATCTTTGTTTGAATCTGACCTTTCCCGAGATTGGACTTCACTCCCAAAAACACCCGAAAGGCTCTCTTCAGTGATTATGCCTTTTTTCTCTCATAACTCTGAAACCGATGGAGTCATTCTCACCAAAAGGTCTTCAAACCTCAAATCCCACCCAGGTCAAATCAGCTTTCCAGGCGGAACTTTGGACAAATCGGACAGTTCCATTTTAGATTGTGCTTTGCGAGAATGGAAAGAGGAAATGGGGTCTGATCCCGCTCATTTGAAAGTGCATGGACGTTGGGAAGGGTATGAAACAAAAACTGGTTTTCATATAACACCTTTTGTGGCAACCTACCAAGGCAATTTTCTCTTCCAAACAGATCCCAGAGAAGTAGAAATGACGATCCTTTTGCCCTTAGCCACTTTGCAAGATGTCCCATTTTTCGCCTTGGTTGTACCTAAAAGAAGCCCAGAACAGCTAATCTTTTACTTTGATTTGCCGGAAGGATTGCTTTGGGGTGCAACCTGCGATCTCTTGGTTCGATTCTTAAGAAGTTATGCAAATTTCAACAGACTTCCGAAACTTGTTTCTCCAAATCTCCCCCAACCACCTTTTTTAAATCCAAAACTCCTGTAGATTTTTGCTCTTTTTTCCCCTAAAATCGTTCGATGATGGACTTATGAGACAGAATATACTTCTTATGTTCGCATGTTGTTTGCTCTTTTCTGCGAATCTGTATTCTGAAGAAGATAAAATTGGCAAAGTGTTTCAGATCGAACAAGAGAAACAAGGTGAGCTTCTTTGGAAAAAAGCGGAAGATAGTTTTGTTGACCGCAAGTACGAGCGTTGTGTGCAAGAATTGAAATTGTTTTTGACCCAAACATTCCGACATCCCAGAGAAATGGACGCAAGAAAGCTGCTTTCAAAAGCGTATTTAAAGCTCAGAGACACTAGGGCACTTGCAAAAAATGAACTCCAGATTTATAAGGACTTTCCCCACACTGAAGCAGGTCTTGCTTCTTACTTAGAATCTGCAAAGGCACTTGTAAAAATGGGAAGGGAAGAAGAGGCACAAGACATATTTTTAGACATAACAAAAAATCACTATTCTTCTCGAATTGTCCAAGAAGCTGAGCTAGAAATGAAACAATTACAAATTTTAAAGGAAAATGAAAAATAGAGGAAAACTAGGAAAGATTTGCCAACTGCCTTTCCGATAGTAAAATAGGTACGAAGTCTAGACCTCGAAGTAGAAACAAAAACAATGTCATTCTTTCAAATGGTAACTTTCCCCGCGAACTCCTACATCATTGTAGAGGGTAAAAAAGAAGTGAGTAATTTCTTTATTATTCGCGAGGGAAAAGTGCGAGTATCCAGAGAGACTGCTGTAGTCGGCGAAGACCCAAACCAAGTTCTTGGACCAGGAGACTTTTTCGGAGTTGTTGCGGCAATGAGCCAGCATCCGCAAATCGAATCAGCTCTTTCTTTAACAAACGTTTCTCTTATCTCGGTCAGTTATGACCAATTCGGAACTCTGATCCAAAAATCAACTGCCGTTGCAATGAACATCATCCGTTTTTTCTCAATGAAACTGCGCCAGTTCGACACAACGATTACTCGGATGTCTTTCCGGGATGCGGCAGAGGAAGATCCGAACGAGTTGTTTCAAATTGGTGAGTATTATTTTCAACAGGGAAACACTGGGCATGCCACCTTTGCTTACCAAAGTTACCTTAAACATGTTCCAAATGGCGAATTCGTTCCGCAAACAAAGATGAGGTTGCAAACCAGCAACCAGCCTTTTCAAGGCCCACCGATAGATTATACTAAATTCAATCGATTTTACCAAGACAACGAAACTATTTTTTGCGAGCACGAGCCTGGTAAAGAGTTGTTCATCATTCAACAAGGAAAGGTGAAAATCTCGAAAATCGTTAATAGCAACGAAGTTATGTTAGCTGTTTTGCAAACTGGAGACATCTTTGGTGAAATGGCAATCTTGGACAACAAGCCACGTTCGGCATCGGCTGTGGCATTTGGAGAAGTTGAACTTTTAGCAATCAGCAAAGCTAACTTTGAAGGTATGGTAAAGGCTCAGCCCCAACTAGCAACTCGTTTAATCACTCTACTTTCTGAGCGAATTTGGATTGCGTACAAACAGTTGGCAAACCTTCTCTTGAAAGATCCTACTGCTCGAATTGTTGATACACTAATGATGCAACTCGAGAAAAATCGGGTCAAAATTGCCCCAAAAGGTACTTACAACTTTCAATTGGGGAGTAAAGACCTATTGAAAATGGTGGGTTTGACAGATCCAAAAGACGAACTCCTTCTTGCGGACATCATGAAACAGAACAAGTACATTCGTCTGGACTTAGGAAAGATTGTTTGCTCCGATCTTGCTGAACTTGAAAAACTGGTTCAGTTCTATCACAAGAAAGTGAGCCTAGACAATAAACTTAGAAAGAAATAAGTTTTTACTTGTCAAAAATTCGACTAAAATAACGTCATATAGGATCAGCATGAGCGAAAAAATTGTCATAGAAGAAAGCGGTTCCACCTTAAAGATCAAATTTCTGGAGCAGATTTTGGATGGAAACTCTCCTGAATTGCGAGATACTCTCAACGCCGTTTTGGAAAAACCTGTGAAAGATGTTCAGCTGGACATGGAGAAGGTAGTGATTGTGAGCTCTCTAGGTATCTCTCGTCTACTTTCTTTCAAGAACAAAGCAGACGAAAAGAAAATGACGGTAAAAATCATCAACATCCAAGACAAATTGAAAGAAACACTTAAGAAATTGATGCTGGATCAGTTTTTCGGGCTCTAAGTATTTATTTTCAATTTCAATTATTTCAAGAAAAGCACTCAAGACCTACCTCTTTGGTAGGTCTTTTTATTATTAGACCTTAATCCCAACACCAGCTAAATCAGCTTCTGTCATAATCTTAACCAATTCTTTGAACTTCACTTTCGGCTCCCAACCTAACTGTTTTTTTGCCTTAGCGGGATTGCCAATCAGAAGCTCTACTTCTGTAGGACGGAAGAATTTAGGGTCGATTTTAACTAGGATCTTTCCCGTTTTCGCATCCTTTCCTACTTCGTTTTCATCCTTTCCTTCCCAAACAATTGTATGTCCAGCTATCTTAAAAGACTCTTCTATGAACTCACGAACCGTATGAGTCTCATTTGTTGCCACAACATAGTCGTCAGCTTTGTCTTGCTGTAACATCATCCACATCATTTCCACGTAGTCTTTTGCAAAACCCCAATCTCTTTTTGCATCAATGTTTCCCATAGTTAGGTGGTTGAGAGTTCCAGCCTTGATACCAGCTACACTGAGAGTGATTTTTCTAGTAACAAAAGTCTCACCTCTTCTAGGGGATTCATGGTTGAAGAGAATTCCGTTGGATGCATGCAAGCCGTAAGCCTCCCGATAATTGACAACTGCCCAATACGCATAGAGTTTTGCCACAGCATAGGGAGATCTAGGATAGAAGGGAGTTTTTTCGGTCTGAGGAACTTCTTGTACCAAACCATACAATTCTGATGTCGATGCTTGGTAAAACCGAGACTTAATTCCTGTTTGCTTTATGGCATCTAAAATTCTTAAAGTTCCTACACCGTCTACTTCAGCCGTGTATTCGGGAACCTCAAATGAAACCTGAACATGGGACTGTGCCGCAAGATTATAAATCTCTAGTGGCTGGATCTTTTCTAAGATTCGGTTCAAATTGGAGGAGTCAGTCATATCTCCATAGTGTAAAAAGAGATTGGGATTGGAATGCAGGTGCTCGATTCGATTTCGGTTGAAAAGACTAGTTCTTCGAACGATTCCGTGAACTTCGTAGTTCTTTTCTAAAAGCAATTCGGCCAAATAAGAGCCATCTTGGCCAGTGATTCCAGTGATGAGGGCTTTTTTCTTCATATTTCAACTAGTTTTCAGACAAAATCTAGATGGGCAAGGAGATTTGTGAGGAAGTAAACCCAATGAATCCGGAACCCAGGACAATCCAAACCACATCGATGTTTTTTTTAAGTAAGAGATATAGGCAAACTAGGACGGAAAGAATGTAACAATAGGAAATAAGGTTTGTCCAGTCTAGGTTTTGCAAGCAGTGGTCGATCAATTGCCAGGTCAGCCCCAATAAAAACAGTAAAATGAAGGGAAACAGAAACCTGGGCAAAATTACAAACCAGCGATGGTTTCGGAACCCTTCGTAAAAAGGAGAAAGAAAAAGGACAAATAAAAACGAAGGTAAAAAAGAATAATATGTAACAACAGATAGACCTAAAAGCCCAGTCCCTATATTTGGAGCTACATTTTGAAAAGTTGTCATATAACCAATAAAAGATAAAACGATGATCAAGGGTCCAGGAGTTGTTTCTCCCAGCGCCAAAGCATCTAATACTTGACCTTCGGTTAACCAAAAAAATACATGGACTACTTGGTGGGAAACATAAGGCAAAACCGCATAGGCTCCACCAAAGGTAATCAAAGCAGTTTTGAAATAGAAAACAGACATTTGCTTCCAAATAGGCAAGACTTCGAATAGAATCATTGTGAAGTAGGGCAAGGCAATCAGCAAAAATCCAATTGCCAAATCCCTGAAAGAAGGGAGTTTTGAGCTTTGAGAAGTTTCAGATTCTTGGGTTGGTGAAGAAAGAGAATTTTTGAATTTCTCTATCATCTTTGCTATGGAAAAAAGTAAAATCGAAATGACCCCTAGCTTCATCCCAAACAAAAAACTCTGAAAACCAATCACTTTTCCAAACATAGAATATAAAACAGATAGTAGGGCTATGCTAACAATAGAAGGTAAAACAAAGAATACTCCAGCTAAAACCCCGCCTCTGTAGCCAAACAGACGATTGCCTAAGTAGATTGCCAACTGCATGGCTTCCGGGCCTGGCAATAGCAAACAGAATTGCAAACAGGACTGAAAGTCTTTGTTTTCCATCCATTTTTTCTTTTCTACTAGCTCGCTGTACATCATAGCAATCTGTCCTGCGGGACCTCCGAAAGATAGAAATCCCATTTTACACCAAAACCAAATTGCTTCTCGAAAACTTGGGACTAGAGTTTTGCTTTCGGTTTGCATTTCCATTCTAGAAATTCCTTACTGTCTTAACTGGGATGCATGTTTTTCGGATCACTGCTTTTTTTTTCCTGCTTTTTGCCTTGCCACAAGGCTTATCGTTTCTACATTCCCAACCCATCCAAGATCTCTATGAAGATCCAAAAACCGGGCAGGTTTATACCAAACCCGCTCCTGGAAGAATTAAGATCAATGGGCCAGTTGGCCCTTTAGACAAAACGGCAGAACCAGAGGACAATAGAGGTGGTTTTGCCCGAGTTCCGAGCAATCCGATTCTAGAAAAACTAACGGTTGTCGGAAGGTTACAATTGAGAGGGGTCTCTGGTGAGTCCGAGTCTTCTTTTAATAATGGAAACCGAGATTTTAATTCGATCGATACAAATGTTCGGAGAGCTCGGATCGGTTGGGTTTATGAAGGTGGAAGCTGGTGGGGTGCCGCACTTTCTTTAAGAGTTGAAGACATGATCAATCGTCCTTATTTGGTCCGCCAAACGGCGACAGTTAGAGACAGTGCAGGTCAAGATGTCACCGTAACGCGGGATGTTACTATTCGCGATAGTTTTGGTGGTTTACAAGAGGCTTTTTTTTGGTTCGGCATTCCTTTTTGGAAAACACGCATAACAGTTGGTCAATTCCCGATTCCATTCTTACGAGAATTTCAAATGACATCGGCAAACCTAATCAATGTGGAAAGAGCTTTTTCGACTCAAGCCTATCCACAGATGGACTTAGGGGGTATGATATCTTTCAATCCTTTGATGCAACTCAATCCCAAGTGGAATCAGTTCTTTGCCGTTCAGCTTGGGGTTTTTAATGGCAAAGGTTCTGGTTTGGACGGAACTGGAAGAACTCAAGTTCTAACAAATACTCGAAACAATACGCAACCCTTACTCATATCACCATTGTATGTTTGGAGAATGCAGTACAATGTTTTTGGTGGTTTGGTTCGAGAAGGTAAAGATTTGGGTTGGACAGAGGGAGAAGAGATTTTCCAAAAAGAAATGAAATGGTCATTGGGCATTGCGGGAATGCAAACGAACGAGATCACCACTGGCAATACTATCAATCCTCAAATTAGAGGAATGGATGCTCTTCCCATTTTCCTATTACAAACTACGCCATCCAACGGTTTTGGGCTAGGAGGAACAAATGCAAGTAGCAATGGCATTGTGGATACTTCGACTTTTTCTAATCCAAATCAGTTTAATCTAACCAACTTCAATCGTCCTTCTTTTGGAATTGTTGGGAACACATATGATACGACCTTTACCTGGAAGGGATTTTATTTGAATGGAGCTATAACAAGATTTAGGGGCTCAGGCTCTCGAGATGCCTCGATGAATCATTTGACTTTGGGTTACGTCATAGATGTTTTTGAAATTCATTTAATGCCTCTGATTCGAATTGAGAATGTATATGCAGATTTTAATTTAAATGAAAAAAAAGACCCTTTTGAATACATTCGCAATTATTGGATAGGGTTAAATCTGTTTGGCGATGGTCATTTATTTAAAGCTCAGCTCTTTTACCAAATCATGCAAGATAGATTGGCTTTTGATGCTTTTTCAAGAGAGTATATGGATGCTCGAAACAATCTTTTGATTTTTCAAATGCAAGCAACCTTTTGGACAGGTGTAAAAAATCTCCAAGTTATGGACTCCATTCGATGAAAAACATTCTAATTTACTTAATTCTCTTTTGTTTTTTTCAATGTACCCCGCGCCACAAAGGGATTGAAGATTCTGGCTATCTTCTTTTGCTTTTGCAAAACAATGCAGGCGGAAGGGCAGGAAGTTCTGTTTTGAGCCTTCAAAAAATTGACCCATTGAATTACTCCGGTTCTTGTTTGGATTCCTTTTTTGGAACCACAGCTCGGAATTATTTTTCTATTATGGCTCTTTCTCTGCGAAATTCGAATATTGAACGGCATTCAGTTTCTGAGGCAACCTGTTCTAGTTTTGGGTTTCGAAGCTTCGGGCCTAGAAAAAAAACAGAATTTGGAATCGAATATTCTTTTTATGATTGTGGACCTTTAACGGTCGCTTGTTTACCATCTGCAGTTCAAGCTACTGGGTTCTAAGTGTACGAAAAAATACCTTGCTTAAAAAAAACTGAATCTATAAAACTTGTCCCATGGCTGAGGAAGCAATTTATGAAATGCTTTGGGATTGTGAGTATTGCAATACCAAGAAACTACTAGGAAAGACTCACAGGCACTGTCCCAATTGCGGTGCTACTCAAGATCCAGCGAGACGCTATTTTCCTTCTGACCAAGATAAAGTAGCCGTAAAGGATCATGTCTATTTCGGAGCAGATAAGGTTTGTCCGTTCTGTCAAACGGCAAACGGAGCCAATGCCACTTTCTGTGGAAATTGCGGGGGCTCTTTGGATGGATCCAAGGAAGTCGTGAAACGCTCGGACCGAATTGCTGGACAAGGCGAGGATTCGGTTGCGAAAGCAAAATCAGAGTTAGAGGAAAAAGCCAACCCAGGAAAAGTAGGTGAGAGTTCTCCATCCGACTTAGCATTTCCGGACTCCCAATTTATAAAGCCTCATCCAAAGACACCAACTTGGATCAAATGGACTTTGAGTATCATTGGGATTTCGGCTTTAAGCTTTTTTCTTTTGGCAATTTTTTGGACAGAGTCTGTTGAAGTCCAAGTGACTGGTCATACTTGGAAGCGCTCCATCGAAATTGAAAAATTCTTACCAAAGCAAGACTCCGAATGGTGCGATGCCAAGCCATTAGCGGCATACAATATTTCTCGAAAGTCTGAAGTGCGAAGCACAAGACAAGTAGCAGACGGTGAAACCTGTACTACTGTCCAAAGAGACAAAGGCGATGGAACTTTTTCCGAATCTGAAAGCTGTACTACCAATTATACAAGTGAACCAGTGTATGATGATAAGTGTTATTATACAATAGATCGCTGGAGTTCGGAAAAAACAGAGTCCACCGAGGGAAAGAGCATAACAGATGAACCCTATTGGCCAGCTCTTTCGCTGAATAGCTGTTTTTCTGAAAAAATTGGATGTGAGCGAGAAGGTTCAAAAAATGAAATATACCTTGTCCTATTATCCGAAGCAAGCGGAGACTCAAAAGGTAAAGTGCACGATTGTGATTTTGAACAAGCAACTTGGAAACAATACCAAGTTGGATCGATCTATTCGGCTGAGAAAAGTGTGATCATGGATTCCATTTCTTGTTCGGAATTGAAACCATTGAAAAAGGAATAAAGGCAAGAAAAATGACGAACCAAGCCCTAGAAGAAATAGTAAAAAGATACGATTCCCAAGAAGGATCGGTTCGCAAATTTTTAAAAGAATTCCCTCTTTTTTCAGAAGCTTTTGAAAACCAGGATCTAGAAAAAACGGACATTAGTTTTAGGGATGAGTTGACTAAAAGAATTTCCGAATTCCAAAGCCAGTTTCGAAAGTTAGAAGAATCCTTTGTGTCTCAAGTGGATTTAAAGAACATCGGGAAGACCAATCCCTTGTTTAATGTTTTGGATCGCGTGAGCAATTCCATTCGAAGCAGTGGCATTGGCTCTTTTGGCTTTGGATCTGGGTTAAAAGCCACTCGAGAAGAAATTCAAAAAATTGTAGAACATGATTTTTCTCTTTTGGAAAAACTCACACTCTTAGAAAAAGATGTGAAGGACCAGCTTGCTCAAAGCCCAGTACCTGATACCTTGATTTCTAAGTTGATTGGAAGTTTAGAGCAATTCGAAAAAGACTTTTTTGCTCGAACGAACATATTGAAAAAATAAATTAAAGAATAATTCAAAAAAAGGAAACTTGTATGGCAATGATAGACAGAATAAAATTTGAAGGAAAGCCAAGCGACATCGTTTGGAAATACCCGTCTGACGAAATTAGTGCGGCTGGGCAATTGATAGTTGGTGAAAACCAGGAAGCTATTTTTTTCAAAGAAGGTCGAGCATTAGATATTTTTGGTCCTGGCACACATACTCTCAAAACTGGTAACATTCCCATTTTAGAAGCTTTAGTCAATCTACCATTTGGCGGAAAGACTCCATTTACTGCAGAAGTTGTTTATGTAAACAAATCAATCTATTCTATGAAATGGGGAACAAATGTCCCGATTCCAATCGAAGATCCTAAATACAAAATAGTTCTAAATATAAGGGCATTTGGTGACTATAAAATTAGAATCAAAGATGCTAAGTCTTTTGTAATCAATGTAGTCCAATCGGGAAACTGGAGCAACGAACAGATCGATGAATTTTTAACTCCTAATATCTGGAGAGGAATGGGTGATTTCCTTTCAGAAGTGATGTTGGACAAGAATGTTTCTGCTGTCGAGATCAACAAGTTTAGAGACGAGTGTTCAACGGCAGGCAAGGTGAAGCTAGCACCAGAGTTTGAAAAGTATGGAATTGAACTCTCTGAATTCAACCTAGCTTCAGTCAATTTTGACCAAAACGATCCGAATTACCAGAGAATTCAAAAAGTCATGACGGACAAATTTGAAATGGATATGTTAGGGGACAAGTACCAGCAAAAACGAATGTTGGACATTGGACAAGCCACGGCTCAGAACGAAGGGCAAGGTGGAGGAGCAATGGGAGCTGGCATGGGTATGGGCATGGGAATGAACATGGCGCAAATGATGGGCAATATGATGAACCAGAACCCACAACAACCAAGCCAACCAGCCGCCAATCCGAATGATCCAGTGGCAAAACTTGCAAAACTAAAGACCATGCTCGACCAAGGATTTATAACTCAGGAAGAATTTGATGCCAAAAAGAAAGAGGTTTTGGCCTCTATGTAATTAAGGAAACACTCTTCATTTTTTCTAGTTTTTCCAATTTTTTGTAATAAAAACTTCCACGTTCTTTGTTACAATTGAGTACGAATAAGGAGTATATTTTATGATTCGAAGACTGTTCATTATTTCCTTCTGCATTTCGATCGGGTTTTTGTCCTGTCGTAAATCTTCGGAAGACAAAAATCAGCCAGGGCTACTTTTGCTTTTGCAACAACAACAGGCGACGGCGTCAAGCGCCGCGGCTTCGGCAAATCTGGGTTCAAGTGGTGCCACTTTTTCCATTCCAGTTGGAGTGGCGGAGAGCAACTAATGAAAAAATTTGGATTCAAACTTTCCATCTTCTTTTGCCTTGCGGCGTTTTTAGGGATTTACAATCAAAAACCGAAAGAACTACCAATCGACGAATCTAAGCTAAGCCTTGCTTTGCAAAATTTCACTTTAACTGCTCAATCAACAAATCGACAACCTAAAGATCGTTGGGGTGCAGTGCGCTTAATAGCAAATGATGCTCGTCAAACAGTCCGAAGAGTAGAAGATCTACTGTCCTCTATAGATTTTACAAGGCTGAGAGGTACAGCATCCTTCACTAGAACTGGTGTGACTTGTGGCTTGCAAACCTGTACGATTCGTCTCAGACTGAATCAGAACACGGCTTCACTTACCCCAACGATTGGAAGTGCTGTTAGCTTTAAAAATTCCTTTGAGATTTTCATCACAAGCAGTTCTCAAAGGGTTCTAGCCTTGCATTTTGATGATCCAACAAATCTCAGTACAGGATCTGGTACCCTATTTGTTTACCGCCCCAGTGTTTGGTCGCCTACTGTCTTTTCTCCCGATGCTTTCGTTGAAAGTCGGTTTAGTTTAGAATCAGGACTCCGAACTCAAGTTCTTTCGATGTCGGGCGGGCCATTGTTTATCGGCGGTCCCTTTGAGTCTTGGCGTGCTCGCTTGACCGAGTCTTTAGATCGTTCTACGGTCGGAGTCTTCGGACGAGGAAGAATCGCAAGAACTAGAAATGCTAGCTCAATAGCCTTTGGTAGCGCTTGTAGTTCGCCGGACGCTTTGGAATACACTGTTTCTTACATCTTCAATACGGCTAGCCCAAACCAAAGTACAGCAAAAATGAACCTAAGGCCAGTCAATGGCTCAGGATCAAGCGCGACTGCCTCTAATTGTACTGCTTTGCAGACCTTTGTTGCTTCAGAGAACTACGCCACTTTCAATGCGACAGAAGGCTTTGTTGCGGAAGGAGTTGCGGCGGCAAGTATCCCCGCTGGTTACCCAAGTGCAACTACTGTTGATGCAGTTGAAACAGCATTTAACTCCGATTCGAATTACAGCATAGGAACGATCAGTGCATTGAATGTCCAAGTGATCGGGAACGCCGCGCCTTAGATGATTGGGATCTAATCAAAAAGCCTTTTGATCTCGGGCAAGTGGAGTTCCGCTTGCCTTTCTCCTCGTTCAATGATCTCCTGATACCGCCTAAAATCAAATAGCTGAAATTCATCCAAATGAAAGTTTAAAAATAAATCTATTTTCGGTTGTTTCAATCGCGTGATTTCTCGTCCCTCAATAGTTATCGTACGAGACATGATTTGAAGAATGGGTGGGTATTTTAAGGTTTCCCAAAGATAGCGGGTCCAGGACTTTTCACTTGGCTTGTTGTCAAAAAGTTTGATCGGAACCATCTCCTGCAAAGGAGAGACATTCACACCTAGCACAACATCTGCGCCTAAAGGACGAATCAACGATTCAGGAACATTGTTGATCATCCCGCCGTCCACCAACACTTTTTCTCCCAAGCGGTAGGGAGGAAAAGCACCAGGAAGACTCATAGCGCTATTCAAACTCTCTCGGATGGGTCCAGAATCAAACACATGTTCTCTGCCAGTAATCAAATCGACAGCTGATGTCGCAAATGGGATGGGCAATTCTTCAATCCTCTGGTCTAAAAATGCATCTTTTAGCATTTTTTTCATTCGCTTGCCTTTGAAAAAGGAAACCAAGGGCAGAGTAGGATCAAAAGCACTTTCGATGCTTCCAAAGAACTGAGCAACTAGATCCACAATGCGAGCTGGACTGTCTTTTCTGGCATATAAAGCCGCAATGACTGCACCCATCGAAGCTCCAGAAATGAAATCAAATAAGATTCCTTCTCTATGTAGGACTTTTAGAAGCCCAGCGTGAGCCAGTGCCCTCGCTCCTCCTCCGCCTAGGGCAAGACCACGTGTTCTGGAAATGAGAAATCGGGAGAGGGAATCCGCCTGATAGAAATTTCGAATCTGGTCATCTATCGGTAGATAGCTTTTCTGAACTCCATTTTCAAAGAGGCGAACGGCACGACCCGAAAAGTTACGAATTCGTCCTTTCCAAAACTGGATGATAGATTCCTTTTCTTTGTAGAGTCTTTCAATGTCTTGCTCCCAAAAAATGAGAAAGTCTGCTTGAACAACTAAGTAGGCTAAATCGGTTCGGTCGACATCGGCATCAAAGTAGATATGCACCAATGGAGTTTTCTTTCGAGTATCAGTTAAGAATTCTGAAATCTTCGTGATGTCCATTCCTTTGAATCGGGAAATGGGAAGTAAGATAGATTGCGTACGAGTTGCTTCACTGTAAATATGAATGAATCTATCGATCTTTGAGCCAAAATTCTCTTCTCGTTCTAGTGGGATGTGGCAAAACAACCGCCTAATACCATCGGATTTTTTCTGATCCGGGAAGCCTTCCAAATGTTCTCTCATTCGAGATCCCATCAATTGAATTATGTTATGAGATAACATCTTTTCTTGAGCCGCAAGGGTCAGAAACAATTTACCTTCTAAAACATAAACTAATGTATCTATAACGGCGACTGCTGATGTAGAATGATTAGAGCCAGAAAGTAAAGAATTTTCCGCAAGAACTTCACCAGGTCCAAGATAAACGGTTCCTTGGTTTGAAATATTCTCTAGCTGGATTTCACCGTAACGGATTATAAAGATATTTTCTGAGGTTTCGCCTTTGTAATAGAGGACTTCATGACTTCGAATGACTTCTTCTTTGATATTGTTTGCGATACGAGAAAGAACGGTGGGGGGGAGTTTTTTAAAGAGCTCTACAGTTTTTAGAAATTGTTCAATAGCGGATTTGTTCTTTTCGGATTTTTTCATGGGAGAGCCCTCCCTATTAAATTCGTATTTGGACCCACTCCTTTTGACGGAATTTTTTAACAAAGAGCAACGCTAAGATAAAAAGCCAAATAAAAATCGAGGACCAGAGCCCAACGGTTCCAAAGCCCAGGTAAATTCCGAAAAAATAGGCAAAAGGGAGCATGATAAAGAAAGAAACACCCAAATAAGCATACAGTACCCAATACATAAGCCCAGCACTTCTCAAAGCCGATCCAATGACCATATGGTATGCGTCACCAACTTGGATCAAAGCCACAACACATAATGCCGGATAGGCTTCCAAAAGAACCAAAGGATCTAGAGTAAAGAATTGGATGAGTGACTTTCCAAACACTATAAAAATAACGCCCATAGAGCCCATCATGATAGCTGAGAAGGTTGCTGAGCGAAACGTTCCCTCGTAAGCCAGACGAATCTTTCCAGCACCCATTGCTTGCCCTAGAATAGTTGTTGCGGCAATTCCAAAAGAAAAACCAGGCATGAAAGATAGACTAAGGCAAGTTAAAACTATGTTAGTGGCGGCAAGGGGAACGGTTCCAAGCATGCCAGCAAGTTTGGTAAAACCTACAAAGGAGACATTGGTAAGCGAGCTTTCAAGAGCAGGTGCAAATCCTAGATAACCCAATTCTTTCAGAACAGCCCAATCCGGAACCCAGTAAGAAAGGCGAAAATAGCACTTAACGTCTTTTACGAAAAAGAAGAAAATGAAAACCAAAGCACCTGGAATCCCTGCAATTGCGGAAGCAAAAGCGGCCCCTTTCACTCCCCAGGCAGGAAAACCCAAGTTTCCATAAATGAAAATCCAATTGAAGAAGATGTTACAAACCGTAATGAGAATTGAAGAAATCATTCCGACGTGCATTAGGCCAATCCCATCAAAAAACCCGCGCAATGCAAAAATCAAAAAGAAAAAGACTGTTCCTGCAAATCGATATGACAAATAAACACCAGATAGATGGATTACCTCGGGATCGTCTCCCAAAAAGTCCATAATAGCTTCTCCACCCAAAAATCCAAGAATGGAAAGGACAGAGCCTAAAGCCAAAGCCAAGTAGATTCCACTGGCGGCTGTTTTGGCTATTCCTTCTTCGGACTTTTCACCAAATCGACGCGATGTGAGAATCTGAACTCCCATCGAACTACCCATTAGAAAAGCTAAAACTGTGAAATAGACGATACCACCAAAGCCAGCCGATGCAATCGACAAAGCCCCCAGTTTGCCAACCATTGCTGTGTCAGCGATCATGATGGCAGTGTTGCTCAGCATGGAGAAAAATACCGGAATTGCCATGGAAAGGATCTTTCGATTCAGCCGAGTAGGTAAAAAAATCCGTCTGAGTTTATGAAACACGGTTTTGTCACCCTCTTATGTATTGCGATCTTCACAATCACCTTTATGGTTCCCTTTCTCCCAAGACCCTTTTCGAGATCGGAAAAGCAAACCCTAGCCCTAGATGGCATCTGTTTTTAGATAGTTACCAGAAAACGTTCGGACAAGCAATCGATCCCAAACGGTTTTTTGAAGAATACGGGAATCTCGATTCCTTTCAAAAGTTGTATTGTTTCAATGAAAAAGCCCCTTTTTCTCATTTTCAGGCAAAATTCAATCTAATCATCGCTCTTGTTGTTTTTGATGAAAAAGAAATTAGGGATGTTACAAGGACCGTTTTAAAAACCCATGCGGAACAAAAAGTCAGTTATGCGGAATACAGATTGATGTTTGGAAAAGAAGAACCCAAGGAGGGTTTTTTTAGAAAACTGATAGCCGCCTGTGAAGGATTGAACCTTGCCGAAGGTGATTTAAATAAAGAAAAGGTCTCTGGTCGCCTAGCAATGTCACTGCATCGAGATGCAAACTTTGAAAGAAACTATGACTGGATTAAGAATTGGATGGAAAAGGAAGACTTGATTCGCAACTATTTGGTGGGAATCGATTTTTGCCATGTAGAGGAAGGCTTTCCTCCAAAAGACAAGAGAGATTTTTTTGATTCTGTCTTGAGAGACAACAAAGCAGAACCAGACACTGCATTGGCAATCCTTTACCATGTCGGCGAGAGTTTCCAAGACAAAACTCCATTTTCTGCCGCAAGATGGGTACTTGAAGCGGCAAAGATGGGAGCTCATCGTCTGGGACATGCATTGAGTTTAGGGATTGAACCTGATTTCTTCCTTCACCAAACAAGAACTGAATCTAGGCAAGAGAGATTGGACCAATTGAACTTTGAATTAGAATCCTATTCTGAAATTTGTGGGATTGGTGATTACTATAGCAAAGAAGAGCTGGATATATCTCGAAAACAACTACTGAAAGACACTACGCCATCGACAAACTTCACAATGGATGAAAAATCGATTGGATATCTGAAAACCTTTCAAAACTATTGTCTCTCCCAAATAGCAAAGACTCGTTCGGTAATTGAAACCTGCCCCACTTCCAATCATTTGATCGGAATGTTACCAGATCCCAAAGCTCATCCAGCCCAGAGGTTTTTTGAAAGCGGGGTCTCACTCACCATTTCTACAGATGATCCCGGGATCTTTGATACTACGATTGAGCGCGAATATGAACTGGCGAATGTGGCGGGTTTGAATTCGGAACAACTCGAAACAATCAGAAAGCAGTCCTTTCTCTACAAAAGTACGGTTCTATCTGGAAGAGAAATCGGTTGACCCAAAACAGGTAAGACCCCATTTTTAGGTGGTGGAGTTTTGGAACAGGTTCATTTCTTCTATTTGCTTAGTTTCCTTTTTGGTGTACGGGGGAATTCCTTTGGTTTCACAGACCAAAGACGGCTTTTATGATACCAACAACTATGACCTACGGCGCATGCCTGGCTACGATCCAGAAGGGAATTCCTTGCCAGATGTCAGTCTTCCCGCCTTCGGTCAAAAACCAACTCTAGCCACTCCAAAAAGCGTAAGAACCCAATACGACCCTCTCACCTCAATCCCAGGGGTAGGATCTTTTAATCCCGCGGCTCCTCTTGCGGCCGCCCAGCAGATCAATCCACAGACAGTCCTACAAGGTAGAAACTCAATAATCAATCCATTGACAGGCGAAGTCAATCCTGCCGCTTTTCAAGAACAACAACAAAGATCTAGAAACAAGAAAGAGGCTCAACAAAAACTGCGAGAAGAGTTCGATGCCGATGAGGTTTACCAAGAAACCGCCTTTCGCCGTGGTTCTATCATATTTTTTCTAACTTTTCCTTTTGCTTTAGGACTATCGGCTGGAGTCGCTAGTCTTTTGCCAACTGTCTTAGAAAAAGGCATTTTGGGGAGTTCTATTATGTTTGGTGGATCGCTTGGGTTATCCGGAACAAACGTTTATTTAGATAAAGAACGATTGGAAGAGCACAGAGAAACTAAAAAAGCCTTAGCCAAATCCTCTCATTGAATACTATACTTTCCAAAGAACGGTGGCTTGATTTTGTCTCTTGGTTAATCAAGACTAAGTTTACCATTCGAAATTTCTATGCAGAGCATTTAAAGATTTATGGTCGGGTGATATATACTTTTTCCGGTCTACTTTCTATTGTTATATTGATCGCAGAGTATGGATTTTACTATCCCAAGGCTTGGACAGAGGTTGTCCGGATGGTAGTACTTTTGTTAGTAGATTTCTTTCTTTTCTATGAGGTTCTGGCTCTGGTTTTTTCATCCCAAGGCTTTAAAGCTTACCTAAACACTCATAAGTTAGAAATAGTAATAGTTGTTCTTATCTGTATCGAAAAGTTTTTTGAGCAACAGATTTTGAATTTTCTTAAAATCTATCATTTAACGGGAGACGATGCAACATTAATCTTTCTGTCTACTAATCAGATTTTGTTTATTTTTGCAAATCTAGCTCATTTTTTTCGCTTAACAAAATTCTATGATGCAAAAAAAGTAAACCCTTCTTTGGCTTTTGTTTTGTCATTTAGTTTGATCATTGCTTTGGGTGTGATTTTTCTACATTTTCCCAAAGCCCAAAGAATGGATGTACCCACAATCGATATCGTATTTATTACATTTTCTGCAACATGTGTTACTGGTCTTGCGACCATAGATATTGGTCAGAGTTTTACAACGACAGGGCAAATCATTGTTTTGCTTCTTATCCAAATTGGTGGATTAGGGCTCATGACCTTGACCAGCTTTTTCTCTATCTTTTTGGCAGGTAAGGCCTCTGTGAATGATAAACTGCTCATGAAAGATCTATTGTCCGAAGAGGCATTGGGCCAGGTAAGATCCTTGCTAAAACAGGTAGCCTTGCAAACTTTTTTTATCGAAGCCATCGGATCTTTTCTGTTATACTTTTCTTTACCAGTGCAACTGTATTCTAGCGAATTTGATCATATCTACTTAGCTGTTTTTCATTCTATTTCTGCATTTTGCAATGCTGGCTTTAGTCTTTTCCCTGCTGGGCTTGCCAATGAGTCCTTTCAATCGACTTACACCTTTCTTTCGACAATAATGCTTTTGATTATTTTTGGAGGACTTGGATTTCCCGTCGTAAAACAAATAATCACTCGAATTCGAAAACCAAAGGATTTTACTTTTAGATGGTCTCTTTCTTCAAGATTGGTTTTCTATAGTTCCACGTTTTTGTGGGTAATAGGGTTTCTCGCATATTTTTTTCTAGAAACAGAATTCACTTTGTATAATTTAACACTATTCGATAAATTTTTCCATTCCTTATTTTATTCGGTTACTACTAGAACGGCAGGCTTCAATTCTTTGGAGTTGAGTCATATGAGCATACCAATGACATTCTTTAGTTTGTTTTTAATGTGGGTGGGAGCGTCCCCAGTGTCAACTGCTGGGGGAATCAAGACAACAACCCTTGCTATTGCCTTTTTGAACATTGTAAACCAGATTCGAGGCAAACAACACTTAAGTATTAACAATCGATTTGTGGCTCCATCCAGCATTTCTCGGGCAAGCGCAACCATCGTACTTTCACTTTTTGTTATCTTTGTGGCTATCTTTGGTCTTGTGATCAATGAATCCTTTTCATTTTTAGACATCTCATTTGAAGTGGTCTCCGCCTTTGGTACGGTCGGTCTGTCCCGAGGTATTACCTCTGAGCTTTCAACGAATAGCAAACTGATTTTATGTGGAGTCATGTTTGGTGGAAGAGTCGGAATTTTAACATTTCTGATTGCTCTATCCAAAAAAGCACAGAATTACAATATAATTTATCCAGAAGAATACGTGGTGGTTGGTTAAAACAATGGAACGAAAGAAAATTGCAGTGATTGGATTGGGAAGTTTCGGAAAGCTTTTGGCGGTTTATCTTACGCAAGAAGGTCACGAAGTTTTAGCAATTGACAAAAGCCAGGAAGTCATTTTGGAAATCAAGGAAGCGGTTACTTTTGTGGCATGCCTAGATGCCACTGAAGAGAATGCTATGCGAGCCCAAGGAATTCATGAAATGGACATAGCTGTAATCGCTCTTGCCGAAGATTTTCAGACTTCGATCATTTGTGCTGATATCTTAAAAAAGTTAGGTATTAAGGACATTTATGCCCGCTATCAGACCGCTTTGCATAAAAGAATTTTTGAATTATTGGAAGTGGTCAACACTTTCAACCCAGAAGAAAAAGCGGCAAAGAGCATGTCCGAGATTTTAGGTCACTCTAAAGTTAAGTCCGCGTTTCTCGTCTCTGATGAGTACAGTGTGTCCGAAATTGTCTTGCCAATTCGGTGCATTGATAAAAAGATATCAGAGTTAGACCTTCGATCAAAATTCTCTTTGAATATAGTGACCATCAAGCGTCCTAAAAAAGATGGGGGATTTAAAAGAGCGTCTGATAAAAAGGCAGACACTATTTTGGGAATTCCCTTGGGAGAAATGGTTCTGCAGGAAAACGATATTTTGGTGATTTTTGGAGCCCAGAAGGATATAAATCGGTTTTTAGAAAGCTAGAAGATATTCTGGGGTGAAATCTTTAAACTAGAGTTAGAATAATTCAAAGTTCCTCGTCGGATTTAAATATTGGGATTTGAAACTAGATTCCCATAAAACGTAGCTTTCAGTGGCAAAACAGATCAACAATACAGCTAAAGGAATCATCGGAGTCGGAGCTTCTGCAGGCGGACTTGAAGCATTGCAGGCACTTTTGGCAAACATTCCAGAAGATCTGAATCAATACGCCTTCATTGTGGCTCAACACGTTAGCCCAAGTCACAAAAGTATGCTCACCAATCTTTTAGCAAAAGATGCTAGCTTTCCCGTAAAAGAAGCTATAGACGGTGAAGATCTCGAAGCGGGCTACATCTTCATAACACCACCCGATTCTGATCTTACCATCCAAGATCAAAAAATTGTTCTATCGAAACCTCAGAGTAATGCCGGACCAAAACCTTCGGTCAATCTCTTGTTTGAATCTATCGCAGAAAACTATGGTGCGTTTGGCGTTGGTATCATTCTTTCAGGTACCGGAACCGATGGAGCTACTGGAATTTCTTACATTAGAAAAGAAGGTGGAATCACGGTCGCACAAGAACCTGATACGGCTAAATTCCCTGGAATGCCAGAAGCCGCTATCAATACTGGTCTCGTCGATTTAGTTTTACCACCAGAATCCATTTGTGAAGAAATACTGCAAGAAATCAAAAACCCGGTTACCGCGTTGAAGAAACCTGGTCCAATGGAGTTTAATCTTTCAGATCTAACTCACATTTTTCGAATGCTGACTGCAAAAAAAGGTACAGATTTTTCTGAATACAAACAAGCTACTGTTTTTCGAAGAATCACGAAAAGAATAAATTTTCTTGGGATTCTTAGTTTATCAGAGTACATACAATTTCTAGATAACAATCCTACGGAATACGATGATCTTTTTGAAACTTTGACGATAGGTGTTACTTCATTCTATAGAGATGACAAAGCATTTAAAAGTCTTCGCTCTCAATTAGAGAAATTGATTGAAACTAAAAAACCTGGAGATTCGATCCGAATTTGGTCAGCTGGTTGTTCCACGGGCGAAGAGCCTTATAGCATTGCAAACATAGTTTCAGATATTTTAGGAAACAGAATCCAAGAATTTACCGTTCAAATTTTTGCAACAGATATCAATGATAAAGCTATCATTGCCGCAAGAAAAGCGATTTACGAAGGCAATGTCAAAACAAACCAAGAAGTTTCTAGAATTCATCCATTGCGAAACGAAGTAAACTCATCTTTTGAAATACCAAAAAACCTTCGCTCTATGGTGATTTTTACTAAGCACGATATTTCTAAGAATCCTCCTTTTTTAAACTTAGATCTCATTGTATGCCGAAACCTTTTGATTTATTTTGATGTGCCGTTGCAACAGCAAATCATTCCTTTGTTCCACTATGCTTTGAAGCCCAATGGAATCTTATTTCTAGGTAAGTCGGAAAATATTGGTAACTATAGCAATTTGTTTTCAGCGGTTGACACTCAAAACAGAATTTTTCAAAGAAGAGATGGAAGAGCCGCTCGACCCATTCGATTAAATCCTTTTCATAGCCAAGCAAACACCATTCATCTCATAGGCACAAAAGAACCTGTCAATAAAGAACAATTAACAAAAGATATTGTTAAAGAACAGATTTTTCAAGCCTTTGATAAGCCATATATTTTGGTTAAGGAAAGCTTAGACATACTTCTCGTCCATGGGAACAATTCCGCCTTCTTAACGATTCCAGAAGGTGTCATGAATTCAAATCTAATGACGTTGATTCATGAGGATTTGAGAACTGGAATGAGATTTTTCTTTTCAAAGGCTCTGAAAGAAAAAAAGAAAATTGAATCTGACAATTTCAGTTTTAAGAATAAAAACATAACATACACTATTTCTTTTTTAATGATTCCTCATTTTGATTCACAGAATGCAGTCGAGAGTATTTTAATCATCTTTGACATTAAAGAAGAGAAACCTAAATCTCGAAAAAGAAAAATAACCCAAGACACAGTTGGTTTGCAAGAGCGAATTCAAGAATTAGAAAAAGAACTAAAACTTTCCAAGGATTATGTAAAGTATTACATAGAAGACTTGGAAAGAGCCAATGTAGAATTGCAGTCTTTAAACGAAGAGATCCAATCATCGAATGAAGAAATGCAATCATCCAATGAAGAGCTAGAAACTAGCATCGAAGAACTGCAAGCGGCTAACGAAGAAATCCAAATCGCTTACTCTGAAATAAAGATGGTAAACGAAGATTTGGAAAAAAAGGATAAACTCCTTGATTTTCGTGAATCAGCAGAAAGAGCAATTCTAAACAGTTCACTGCAGGCTTTTGTTCTCACAGATCAGTCTTTAAAGATTCTGACCGTTAACGAAGTAGCTCAGACTTCATTTCAAAAAATGTTTAAATACAAGCCCAGCATATCTGATTCCATTTTAGAGTATTTGGTTCAACTGATTCCAGATTTTAGTGAATTGGGAATGATAAAGCTTAGCCAAGGAGAAGTCTTGCGAGGCGATGCCATTCTTTCTGAAAGGGAAAATCAGAAAAAAGTAATCAACTACAATATAACTCCAGTTTTGAATTCTAAGAATCAAATTAGTATTATTTCTTTTTCTTTTGTTGATATTACAGAAATGAGAGAGACAGAGAGAAATCTGTTTAGAACAGAGAATTTAGTAAAATCAGTATTTGAAGCAGTTCATATTGGGATCAGCATATTAGATAAAGATGGAAATTTTGTTTTAATCAACACAGCGTTCGCTCGAATGTTTGGTTATACCAAAGAAGAGATAGTGGGTCAAAACTTCTCTATCACCTTTTTGCCCGAGTCTGGAAATGATTTAAGAACTTTGTATAAGGGATTGATCCTAGGAAATCATGGCATTTCCCCAGAATGGAAAGCAAAACGTAAAAATGAGGAAATTTTAGACATATTCTTAACAGCAGAATTGTTGGTACAAGAGGATGGGCAACGTTATATAGTGATGTCCATTCGCGATATAACGGAAAAAAAGCGATCTCAAAATCTATTGAATGAAACCCAATCTGCGGCTCACGTAGGAGGTTGGGAATTTGACTTTATTGAAGATAGATTTATGCTGACCGCAGAGACAGCGAAACTATTAAATTTAAACGAAACTGGACATATCGACCTTCAAAAACTTGTATCTTTGTTTTCTAAATCAGAGAGAGAGCGATTTACTAAAGAGTTTCATTTAGCCATTGCGAACAAAAGTGAATTCGATTTGGTGTTAGAAGTTGATAGAGCGCAAGGACCCGGCTCGTACTATCGAGTTCTTGGAAAGCCATTGATGTTGAAAGAGAGAATTCTCAAGATGTATGGATTTTTTCAAGATATATCAGAACGAATTTTCCACAAATCAGAAATTCAAAAAACGAAAGAACTGTTAGAACAAACCAACCAAGTGGCTAAAGTAGGTGGCTGGGAAATAAACTTTGTAGAGAATTCAATCAATTTCACAAGTATAGCCCGTGAAATTCACGAAATGGACGCAAGCCAAGAACTAACTATTGATTCTTGTATAAACGTCTCCAAAGAAGGGACCTACACAGAAAAGGCAACTCAGTGCTTGCAAAAATTAGTTGAGTATGCTTTGCCATGTGATGAAGAACTTATAATCATAACGCAAAAAGGCAGAGAAAAGTGGGTTAGGGTTACGGGGCGGGCCATTAAAAAGAATGATCACGTAGTAGGAGCCTATGGATCCATCCAAGACATTCATGAAAAAAGGATGAGCTCAGAGAGCATCCGCATTTCCAAAGAACGATATGACCTTTTGATCAAAGCAACCAAAGACGCAATTTGGGACTGGAATATGAGAGAAGGTACTTTATTTTTGGGGGAAGGATACAGAACCTTGTTCGGCTATAACGACTTAGATGATCTTTCAAAAAATTTTGAAACTTGGGAAGATGTTATTCATCCGGAAGATAGACCTTATGTTCATGAAGAATTGCTTCATTTGCTTAGCTCCAATGATTTAAATTTACTATTACTCGAATATAGAATGAAAAGAGCAGACGGTACTTTTGCTACTGTCTCAGATAAGAGCTTTTTGATTAGAGATGCAGAAGGTAGCCCCATTCGATTGGTCGGAGCAATTCAGGACATCACAAAGCAGAAAGAAGAAGAAGAGCAGTTACGGCTCTTTGAGTCAGTTATTAAAAATGCGAATGATATCATCATCATCACCGAAGCCGAACCAGTTTCATCGCCAGGTCCACGCATTGTATATGCAAACAATGCTTTTTATAATTTTACCGGCTATACACCGGAAGAAGTAATTGGAAAAACTCCTAGAATCTTGCAAGGCGAAAAAACTGATCGAAACGAATTGAAAAGAATTGGATCTGCTATGCGCACTTGGACCTATTGCGAAGCAGAAGTGATCAATTACAAAAAGAACGGAGAAGAATATTGGAATCATTTTTCCCTAATACCATTAGCAAATGAATCCGGTTCGTTTACTCATTGGATTGCAATCGAGCGGGATGTTACGGCAAAGAAAAAACAGGAAGAAGAAAGAGAAAACCTAATCCAAGAATTAACCATTTCCAACATAGATTTAAAACAATTTGCATATATCACTTCACATAATTTAAGAGCGCCGCTTTCTAATTTGACAGGGGCATTAGAGCTAATCGATGACATAGAAATTTCAGATCCCTTGTTAAAACAACTGATTGATGGGTTCAGATCTTCTACTAGTTTATTGAATCAAACAGTGAACGACTTAATCAAAATTCTAATCATCAAAGACAATGCGAATGTGGCAAAAGAAGAGCTATCCTTCGCTGTTTCTCTAGAAAGAGTAATAAAACAAACTAGCTTTTTGATTCATGAATCTAAAATTTCAATAGTTTCGGACTTTTCTTCCTGTGATCAAATCCAGTTCAACAGAGCCTATTTGGATAGCATTTTCATGAATTTTCTCACGAATGCCATCAAGTACCATAGCGATGAAAGACCTCCCGAATTAAACATAAAGAGCTATTTCTTAAACGATAAGGTAGTTTTAGAGTTTGCAGATAACGGACTTGGCATAGACTTAGTGCGTAACAAAGGAAGAATTTTTGGTCTGTACCAAAGGTTCCACAATGCGGCTGACGGAAAGGGCTTAGGGTTGTACTTAGTGAAATCTCAAGTTGAGGCTTTTGGTGGAAAAATCGAAGTAGAAAGTGAAGTGAACATTGGAACAGTGTTTAGGATTTACTTTAAAGGGAGTTTATGAAAACAATTCTTTGCGTTGATGATGATTTGATTACATTGAGCATTTGTTCAATTGTCATGCAAAAAGCTAATTTTTGTGAGGAGATTATAACTCTTAACAATGGCAAAGAAGCGGTGGATTTTTACAAAAACCTTTCCAACCAGGTCCTTGAAAAAACGGAAGCAAACGTTCCAGAGTTAGTTTTTTTAGATTTGAACATGCCGATTATGAACGGCTGGGACTTTTTGGATAGTTTTGAAGCCGATTACTTATCGTTGTTTCCGAAAACCATTGTTTACATTTTATCATCGTCTGTGGATCCTATAGACTTAGAAAAATCTAAATCGTATGCATCTGTTAAAGGATTTATTTCTAAGCCATTGACAAAGGTGATACTCGCCAACATCAAAGCCGAACTTACTTAGTTCGGTAATTCTCTAAAAGCTTTATCATTCTTTTTTCGCCTTTTTCTTCAGCTAATTCAAACGCTGTTTTTCCATCGATGTTTGCCATGTCGGCATTGGCATTTGCATCAAGCAGAGTTTTTGCGAGCTTTTCGTTGCCGCGAAACACGGCTCTAAAGAGTGCCGTCTCTCCTACAATGTTTCTATGATTGACGTTGGCACCTTTGCTTAGAAAGAAACTTACCAATTCAGTGTTCTCTTCATCTACGGAAACAATCAAGCTCGTGTTTCGATAGCTGTCTGTTGCATCAACTTTAACCCCTTCCGAAACCAGCTTTTCTACTGACCTAAAGTTGCCATCTCGAACTGCTAGGAACAGTCTCGTTTCCTTTGGTATCTCTGACTTTTGAACGAATTCTTCGGTTTGGCAGGAAAAGAAATTTAAAAACCCAAAAAAGAAAAGAAGGAGTAACTTAGGCTTCATATTGTCTAAGGCTTAGACTACTGAGAGGAATCTACTTTGAAACTTTTTCTTAAAACCTTGATTTTGTTTTTCCCAATTCTAATTTTTTCTCACTGCATAACTATTATCGACCCGGGAGAAGCAGGGCTTGTTTGGCGACCTTTTAGCTCAGGACTAGGTAGGACACCCTTGGATGCGCGTGTTCAATTTTATATGCCCTGGAACAGTGTTTACGTTTTTCCAGTTCAGTGGAAGTCTTACCAGGAAAAAGTCGATGTTTTGACAAGAGATGACCTAACGATCAATGTTGCCGCGAACGTAATTCTTAGAGCAAGAGAAAACGAATTGTATGACCTTCAAATGAAAATTGGAACCAGCTTCTATGAAAAAGTCGTTAGACCCCAGTTCCGTTCTGCGGTTCGAAATGTGCTCGCGTCCTACACGATGGTCAGTATTTCAAAAGAAACTCCCAATGTCTCAAGCCAAATCAAGAAGCTTTTGCAGGACAAGCTCGTTGATAAACATGTCGAGATAGATGACGTCATTATTGACGATGTCGAATACAGCCAGTCCATTTTGCGAGCAATTGAAAACAAGCTCACCAAACAGCAAGAGCAAGAGCAGATGAAATTTGAGATCAATATCGCAAGAAAAGACGCTGAGATCCTAGCGATCACTGCAGAAGGTCGAGCAAAGGCAATTCTTATAGAGGCAGAAGCCCAAGCGAAGGCTCAAAAACTGCAGTCTGAGTCCATTTCTGCAAAATACATCCAGCTGAAGGCAATGGAAAACCCCAATTCCAAGCTGATTTTCATTCCACAGGGGAAAGACAACCTCCCGATCCTGGTCAACCCTTAGAAACAGTAGGAAGTTTCCAATTCTTTGTTTTCAATCTGTAATACAATTGTAAGAATTCCAGGGTAGATTCTTTCTAACTTTATTACTGGAGCAAACATGAAGTTCCTTCTACCTACTTCTTCTCTTCGCGTCGTGACCTATGTCACAGTTGCCGTCCTTGGTTTTTATACTTTCGCCCAAAAGCTGGAGTCCCAGGCAAATCCGACAGAAACACCTGCAGCGACTCAAGAGTCTCAGCCGACTGCAGAAGAAAGCTCATCAACCCCCACTGCACCACCTGAATCAGAAATCGGTTTGGTTAAACTTTTTGTCACTGGTGGATGGTCCATGTGGCCGTTGTTAGCGGCTTCTATTGTAGGCTTTGGAGTGATCTTAGAGCGTTTCTACTTCTTTTTTACAGCAAAACTGATCCGCAAAGGCTTCAACCAAGATCTCCAAGATGCTGTTGACCAAGGTGGACTCAAAGGAGCTGAGGAATTTCTCCAAAAGAATGAAGGGCAAAAGATTACTTTGGTTTTGAAAAACGGAATGGATGTTTCCCAAAACGATCCGGAAATTTTCGCATCAGGTGTGGAAAGAGAAGCTGGTGAGGTTATGACACTCTTAGAAAAGGGCCTTACAGTTCTTTCCGCGGTTTCTACCATAGCACCTCTAGTTGGGTTCTTAGGAACCGTATCAGGTATGATCAACGCATTTGATGCGATTGCAAACGCTGACCAAGTTAACGCGAAAGTGGTTGCGGGTGGTATCAAAGAAGCCTTAATCACTACTGCGGCTGGTTTGATTGTCGCCATTCCTGCTATGACTTTTTATCAGTATCTGCAAGGAAGAGTTGGCTTTTTTACTTCCGAAGTAGAAGAAGCGGCAAACAAAATCTACAAAGAGTATTTAAAACTCAAAGCTAAGAAAACTGCTTAGTATTCAAGTAAAATGATCAAACTTAAAAAGAAACAAGAGATAGAGGAAATTTCGGCGGCATCTATGTCAGATATCGCCTTCCTACTCCTCGTATTCTTTATGGTGACAGCGGTATTCTTTGTGAAAGAGGGTTTGAACATCTCTCTTCCTAGTAAAAAAAGTGAACCTCAACCTTTCCTTCGAAAGAACGTCTACGAAATCCTTGTCACCCAAGACTTATATAAAATGAGAAACCCAGCTTTTGGAACTAAGGAATACAAGGACTTGAAAGAGTTTCGCGAAGAGCTAAACAAAATGGAGATTCCCGATCTTCCAAACAAACTCGCTCTGATTGTGACCACCGGTGATACCAAGTACGCTAAAATGTTAGATGCTCTTTCTGCAGTGCAATTGAGGGGATTTGAGAAAATCTCAGTCCGAAAAAAGAAATAATCTATGCTTAAGAGAAAAAAAGTTCCACCCACTGTCCCTGTTAGCTCAATGGCTGATATTGCCTTTTTGCTTTTGGTGTTTTTTATGGTCACTTCCGTTTTAGATTCGGATCCAGATCTCCCCATTGACCTTCCAGATGTTCCTGGTGGGGAGCAGTTAAACAAAAAGGTCTGCAACTTGTTTTTAAGTGCGGATCCGGAAAGAACTGTGTATTACAACTCCATCAAAAAGCCAATGAACGAAGCTCTAAACGAGATTCGGGCAAAGATGTCCACAACTCCAGATCTAAAAGTTCTAATCCATGCTGATCAAAATCTTACTTATGCCGAAATTGATGCTGTTTTTGAGTCTTTGCGTGAAATTGGTGCATTAAAAATCTCTCTTGTCACCAAAACTACGCAAGGTGGTG
>JAIXRB010000082.1 GCA_027485405.1 Leptospiraceae bacterium | reverse complement strand
GTAAAAGCTACCTTAACTCCTTTTTCTTTGGCATGTTTCATCGCTAACTCGCTAGCCGCTTTTGTAGAAGGCCCATCCCAAAGGTAACCTTCGACGTAAACGTACTTTGATCTTTCGAGTGCTGGAATATCGAGGTCAGATTTATCTAATGATGTTGAGATACCAAGGCAAGTGAGCATAGTTCGATCAGCATCTGGAGTTGTTAATACGATGCAAGTTCCTGTATGGCCAGAGTGGACTGGTTTTGTTTCAAAAACGATGCCCGAATCTTCCATGTCTTTTTTATAAAATTCGCCGTATGTATCATGAGAAACTTTTCCAGAGTAGCAACCTGTGCCTCCAGAATTAGCCAAAGCAATCATAGTGTTTGCCGCGGAACCGCCTGATCTCAGTTCCTTATTGACATCTTTTAGGTTGGTCAAAAGTTCAGCCTGGTAAACTTCGTCCACAAGAGTCATTACACCTTTCTCTATGTTATGCTTTTTTAAAAAGATAGGATCAACGAAAGCAATGATATCAACAAGAGCATTGCCAACTCCAAATACATCATAATTCTTCATAGAGTAACAATTTTAATTTCATTCCAAAGTGGTAATCTTTTTTTTTTGACGCTTAGATAGAAAAGTCCTAGGCTGTTACTAGGGTTTCCCCCTTTCCAAATGCATCCTTTTTTCAGCCTTTCATTCTTGACTTTAAGTATCATTTTGGTTTGTTTCTCTCAAAACATTCATGCCCAAAGCAATCCAAAAACCACTGAAACACTAGAAGTCGTTGGCACAGGCCAAGAAAAGATATCAAAAAATGAAAATTTCAAAAAGAACCCTACCGGTTTTCAAAAAGAAGTCAAAATCGATGAGAATAACAATCGATACTTGTCTCTGCCAGATCTTCTAGAAAAAGAAGCAGGCATTCGAGTGCGACAATATGGGGGCTTGGGATCTTATTCCACTCTTTCTTTGCGAGGAGCAAATCCTAACCAAACGAGAATTTACTGGAATGGTATTCCGATCAATCAAGGTCAAAACGGAGAAATCAATTTAGCTGATTTGCCCTTTGACAATTTAGAAAAGATTGAAATTTATAAATCGAGTACGCCCGCTGGTTTTTCTGGTTCATCGATTGGTGGTTCTATTAATTTAGTTAGTAAGCAAAATATAACAAAAAAAAGTACAAGATTCACTTTGCAAGGCGGCTCGTTGAAAACCATAAAAGGTGTTTTGTCTCAGTCTGATAAAACTTCTTTTGGTAGTTATTTTGTTCAAGCTTTGGGCGAGAAGTCAGATCAAAATTTTGCATTTTTAAACAACCAGGGAACGCTTATTTTAAACACGATAGACGATCGGATCGATCAAAGAAAGAATGCTCAGTATGAGAAAGCTGGATTTACTGCAAATCTCAATTTCGATTTTGGTAAAACAACAGTATCATTATTAAATGACTATTTGTATCGATTTCAAGGATTACCAGGTCCTGGAAATCGTCAGACTAATTCCGTGGAAAGAAAATTTGAAAGGTTTTCAACTGCAATTGCTTCTGACACAAAAGAACTTTTTGTTACCAATCTTCGATTGGAGACCAAAATCTATCATACTGCAAATCGAGAACAGCTGTTTGATCCCAGGTCTGAATTTTCATTCGGAACCCCTAACGCATTTACCAAAAGCAATCAATCTGGAATTCAAATTAGTCCAACTCTTTATCTACTTTCTTACAATCAAATTCTACGTTTTTCTTTGAATGTGGAACAAGAGTTTTTCAATCGAATCAGAAGACGTTCAGACAATTCCAACGATAGCAAAGAACCAAATCGCAGGAGGGATTATCAAACATTTCAAGTGCAAGATGAGATTCGATTGTTTGATGAGAGATTGATTCTGGCTCCTCAGATTCGGTGGGATTTTTATCAAGATTATTATGGATTAGATCTCAATTCGATTCGTAGCCAAACATTTGATTTGTTCTCCAATGCTTCTCAAGTGAAAAGAGAATTTACGAATCCTTCTTTCGGGACTAGATTTCAAGTAAGCAAAGGAAAATCTGACATTTTGGAGTGGGACTGGGGCTTGAAAGCAAACATTAGCCGAGATTTTAGAATTCCCACATTTATTGAGTTATTTGGGGAGAGAGGGACAATCATTGGAAATACTGGATTGCGCCCAGAAAGTTCAAGGAACCAGGATATAGGCATCTATTTTAAATCCAAATGGAAAAAGAGTCTTTCGTGGGAAGGAGACGCCGCTGTTTTCTCCAAAAAGATAGAGAACATGATTCTTTTTGTTCCAAACTCACAATTCACTTTGAGACCTGAAAATCTGGATGCGGCTTCGATTCGAGGATTTGAAACCAATCAGTTTCTGATCTGGAATGATGCTTACAAACTCAATGTAAATTATACCTATCAAAATCCAATCAATGTTTCCAGATCAAGCGCATTAGATGGAAAATACTTACCATTGAGACCAAGAAATCAAGCTAGTATAACAGCTTCTATATTGAAGGCATATGGTGAAATAGGTGTCGAATTCTTGTATATCGGCTCAAACTATAGAGATCGGACAAATGAGTTTTTCGGGTTTCTTGCCGCAAGGGAGATATATAATTTTTTCGCAACCTGGAATGCCTATCAAAATGAAGAAAAGAAAGAACAGTTTTTGATAACATTTGAAGTACGAAACGTAACTAACAAATTAGTTGAAGATTTTGTGGGATATCCGTTACCAGGAAGGCTTTTTTTTCTTTCGGGGAGTTATCGGTTTTGAAAAGATTTCTTCGAATTTTATGCATGGGAGTCCAAATTGCTTTTTGTTTTGTTTGCAAAGAGACTGACATCCCTAAACCAGGGATTTTTCAGCTTTTGCTTTTGGGCACCTCTCCGTCAACACTAGGAGTTGTTACCACTGATTTTGGAGGGGGTGGGAGGTTTCGGCTGTTTGAAACCAACTCTTTAACAGCGCTTCCTGGCTCTACGCCTATTCATTCGGATGCGATTGCCCGTTTCTTTGAGGGAAAAGTATATATTGTGAATCGATTGGGCAGAGATTCGATCCAAAGACTAAATCCAAATCTAAACTACCTAACAGAACAAGAGTTTACTGTAGGGCAGAATTCCAATCCGCAAGACATTTTCGTGGTTTCACCAAATAAATCATATATCAGTTTTTTCAATGGGAGTCAATTGGGTATCTATGATCATAGTGTCGGAGTTAGGTTAGGAAGTATTTCCTTAGCCAGTTTTTTAGAATCGACATCAACTTCTGGAATCCCAGACACTTCTGTTGAGGCTTCCACTATGATTGGGTATAACGGTAATGTGTATCTGGCACTTCAAAGATTAGATAGAAATGATCGATCTGGGCTTTTGCCTGCAAACAACGATTCGATTCTAATTGAAATTGATTCAAATACTGATCGAATTACTAATGCATTCACTTTGCCTTTTAAAAATCCGTTTGGAAGAATGCAACTCTCTACTTGGCAAAACCAACCAATTATAGCCATTTCTTGTGTCGGTCAGGTAGGTTTTCTTTCACAAATCGATGGAGGGATTATAGGATTCAATTTGATCACAAAGCAATTTTTACCGAGTCCACTCTATTCAGAACAATCTGCAGGAGGGGACATTCTGGCTTTTTCCATAGCCTCCCCTGAGTTTGGTTATGCATCAACTTTGGATTCAAGTTTTAATAAAAGGATTCAAGTGTTTCAACCAGGAACAGGTCAGAACATTGGAAATCTGCTTGAAATACCTGGCTCAGTGGGCAATAGTATAACTGGAATTATGTCATACAAAGGGTCTCGATTGCTCATTGGAAACACTGATTTCAGGAATAGTGGCTTGACCATTTACGACATAAACCAGGGGAACCGTGCTCTTTTGACCCCATTGCCTATCTCTATGGAACTGACCCCGTCTCAGATTCTAATTTTGCAAAATCAAAACTGATTTTCAAATTTCGCTTTCAGATTAGACCTAAAGCAGATTGATTAGATAATTGTAATGGGAAAACCTACATTCATTGCTGGAGTTGGCGCTTCCGCCGGCGGTTTAGAGGCACTGGAACATCTTTTTAAGAATCTTCCACAAGTGGACGGTCTAGCCCTCATAGTAGTTCAACATTTATCGCCAGATTACAAAAGTATGATGGCGGAATTATTGTCCAAGCATACCCATCTTTCGATCCAAACTGCCGTCGATAAAGTAGAAGTCGAGTCTAACAATATTTATCTCATTCCTCCAAAGATGAATATGACTATTTTTCATGGAAAACTGTACCTTTCCGAAATTCATCATGTGCCTGGGAATATTAACCTGCCAATCGATACCTTTTTTCGATCGTTAGCTGATGATTATCAAGATAAAGCTATCGCAATTGTTCTGTCAGGTACAGGTTCGGATGGAACTCGGGGAATCCGAGCCATCAAAGAGACAGGAGGTCTTGTCATTGTTCAAAAAGAAACTTCTGCCAAATTTGATGGAATGCCTAGAAGTGCCATTGCTACTGGATTAGTTGATTTTATAGTTGACACAGAAGAAATTGGCGATGTTCTTTCTCGATTTATTTCTCATCCAGCGCTGGTTCTAAAACAAAAAGACCTTTTAGATCCCAAAGAAGAAGACTATATTTTTAGGATTTTGGTTGAGGTTAAGAAAAACACTGGAGTGGATTTCACTTCATACAAAAGATCAACTGTTTCTCGTCGCATCCTCCGTAGGTTATCCGTCCACCAAATCGAAAATCTAGAAAACTATCTAAAATACCTAGAGATAAATCCAAAAGAAAGTGATACCTTATATCGAGAACTTTTAATTGGAGTCACAAGCTTCTTTCGAGACTCGCCAGCTTTTTTAGCATTAAAGGAAAAAGTTCTGCCAGGTCTCTTTGCATCCAAGGATAGAGGTGATCAAATTCGTGTTTGGATAGCAGGATGCTCAACGGGTGAAGAAGCCTATTCCATTGCCATTCTTTTAAAAGAATACATTCGCGAAAATCAGTTGTACAATGAAGTAAAAGTCTTCGCAACTGATATTGATAGCTATGCTTTAAAAACAGCTGGAGCGGGAATGTATCCCGATAGCATATTAGCCGACATTCCCGAAGATCGATTGAGAAACTATTTCATTAAGCGGGGCAGATATTACCAAGTAACACCGGACATACGGGAATGTGTCATTTTCGCCCAACACAATATAACAAAAGATCCGCCTTTTTCAAAAATCGATCTTATATCATGTAGAAATTTATTGATCTATCTTCAAACAGAAGCACAAAAGAAGATTTTATCAACGTTTCACTTTGCTTTAAACACAAACGGTTTTTTGTTTTTGGGATCAAGTGAATCCTTGGGCGATTTATCTATATTCTTTGAGGAAGTTGATCCTCAGTGGAAGATTTTTCATTACAAAGTTGGAAACCTCCCATTTCTAGCGCAAAATGTTTCAACAGAAATTCCAATGAAATCAATTTTGCATAAATCACCTGGTTTCTACAATTTACCTCAGGCTTTTCAAGATGATAAAACTTTAGAAAAACTGTTTTCAAGAATTTTAGAGGAATATTTACCGCCTTGCGTGGTAGTGAATCCTGCATTACAAGTTGTTCATGTTATTGGAGATGTGAATGAATACTTAAAAATAAAACCAGGTAAGATAAAATTCGATATTTTACAATTGGTTGAAAACCAAATCAAAATTGCTTTAAGTTCTGCACTTAGAAAGTGCTTTGAAGAGAACTTAGAAATTCGATACAGCAATTTAACTTTAGATGAATCTACCCCACCAAAGAATATTGATTTAATTTTACGACCTATAACGTTTCAAAAAACTCAATCTAACTATTGCATTATTATTTTTGATAGCCATTCAGGTCCTAAACCAATGTCGTCTGAAGTAATCGAGTATAAGCATGATGAAAACAGAGACAGGAAACTAGTTGAACTCGAACAAGAACTAGAATTTACTCGTGAAAATTTGCAATCCAGCATTGAGCAATTGGAAACTTCAAATGAAGAACTCCAAGCAACAAACGAAGAATTATTAGCCGCCAATGAGGAGCTTCAATCAACTAATGAAGAACTTCAATCTGTGAACGAGGAACTGATCACTTTAAATTCGGAACACCAATCAAAGATAAACGAACTTTCCGAATTGTACAACGATATGAACAATCTTTTATCAAGTACAGAAATCGGTACGATTTTCCTAGATCGGGACATGAGAATTCGGAAATTTACACCAGCTTGTCAAAAGATAATCAATTTAATGGCAGCAGATAAGGGAAGGCCAATTAGTCATATTTCCCATCGGTTCCCCACAGATGTTTTGCTCCAAAAGTATGCAGAAGAAGTTTTAGATACTTTAATCCCGATAGAAAGAAATGTTAGGACAATTACTGAAGATCATAAGTCTTATTTGATAAAGTTTTTGCCATACCGAACATTAGAAAATCATATCCAGGGTGTCGTTATTACTTTTGTCGACATAACCGAACTAAAGAAGGCGGAAGAAGTAGCAAAGAAAAAGGAAGAAGATATTTTGGCTTCTCTTTCAACTAGAGCAGAGATTTTGGATAATGTTCCCGATGCTGTGATTGCCTGCGATATTAATTTCAAAATCATTTCCTGGAATCGATCTGCCCAGCTAATTTTTGGTTATTCGGAAGAAGAAGTTCTCCAAAGAGATTTTTTTGCTTTATTGAAACCTTTTTTAAATGAGGAAGAAAGAAAGGCAAATAAAGAAAATATAATTAAAAACGAACACATAACAGGTCATTCGCAAGCTAAAAGTAAATGGGGAAATTTGATCAACGTATATTTGATAAAAGATGTTTTATTCGATAAAATGGGAAAACCTGAAAAAATTGTCACTATCATGAAAAAACTCTAGGCAAATGCAAAAATTCATCACAAAAATAGATGAGCTAAGAACCCGAGCAGAGCAACTTTTATCTAGTCAGCCTGCAGAAAACAGACTTATTCAACAAGCTGACTTAGAGAAAATTATACACGAATTAGATGTTTACCAGATAGAGTTACAATTGCAAAATGAGGAGTTACAGTTATCTCAAAAGGAAATTAAACTCAGCTTAAGCAAATACCAGGATTTGTATGATTTTTCGCCTATCGGAATTTTAACTACGGATTCGAGAGGATTGATTTATGATATAAACTTAACTGCTTGCAATTACCTCGGTAAAGGAAGATCATTCTTAAGAAATAAACCTTTTTCCGCCTACATTGCTGGAAGTAGCCATGATACATATTTTAGTCATTTGAATTCCGTTATAGAAACCGGTAAGAAACAGACTTGTGAAGTTAAAGCTTATAATGCCAATAGCCTAGAGACTTTTTTTCAGATTGAAAGTGTGATCTTTCATGAAAATGATCAAAGTTTTATTCGCTCCGCCATCATTGATATCACAGAGAAGAAAAATGCACATTCGGTTATCAGAGATCGAGAATCTTTGCTTCGATCTCTATTAGAGTCTTCGCAATTACCTGTTATCATTTTTGAAATCAAGGGCTTTCAAACTATGGGCCAGCCGATCTTAAAGCTATGGGAATCAAATCCAAAAGCGAATTTAATTTTTTCATTTAATTCTTTGGTTAAAGGTGTTACTCCTGAGGAACTCTTTAATGGAAACTTTAGATATATGGATTCATTGATAGAAGATATATATTTAGTCGCAATGACAGGAGAAAACAAAACAAAGGACGTTCGCTTTCCTTTGCCAAAGAGATTTTCTAATTTCAAAGTTAATATTGTGAAATTCTTACATGGAGTTTCGCTTACTTTCACAGATATAACCAAAGAAGTTGAGTCTTCGCGACAAAATCAATTGATTTTGGCTACAATAGTAGATAATTTGCCAAACCAAGATGTTCATGTTTTCGATATAGAAAAGAGAATTGTATCTTCGGGTGGAACCCTATCGATTGGCTTAGGATATCCAATAAATTCTTGGGTTGGCAATAAACCGAACGAAATGTTCTCAAATGAGATTGGATCTGCTTTAGACGCTGTTTTTGAAGATGCTCTACTGGGACATACTGTAGAAAAAGAATTTTCACTTTTCGGTGTTCCTGTATTGGCAACTGCTTTACCGATATTCAATGATGATAAAGATGTGGCTCTCGGGCTTTGTTTGCTTAAAAATATTTCGCAAGAGCGAAAAAAAACTAGCGAATTGGAAGCCGAAAAAGCAAATTTAGAAATAAGAATAATTGAAAGAGCAAAAGAGCTTATTCGAATAAACCAAGAGTATAGGGAAGAATTAGAAAAAAAGAAAGCTTTAGAAAAGGAATTAATTGTTTCTCGGCAATGGGAAAGTATCGGAAATCTCGCAGCGGGCATCGCCCATGATTTTAATAATATCTTGCAACCGATTAATACTTACACAACTCTCTCGGAATCCTTACTGAATAACGCGTCTGATGAGTCCATACAAAAAGTAAAAAACTATTTATCGAGAATTAGGCTATCTTCAGAAAAAGGAAAAAACATAGTTCAACAAGTAATCAATTTTTCAAAGACCAAAGAAGACTCTTTTGATCCGATTGATATACGACATGAAATTGAGGAAGCCATAAGAAGTATAAAAGGACAAGAAGATATACAGGTGCAGATAATTCGAAGTCTAACCGAATCGCCTTGTTATGTTTTGAGTTATGCTTCAGGAGTTTTCCAGATTGCTTTCAACTTACTCCAGAATGCTATGCATGCAGTCTCTGAAGTAGAAGAACCAATGATAAAAATCACAATTTCAAGGGAAAAACTGGAAACAGAAAAAACAAGTCTTAGTTTAAAGCTCTCTCCTGGGGATTATTATTCCGTATTAATAGAGGATAACGGGAAAGGAATTCCAGCAAGCAAGCATCAAACAATTTTTGAAGCATTCTTTACTGAAAAAGAGAATATCGGTGGAACTGGGCTTGGGCTGGCGATTGTACATGGGATTCTGAAACGCTTAAAAGGTGGAATCGAAATGACTAGCGAAGTAGGCATTGGATCGACGTTTACCTTTTTTCTGCCAGTTGCTATTGAGGTAGCTGATAAAACTTTTTTAAAGCAAGAAGAGATAAGTACTTCAACAAAGGAACAAGACTCTGACCAGTCTCAGACGGCGAGGATATTGCTTGTAGACGATGATGAATTGATCCTGACCTCCCTTAAAGATGCTTTTACAATGATGGGATTTCAAGTATTGGAATTCAACTCAGGGGAGTCAGCACTAGAATTTTATAGACGAAATCCGACACAAGTAGACATTTTAGTTACTGATCAGAAGATGCAGGGCATGGATGGAACGGAATTAGTTGAAAAGATTAAAAGAATGTCTCCTGATCTGCCTGCGATTGTTTGCACGGGCTACAGTAGCATTTTAAATGAATCTAAGTTACCGAATGGTGTAGATCAGGTTTTTGTAAAGCCAATTGATATGTACGAAGTCGCAAGAGAAGTAAAACGAATATTATATGGGAAAAAATAAACTATGCTCAATCTGAAAAAAAAAACAAATGATCCTTTAGCGTCCAGAGTCCTGCTCGTTATTCTAGATGGCGTGGGCTATACTAAAGCCGGTGCAGAAAAAGGCAATGCTGTAGACAAAGCCAAAATACCCACATTAAAAGGACTTTGGTCTCAAAAACCTACGGTTCTATTGCAAGCTCATGGAAAAGCAGTGGGAATGCCCTCAGATGATGATATGGGTAACTCAGAAGTAGGTCACAATGCTTTAGGCGCAGGACGAGTGTTTGACCAAGGTGCTAAGTTAGTGAGCGAATCAATCGCTTCAGGTTCGCTGTTTGCTGGAAATGTTTGGAAAAAAATTACAAACAATGCTATTGAACAAAAATCTACACTTCATTTTTTAGGATTGTTTTCAGATGGAAATGTACATAGCCATATTGACCATCTAAAGGCTCTGATTGAAAATGCTATTCAATCTTCGGTTCATAAAATTAGAATACATATTTTGTTAGATGGTAGAGATGTTCCAGAAAAATCGGCTATGGACTATTTGATCACCTTTGAGGAGTATTTGTCAGGAAAACGGAAAGATAACAAAGATTTGGACATTTGTATCGCTTCGGGCGGAGGTCGCATGACGCTGACAATGGATAGATACGAAGCTGATTGGAATATCGTCCAGGAAGGCTGGAAACATCATGTCCTTGGAATAGGAAGAGAGTTTAAAACTGCGAAAGACGCTTTACAGACACTTTACACCGAAGACCCAAAAGTTATAGATCAATACTTACCCGGCTTTGTGATAGTTAAAGATGGCATTCCCGTTGGACCAGTTCAGGACAAAGATTCAGTGGTATTCTTTAACTTTAGAGGAGATCGAGCCATCGAAATTTCTAGAGCTTTTACCGAAGAGAATTTTTCTTTCTTTGATCGAGTTCGATTTCCAAAAATAGAATTTGCGGGTATGATGCAGTACGATGGAGACCTTCATATTCCTAAACAGTATTTGGTACCTCCTCCAACCATAGATCGTACGATGGGTGAATACTTAGCTCATGCTAAATTAAAGCAATATGCTCTTTCAGAAACACAGAAATTTGGTCACGTTACATTTTTCTGGAACGGAAACAGGTCCGGTTACTTTGATGAGACAGTGGAAACCTACCAGGAAATTAGATCCGATGTAATCCCTTTTGATCAAAAACCTGAAATGAAAGCTGGAGAGATAACCGAAGCTCTCATTCAAGCGCTAAATTCAAAAGCCTATTCTTTCCTTCGCGTGAACTACGCAAATGGAGACATGGTTGGTCACACTGGTAACTTAGATGCTACGGTTCAAAGTTTAGAATTCTTAGATGAATGTCTTGCAAAAGTGTTAAAGGTTTGCGAAGACACAGACACAGTCCTATTGATAACAGCTGACCATGGCAATGCGGATGAAATGTTTCAATTGGACAAGAAAGGCAATGTGCAAATTGATTCCAATGGAAAACTTGTTCCTAAAACAAGTCATACACTGAATCCGGTTCAATTGGTTGTGGTTGATCCTAAAAATAAAATCCAATTTATAGAAAACCCCAAAGCAGGCCTGGGCAATGTGGCAAGTACCGTTTTTGATATTTTAGGCTTTGAGTCTCCGGAGGGCTACTTACCAAGTCTTATCAAAAATTAGCATGCGCAATTTCCTCTTTTTGTTGGTTTTATTGATTTCTTGGCAGTGTCGAGATGTCGAACCATCTTTGCTTTCCCCTGAAACTCAATCGAGAATCAGAAAAGAGCTCTTAGCTGATGGGTTTGAAGGTTTGGTGTTTGTTGCTATCAAAGGAAAAGTTGTTTTTCGCGAAACTATCTCCACTTCCAAAGAATATCGAACCAAGCAACTTTATAAAAAGCATTCGTTTCCTTTGGGAGAAAATAGTCAAATTTTTACTTCGTTCTTAATTCGGCAACTTTTAGAAAGAGGTAAACTTAAGCTAAGCGACAAGGTAGATATTTATTTGCCCGATTTTCCTTATCCAGAAGTTCAAATTGTACATTTGTTACGACATACAAGTGGACTTCCAAAGTTTCAAGAACTTGAAAGAAAAAACAACGGAAAAGTTGTTCCAATAGATCAAAAGAATCCATATAATGTTTTAATTCAGACCAAAAAACCTCTTTCTTTCTTTCCTGGACAGTATTGGAAATTTACTCGCTTAGACTATGTGGTATTAGCTCGAATCGTTGAAGCTATCGAAAAAGAATCTTTTTCTAAAATCTTAGAAAAGAATGTGTTTGTGCCTTTGAAAATGAAACAGACTCAATTGATTGAATCGGATGTTTTTAAAGGCAATTCTGGAATCAGTTCCACGCCAGAAGATTTACTTCTTTTTCAAATGGAGCTACTAAATCCAAAAATCTTAGAAAAATCAACCACTGAAGAATTGTTTAAATACACTTTTGTAAAAGATAGCTATTCTGAAGATCGAATTATGTTTGGTGAAGGATTATTTTTGGGAGATTATTTTCATTGGCAGTTTGGTAAGGTCAAAAACTTAGCTTCTTTGGTTTATTTTGATCGAAAGAGTAAAGTGTCAATTATTCTAGTGAATCCCTGGCATGGAACAGTTGGAGAATTAAATTCAAATAAATCACATATAACAGAAATATTGTTCAATGCTAGAAAATTAGTTTTTAAAGATAAGAAGTCCATAGAAAATGAAGTAACAATTTTAGATTTGTTAAAAGAAAATAAAGTTCCAGGCGTTGGAATTGCAGTTTTTAAAAATTTCAAATTAGAATGGAAAAAAAATTATGGAATTTCCAACGCGGATACAGGAAAGCTTTTAACGCCAAATACACTTTTCCGTGCTGGTTCCTTGACTAAGCCAGTTACGGCATTCACAATCGTAAAGCTAAGTGAACTTGGAAAACTTAATTTGTTTACAAACATTGAATCAAAATTACGCAAATACCGCATCAAAAATGAGGAACCCGAGCAATTTGGTTTTATCAATTTAGATTCATTGCTTTCTCATACGAGTGGGTTGACTGAAAAGGGAGATTGGGATTTACCTGAGAATCTAGAAAAGGAATCCATTTCTGAAATCAAAGATAAATTGAAAAATGAAGAAAGCAATGGGTTGAGAATCTATTATCAAGCTGGGAGTAAATCTCGTTATTCGGGCGGGGGATATAGTGTTCTCCAAGAATTGGTTTCTGAAGTTACGCGTAAGTCATTCGTTTCTGTAACCCAGGACCTTGTTTCTAAGCCTCTAGGCTGGAGTAGGAGCACTTTTGAGCAGAATTTTAATTCTGATTTAGACTTTGTAACGGGTCACGATCCAAACGGCAATGTTTTAGAAAACAAACGATTCATTCCTACTGAAATCGGATCTGGTGGTCTATGGACTACTCCCGAAGAAATTGGAAACCTTTTTGTAGAAGTGGCAAAGGCGGCAAATGGAAACTCCCAAATTCTAAAAACCAAATCAGCAATCTATATGCTCACTCCGAAAATGAGTGCCGCAAACTTAACGGTCAATGCTTCCGTCGGTAGAGGTTTTTTTATCAACGAAACTGGCAAGTCCCCTTACTTTTTCCATGGGGGACATACCAAGGGTCACAAAGGGGTAGCCTTCTTCCATGCCTCGAAAGGCTATGGAGTTGTAATTTTGACGAATTCGGAGAACGGCTCTCCGATCATTTGGAGCATTCTCAGGGCGATTGCAATCCAGGAGAATTGGGATAAATTTGTGAATTAAGATTGACCAGCTAATATTTAAATGTATTTTTAAAATACCTTCCAATGGAATATTTTGAATCCAAGCAAGACGGAATCTACATTCTCAGAATTCATGGGAATTTAGATATGTTAAATGCAGGAATTCTAAAAGAGCGTCTCAACAACTTTATATCTCAAAATGAAATAAAGGTTATTTTAGATTTAGGTGGAGTTAACTTCATAGATTCTTCAGGTTTTGGACTGATAATGTCATTAAACGACAAATTATCTGAAGCTGGCGGTGGCCTTCGCATTGCGAAAGTTTCTAAGACTATCAGACAAATTTTTAAAATCTCTAAAATCTCTTCCGTAGTCCAATTATTTGAAACTACGGAAGATGCTATAAAATCTTTTTAAGAATTATCGTCAAACCGCCGATAGTTCTTTTTCCTTTAAATTCTGTTCGTTAACTTTCTTCCAATAGAAGTTTTTCAATTTAGCTACTTTAGAATCCTCAGGAAGCAGTTGCTCTAAATGATAAAGAATGGATTCAACTTTCACTCGATTGTTCAGATGAATATGAACCTCAGCTAAAACGAAAAGATTTTTTGTATTCTTTGGATCTCGAAGTCTCAATCTTTCTGCAAAATCACAAGCTTTTTCATATTGTTTCGTTTGTTTATAGGAATAGGCTAGATAAAAAAGAAATTCGGCATCTTCAGGATGACCCTCTATATACTTATTCGCAGTGATAATTGCTCGATCAAATCTCTTTGTTTTCAGATAGAGTTTCGAGATTTCTCGGAGACAATAAGAATCATGAGGCTCAGCTTCTAAGGCAAGCTCCATAGAGATAATTGAGCTCTCGAGATCCCCCGATTTGTAGTGAGAGATTCCTTCTTGGACAAATTGATGAAACTCATATCCTTTTTCATCATTCTTGTTTTCTGAATTTTCCACAATTTCTTCTTGGTATCCAATTCTAAGAAGACTCAAATCATCTGTTAGCTCTCCGATTTCAACTAAACCATCATAAATTCCCCTTAGATTGCCCTCTGATTTCTCGACAACAGAGAGAAATAAAGCCTCCGACTGATTGATATCTCGTACACCTGACTCCAGAGTCTCAAGCAGGATATCATCTCTTCCGTCCGATCCAATAAGAAGAACGTCTCCTTTTTTTAAAGACTGAATATCGATAGTGACTTCTTCGCTGTTCATCTCTGTAAACCCTATTTTTCGAAGAGTTGTCTCCTGCCCAATGTAACTTGCCTTTCCGTCTCGATAAAGTACTACCCAAGGATGCTCTGAATTCAAAGTATACAAAGTTCCGGATGCCTCGTCTATCAGACCAATCACTGCAGAAATTAGCATATGCCCATCAAAACTAACAAAAACATTGTGGATTTCTTGAAAAACATCCTTTAACCAACGTTCAGGGTGTCTATCTTGAAGATAGCTTACTTTCGCAGTTCTATTCAAAATTGAGCGAAACACCGTTCCCATTACGAGTGCTCCACCTGCTCCTTGGATTGATTTTCCCATGGCATCGGCATTCATAAAAACGGTGTATTTTCGGTGAACCAAAACTACCTGATCAACAACTATTAAATCCCCTCCGATGTTAGATGTTTTGTTACGAAAAACAAATTCCTTTTTTTGTTTTTCGAAGAGTGAAGTGGACACTACTTCAGAGCTTGAAAAAATTCCTTGCAAAGGTCTAATCAAAAGGGAAGTAAGAAAATAGTCACCGTCCTGTTGTTCTTTTAGTTTCTGAACCTCTTTCAATGTTTCGTTCAATTCCTTGGTTCGTTGTTCCACTAACTCTTCCAAATTCGTCTGGTGTTCATAAAGCTCTTCTTTCATCTCAACGAAGACTCTTCCCATTTGACCTATTTCGTCTTTTCTCTTGGTCGGTAGTTTCGAAGGTTGCCATTCATCGATACTGTTCATCGCACGAGTTAAAAGCTTGATGGCATCTACCATATCCCTTGCAAATAAGAAAGAAGTTCCAAGTATTACAGCAAATAATGCGAAGGAAGCAAAAGTGAAAAATGACCAAATCTGTCCTGTTTTATTCTCAACTACTTTCTCATCGATCATTACAATAAACTCTAAGTTTTTCACAGTGTTGTTTTCTCCACTGTAAGGAATTTTCACAAGATAATACGGTTCTTTTTCAAAAACAAATCTAGAGTTAGTTTGCTTTGGTAATTGCTTCGTACTTATTGCTCGCTTCATTAGATCAGAACCAATGGTTTTCAATTTTCCATCTTGAAAAATTGCTAAGTGAATAGAGTTATCTTTGGTAATCGTTTTGGTGAAAGCATCATCTACCACCTGACCAATAAGAATTGTTCCTTTGTCAAAAAGTGGAGCCGCGAGTCGAAATCCAAGTCCGCTGTTTCCATCTTCGATAGTTGAGGTGATTTCTCCTTGAATAGCTTTCTGAATTATGGGTTGTTTTAGTTTGCTATCTCCAAAGTCTTTGGGTCGATGGGCTCGGAAAAGAACAGTTCCTTGCTTGTCTCCAATTTCAAAGATAGAAAGCGAATATCGATTCATAATTTCTTTCAAATACGGAAGTTCTTTTTGGAAATTTTCCCGATTTGCGAATCCAGAGAGAAAAATGGATCTTGCTTGAGGGTTTGCTGTAATTTCTTGGAGAAGAATTCTCAGTTTTTCATCTTTAAATTCGAGCTCTCTTTGAAAATTTCGAGCCAAATCTTCGGCTCTTTGCGTCTGCGGTATGTTCTTTACGTCCCTTAAAAGATAAGTAAAGCTGACAGAAAGTGCTACCAGGAGTAGTATTTGGCTAAAGCCCAAAATAAGTAAAAATTTGTATCGTATGCTCATTGTTTTCTGCTCTTTAGTCTCAAATCTTATTCGATTTGTGTGTCAAGTTCATTACAGATCATTGAAAGGATGATGATGTCTTCGTGACAAACTTTATGGATTTCCAATCAGCCTTATTTCTAAGCTTGATTATGTCGCTTTTGAGCTTTTTTGGATTTCAAGGCTTTGTTCATAAAAAGAGGTTAAGGGCCTTTCGTTATAGAATACATGTCAATGGTACTCGAGGAAAATCTAGCATAACCCGACTTATTCGAGCCGGATTGTCAAAAGGAGGGTTTTCTGTGGTGGCTAAGACTACAGGAACACTAGCTAGGATCATTTATGCAGATGGATCTGAGTTGACTGTTCGGCGTTGGGGTCGACCTACAATACTAGAGCAGATTCGCATAGTGAAAGAAGCTTACAATGAAAAAGCAGAGATTTTAGTAATTGAATGTATGGCACTTGAACCGCGGTATCAATTCTCTAGCGAAGTTCAAATTCTGAATTCGAACATCGGTGTAATCTCCAATGTTAGACCAGATCATTTAGAAGTTATGGGACCTAGTTTAGAAGATGTAAAAAAAGCTTTTGCATCAGCAATTCCTTTAAATGGGAAACTAGTTCTTCTTGAGAGTGAAAATTCAACAATTTTTACTCAGGTCTGTGAAGATCGCCAAACTGAAATCGTTTCAGTCTCAGAAAAGGAAGTGCTCTCAAAATCAGAACGGGAAATGATGCAGTTCAAGTATTGGGAACACAAAGAGAATGTAGCAATCGCTCTTAAAGTCTGTGAACTGATAGGCGTGTCTCGAGAGAGAGCCTTCGAAGGTATGCTAGAAATGGAGCCCGATCCCGGAGCGTTGACAGTCTTTCCCATTTATTTCTTTGGGAAAAAACTTACATTCTTGAATGCACTAGCGGCGAATGATCCGGAAAGTTCAAGACTGATTTGGAATGAAGCAAACATGAAGTATTCGAAAGGCTCTGTCCGAGCTTTGGTTTTACATTGCAGGGATGACCGAATTGAAAGAAGCATTCAACTGGCTAGAGAAACCTCTACCTGGGCAGGGGTTCAGATTGTCTTTTTGACAGGTACAGGAACTAGCTTCGCAGAAGCGGAAATGAATAGGCTTTTTCAACCTGGAATCAAATTTTTAAACCTAGAAGGTAAGTCACCTGAATTTATTTTTGAATCGCTTCTGGCACAAAACGAATCAGGCTCGGTCATAATGGCATTGGGCAATATTGGCGGAACCGGTCTTGAGTTGATCCAACTTATTCGAAACCGTTCGGAGAATAACCATTAATGGGTGATTTACTTTCTATTTCTATAGGACTTGGTTTAGCAGTTAGTTTAATTTTTTCTGAATTCTTTGGGATACTGGGAACCGGGCTCATTGTCCCTGGCTATTTGGCACTTCATATTCATCAACCAAAGAATCTCATTCTAACTTTTTTCATCGCCTTTCTTTCGTTCATTACTGTGCAATTGTTGTCTTACGTTTTTATAATATTCGGAAAGAGAAAAACAGTTTTGCTTTTGCTTTTTGCTTATTTCTATGGATACCTTTTCAATTTCGAATGGTTCCCCAACAGCGAAGTAGACTTAATTTCCGATGTTAGAACAATTGGTTTCATTATTCCCGGTTTAATTGCCATTTGGTTTGAAAGACAAGGATTTTTAGAAACCACTTCTGTACTAGTTATTTCTTCAGTACTAGTTCGATTGCTCCTTATTTTGATAGTTGGGGAAGAACTGGTTTGATCGCAAAGGAATACTGGAAAGTTTGGAAATTCTCTACTACAGGAATCGTTGTTCTCGCTTTATTAGCTTTGAGTGGATTGTTTCTAGTAGAGAATCTGAAACTTCGCAAAGAACAGCCATACTATCGAAAAAAACTTGCCGCGGCAAAGCTTGCCTACAGAGCTTTTGAGAGTCTCAAACCAGAACTTTTAAGGATAAGAAAGTACGAATCAAAAGAGTTAGATCCCGCAGGTTCAGGGCTAATCGGTGAGTTTTTGACGCCTGTCACTAGTAATTCAGGTTCACTTTCTGCTAAGCAAACTTCGATAAACCCAAACTTTGCGGCAATTTTCATTTCTTACTTTGAAAAAGTAGAATTAAAAGAAGGAGACACTATTGCAGTCGCAATTTCAGGTTCTTTTCCGGCGGCAAATATTTGTTTGTTTTCAGCAATTGAAACAATGAAACTCAAACCAATCATTATTTCTAGTTCTTCAGCTTCTCAATACGGCGCAAATCTTCCCAATATGCTTTGGTTAGATATGGAATCCTTTCTGATTGAGAAAGGTGTGTTCAAATCTAAAACTAGATATGCGTCTTTAGGTGGAATCCAAGATCTGGCTGTTGGAATTTCCGAAGAAGGAAAACGTCTTTTGAAGCAAGGTATCAACAGAAACAATGTTAGCTTTTTGGAAGCTCCCGTTTTTAAGGATTCCATTCAGCTTCGAATGGATACTTATTTTAAAGAGGCAAACGATAAACCAATCAAACTTTTTGTTAATATTGGAGGAGGAACTACCATTTTTGGAACAAGCATCGGAAAGCAAGTTTTCAAAAACGGAATTCTAACAGAGATACCTGAGGACATTGACGTGCCAGATTCCGTAATTAAGGAATTTCTAACCAGGGAGATTAAGGTCCTAAACATTATTCAAATTGAATCTTTAGCTAGAAAGTATGGTCTTCCAATTTCACCCAAGTCGACCCCTAAGCCTGGAGAAGGAAAAATATTTGTCCAAGAAGAATTCAACCCAATGTTAGCTGGTGTTGTTATTTACTTAATTTTCCTTGGGCTATTTGGAATAACGCATCGTGTATGGGGAAGGTTTCAATTGAACCACTTATTGCCTGAGACGATTCGGAAAAGAGTCTAAGCTTTAGAAAATGAAATTTCTTTTACTCTTACTACTGCTCTTTCTCGTTTTTCGTTGGATTGGGCGATTGTTAACTTTGCCAGCCAGTTCGCGCTACCAAAGACCGCCTATGCCCTTTGACAGGAACTCAGAAAAGGACATCTCAGCGAAAGGGAGGGTTGTGGACGACAATTCCAACTAAAAAGGCCTTTTTTGGTCTTTCCTTACTAGCTTTTTCTCCAGACAAATTCTGTAATTTGCCGTAAATCAGAACAGATATGTCTCTTAAAAAATCCTTCCTAGTCTCTCTTTTCTTATTCTGTATCAATTGCGGTGTGCCGACCGGTGATTTTGGTTGGGCAAACACAAGAAGCTCGGACATCGATCTTCTTGAGAAAGAATGGAAGACTATCACCGATTTTCGAATGATGCGAGAAGGTTTGATCTTTTCTCCGAAAGACACTATTCATTTTGTCTACACATTCTCTCGAAATCCAGGTGCCACTACCGACTTTCATATTTCATTAAACAGGTATGAGCTGGATTATGTTGAAATTGATATCAAAAAAAAGAATGTAGATACTGATTCAAATTCGATTCGAGATGAATTTCAAAAATTAGCAATAGGGGAGTATCTTTTAAAAATTGTTCACGAAGGTGAAACAATAGATCAGGTGGTTTTTCAAGTCTTGCCAGATGAGGGATATGCTCAGAGTAATTTAGAGCAAGAACTAAGTGGCACAGAAGTTGACGAAATTGTTAAATACTCGCGCTAAGGGGAGGAATCATTTTCCCCGTTTCTAAAATTCTACGAACTCTTTTCTTTTCTCGCATTGCTAGGTCAATATCCGTTTCGATACCTTTCTCAATTACAGAATCATAGTAGACCAAGGCATTGTTAAAGTCTCTTTGATATTCAGACAACACTGCTAAACGAAAAAGAATTTTTGAAATAGGGATAGAAAGAAGCTTAGATTCCAAACCTCTTAACTCCGATTCTTGGTCTTCAATCTTAATCTCTAGAATTCGAAATTGTGACAAGGCTTCATCTTGCGTGGTTGTGATCAATTCTCGTTTGATTTTCAAACGCTTTTCTTTAAGTTCGAAAACCTTCTTCTCGGCGGCATTCCTTTCTAATTCTAAATCTTTATAGTTTTTTAAAGATAACAAAAGTTTGCTTTTTTCGGCATCTGGACTGCGGTTGACTCGATCCAGTTTTGAAAGTCCAAGGAAAGCAATCGCTTCTAAATCAGAGCTATTTTTTCTCAGGTCTATGGATGGATTCCAATCTTTGCTATTTCTTTCTAGCCAATACTCATAGAAAACAGCCGCTTTCTTTGGATCACCTAATGTATTTAAAAAATAGTTTCCCATTTCAAATGAAACTTTGGTTTTTAAAGAATCTTCTGGTGCTATTGCATAAAACTTCTCATAGTTATTGCCAGCTACAATGTATCGTTTGCTGTCTGCGTGAAGAGATGCTAATCGAAAATAAGCAATAGAGAGTTTTTTAGAACCTTCTTCCGAGGTGTCAGTTTTTGCCTCTAGAAGTTTGATATATTTTTCATAAAAGTCTATTGCTTTTTCTTTTCTTCCATCAATTCTAAGTCTTTCGGAAACCTCTTGGATGGCATCTATGTTTTCGTTCCAAAGAGAGTAGGATTTTTCTAGAAACAACTCGTAAGCAAAGAAATCGCGATTCTTTTTGTAATCAAACAGAACAAAGATTCCCTTTCCAGCTACGCTCAGTTTATTTATAATTTTGAGTCTTTCTTTGTTCTCATCTTCTATCTTTTTTATCATTTTAGCCATTTCAAAGAAATTCTTTGAATCTTCGATTTGTTTGGTTTTTTGATAGTTGAGATAGTTTTCAGATTCTGATTTGGCAAATTGCTCTTCTGCTTTTTCAAGAATCTTCTTTTTCTGTTCTATAACTTGGAGTTGTGCTGCAACTGAACCTTGAACATCGCTCACAGATTTTCCTGAACGAATTGCTTCCGCTTCTAAAATGTGGACTTTATCTTTTGCAACTTTTAACTGAGCTTGGGCTTCCTTCTTTTCATCAAATGCTTGTTGATGGGACTTTGCACCAGTCACAAATTGATTCCTAAAATCTTCTTTTTGCCATGTAGGCGATCTATAAAATTCGTCAGTCGTGGCTAGGCTTCTGTATCGATAGGCACCAATAAAATGTCGAATTGCAATAGCAGGTTTGTCTAGTTCTGAATAGAGCCGAGCTAGTCGTATGTGCAATTCGTACAGAATTGGAGACTCTTTGACCAAAAGCGTTTCTGAGTTTCGATGAGTGGTTTCAAACAACAATAGGCGAATGTCGTTCTGTTCCGTTCTGGAAGAGTAGATGCTACCGCGTTCTCGCTCTTCCCAAATTCTTTTTTCATCTATGAACTGAGAATAGTATCGCTTTAAAAGACCTTCTGCTTCTTTAACTTTAGTTTCCGCTGACTTGGGTCCCGTGGCGACCGGTTCTTCGGATCCAATTTCGGGCGGTCGGTTGGGCTTTTCCCTCAGAGCGACGCCAGTATCTGGATCAATAAAGAGCCTTTCCTCTGAATCCAGGGCAAGGACTTCTGCTGGCAAAATTACCTCTAGGGGAGTTAAATAGAGGTCTTTGATTCGATTTCTATCGTCTTCTTCCCCGGCAAAAAGGGAGAACGCCCAAAAGATAAAAAACCAGAAAAACCATCCTTTTTGCGAGCTCACAGTGTATATATCGACAAAATTTCTAGATTGCTGATTTGAAAAGAGATTGAGTTTCTATATGTGGGAATGTAAAAATATCGAGCATGGGCAAGAACTTAGTAGAGAGGTATTTGGTTCTAAAAAACAAATACCGCAATTATGATACAAAGCATGCTCTGAGAAGAGTGCAAGCATTTCGATTGGCGACTCAAGACCTATCCAGAAAAGGATACGAAGTAGCCTTAGAAGCTCTTGGATCCATCAACTTTGGCATTGTAGAACCTTCCAGTGACGCTGATTGTATATTGTTTCATGAATGCGATTTGCATAAGACAGAAGGTAGTTGCCCAAATCATTGTCCCAATCTTCAATTTATTAAAAATGAGATTTCAAAGTCGGTATCAAAGCGACTTTCCCCAGAAACCATCCAAATTGAGTATCTGGACAACATAAACTTGCGCTATGTTGAAGAAAAAATCAGAACCAACGAAATTTTAGGCGACGAAACTTTGTATTGCTTACTTTTCTATCGAAACATTGGCAGACCTGTTAACAGACCTTTGTTCATTTCTTATTGCGATGCTTTAGAAGAAAGCCCTCAGTTTATTAAAGAAATTATACCTTGGGCCGGTGAAGCTTTAGAAGGCTATCTTTCAACCAATCAACATAGGCTATCATTTAACAAATACAATGAGAGAATAAGGGCTAGAGGTCTTGATTTACCAGAAGGTCTTCAGCAAGAATTGCATGCTTACATGGGAGCTAATCGTAGCTCTTCCTAAGTGCAATGTGTTCTAGATGCCTAATGTCTTTTCCAGTATTCAATCGAACTAATTCTTCTGCAACGTTGACAGCATAGTCTCCCATTCTCTCCATTGCCAAAATGATTCGGTAGATATCTGCAAACTCAATTTTATCCATACCCGGAAGCTCACGATACTTTCTAAAGGCTTCATTGCAAAGTTCGTTTAACTCTTCTTCCAAGGTATTGACACTGCCCATAAATCTTTCTTTTTCTTCCACCAAAGATTCGACGGCCATTCCAACTAAGGTTGTGACCCTAGAAAGAATCAAGGTCATTGGCGCTTCTTGTTTAAACAGACCTTTTCGGATCGTTCCGTATCTAAAAACTTCAGCACAGTTGACCACTTGGTCTCCCATTCGTTCCATGTTTCTAGTGATTCGAATGGCACTGAGTGCAAATCGAAGTGGATCTTTTTTTAAAACTATATCGCTGTCAACTTCACCCATTCCCAAAATGTTTCGATTGGTGATGGCCTCAAGGATTGCGTTTTGACTTAGGTTATCATTTTCTTTTTCGAGTTCGTCTATGAAGTCATCTTTTTCAACTATTTTAGAGGCAAGCTCGTAATTATCTTCTTCTAAGGCATCACTTAACAGTAAGGCTTGTTCCAACACCATTTCTGCCATCGAATATAGATTTTTTCTCAAATAATAGAATTTGGAAATAATCATTAGCTTACAGGGAGTTCTGAGATTTCTTCCAGGTTTAGGATTTTTTCTACGTCGATCAAAATGATAAATCGATTGTCTTTTTTCCCAACGCCAGTGATGTAACGCGACGAAATTCCCTTAACTGATGGTGGGGGAGGATCAATGACGTTCGCTGGAAAGTGGACAACATGTGAAACCCTATCTACAATGATACCTACTGATTTTCCGCCTAAGTTGATAACAATAGCTCTTTCGCCGATGACAGTTGTTGCTGTTTTTATGTTCAAGCGTTTGGCGAGGTCTATCATTCGAACAACCTTCCCGCGGATGTCCATAATTCCTGCAAAATAGGTTTTGGATTGTGGAACTCTGATTAGGTTTTTGATTTTAACAATTTCTTCGACAATGGTGATAGGTAGGGCATACTCTTCCTCACCGAGATTAAAAATGATATATTGTTCTTGGATCAGTTGGTTAGTGTTGGCGACTTCTTTTGCCATGGGGCTTCTCTCAGAATCTCGTATAGCCGTTATAGAAAAAATATGATCCTAAAGAAAGAAAAGACAACACTTTTGTCATTAAAATAGAGCGTTTTCTCACGATAAAGTCCATTATTCCTGCTACCATTCCAGTTGTCGCTAAAGACAATCCTAAAAACACAAAATCATAATAAAAATGATAAATGGCAAAGCAAGCTAGGGTGCCAACTGTAATGTCCTGTAAATCACCCCAGAAGCGCCTCTTGAATCTTTGCCAGAGCGATCCTCGGACTTCCCTGGCCTCTCTTCTTTCTCGCCAGAAACGCGCCCAAAAGCCTTCTCTCTTGACCCCAAAAACAGAACCGTAGCGACTAAATTTTCGCTCAGAAATGCGGCGGTAGGCTTCTGGATCAAATAAAGGAAAAATGTCGTAGCATCCACCAATTGCAATGATCAAATCCGGATCAGGTAGATCGGAAAAATGTTCCCGAAAGGGCCAAATCTTTCGGAAAACCGGGTAAGCTCTGCCAGAGGTCACGTCCTTTTCGGCTAAGACCAACCCATCCTGAATAGTGGAGGAATACGTCCGATTCTTTTCCTCTCGAATTTCAACAGTTAAACGAACTAACTTTTCATGAAAGTTAAAGTCGGCTTCCAGTTTGTCTCCAAGAGGTGTTTCGCAGAAATACGATCTGACGAAACCAGGGATTCGGGGCTTTTGTTTCCTCCAAGTTCGTTTCATAGAACTAGTATCGGAGGAAACGTTATGTCTCTGAATACAGAAAGAGGATTTCTTTTACAGAATTACTATTTCTTTTTGTGACGATTGGCTCTTCGTTTTTTCTTTCGTTTGTGGGTTGCGATTTTTCTTCGCTTTCTCTTCTTTCCGGAAGGCATTCCTTCCTCCTAATTTAGTGTATCTAGTCAAAATTCTAATCGAGATACTTTTGTAAAATCTTATTTTTTCGGATTAAACTGAGCATCGCTTTGATATCTCCTAGGCCATCTTTCGATGCAACTAGCAAAACGTCTTTTTCTTCCACTACAACGAGGTTTTCAACACCCAGAAAAGCGATAAGCTCTTTATCAACGGAAGAAACATTGCCTTTGCTTTTCATGTAGAATGCGGCTTTGCCTTGGTGATGGTTTTGGTTTTCGTCTGCTGGCAAAATTCGCTCTAATGCCAACCAAGATCCAACATCATCCCACTGAAAACTTGCGGGAACCATTCTAATTCGATTGGATTTTTCGAAGATTGCTGTGTCGATTGCTTCACTCGGAATCAAAGAAAAAGCAGTAGCTAAATCACCAAAGGACTTAAACGGGAATCTTTCCTTTAGCGGTCGCAATATGGAAGGAGCGTAACGATCGAATTCTTCTAAAATGGTTTCGGTTCGAAATAGAAAAATGCCTGGATTCCAAAAAAAATTTTTCTTTCGGATATATTTTAAAGATGTTTTGTGATCTGGTTTTTCAAAAAAACCTTTTACCTCATAACCAGCTTGAGTTGCTTTTCCTGCTGAAATATACCCATACCCAGTTTCTGGTCGATTTGGTTTAACACCTAATAAAACCATTCCTCTGTCAGTCTCTTGGAGTGCCAGTTTGATTGTCTTTGCAAACTCTTTAACTGGATCAATATACGCATCTGCAGAGAGAACCACGAGATTTGCGTTTCCATATTTCTTTTGAAAATAAAGAGCTGAAAGGGCAATGATCGGGGCAGTGTTTTTGCCTTCTGGCTCTAAGATAAAATTCCCAGATGGAAAACTTGGATCTTTTTTTAGGATCTCATTTTTCAAACTGGAATTGGTTCCAATAAAAATTCGTTCCAGGGCAGTAATACTCAAAGCCCGATCAATCGTTTCCTTTAAGAGGGTTTTGTTTGAATAAACCTTTTGGAGTTGTTTTGGAGAATGCGTTCGCGAACGAGGCCAGAATCTCTCACCTTTTCCGCCAGCCATAATCAAAACTACAGGAAGTTCTGATGGCTGTTTCATTTAGCTAACCGAAGGTGTTTCTTTAGCGATTTCTTCAGTATGCAATTTGATTGGTTTTGCAGGGATGATTGTAGAAATTGCATGTTTGTAAACTAAGTTTTGTTTACTCTCGTTTTCCAGAATAATGGTAAAATTATCAAAGCTAACAACTTTCCCTTTCAATGGAACTCCATTTAGCAAATAAATGGTGAGGTCGATTTTATCTTTTCGTGCTGTATTCAGAAGCTGGTCTTGGATATTGTTTTTTGCAGACATATTTTTTTCTTTCTGTATTTTCTTAGTCTATTTTTCTAAATTCTTCTATGGCTTTTTCTTTCGAAATAGGTAGCAAATAGGTTTCTTTTCGGAACCAAGTAACCTGTCTTTTTGCATAATTTCTATGACTTTGCGCCAGAGAGTCTAGGAAATTCTTACCGTCAATCTCACCTTTCAAGAAGGCAAGCGCAAAATTGTATCCTAAAGATTTCAATCCATAGCATTGTTCTCCAAACTGGTTTGAAACTCGTTTAGTTTCCTCGATCATTCCCTCTTCAATCAATTCTTTGGCTCTCCGATTGATTTTTTCATAGAGTTCTGATCTTGGTAGGTTTAGAAACCAGCCAGAGAATGAAGCTTTTGGAAACTCTCTTCTAAATCCTCCCACAGTTGTTTGGCTAACTTCAGACCAAAGAAATCCAGAGAGAACTACCTCTAAGGCTCTTTTGATTCGATATATATCCTCTGGGTTCAATGCCTGCCAGGCTTTTGGGTCTTTGTCTTTGAGTAAAGCAGAGGCAGTTTTAGAATTCATTTCTAGAACTTCATTTCGAATGGCGGCAGTTATGTCGGGAACAGGAAACATCCCTTGGAGAAAAGCTCTAAGATAAAACCCAGTGCCTGCAACCAAAATAGGGATTTTATTTTTTTCGATGATTTGAAGGACAGATTCCCTTGCCTTGTCAACAAAGGCTTTTGCATTTAACGTCTCGTTTGGAGGAAGAAAAGAAACGAGGTGGTGTGAAATTTTTTGCCTTTCTTCTTTAGTAGGAGCGGTGGTTCCAATGGACAAATCTGAAAAAACTTGTCTCGAATCAAAAGAAACAACTTCAAATCGTTCTGGGTCTAGCTGGCAAACAAGAGAGGTTTTGCCGGAACCCGTAGGTCCGGCTAGGATGACATACCGGAAAGTCGACCCAAGGGTCATTCTTCTTCCTCTGGTGTGACCTCCTCTTCCTCTTCTTCTACTTCGATTTCTTCGGCATCTTCTGGAATGTCATCTGTTTCTTCGATAACTGCTTCTTCTTCTTCATCTACTTCGTATTCGCTGTGTTTCAATGCCGCTTGTCTCGATTTTGTAGCTGGCTTAGACAATTGATCTGCACCACATTTTGGGCAGATCTTATCTACTTTGTTTAAATCGTAGAACTTTGTTGAACAAGAATAGCAAGTGAATTTTTTGCCCAAAGGGTTAGGTGCAATTTTTACCTGAGTTGCAGAGCTAATGATTGGCTTTGGTGGAACGATCTTTGTCGAATTGGATCTGATCGGTTGGATAGGAGCCTTAACTGGGACTCCTTTGGAAGGAGGAGTTTTTGCGGGGACTGATTTCGCGGCAGGCAAAGTTGTTTTCGCAGGTGTAGAAGTTTTGACTGGAGCGTTTACTTTAACTGGTGCTTGAGTTTTTGTCTCTGGGGGATTATTTTTTTTTGGAGCAGTCTTGGGTGCAGTCGAAGCTGGAGCTGGCACTACCTTTTTTGGGGCTGGCTTCGGGGTTGAAATAGATCCAACCTTTTTGGCTGGGGGTGATGCCTTCTTTTTTGGAGGAGGGGCTTGTTTCTTAACTGCTTTCTTAGCTACCATATCAATTCTTGGGTTCAAACCTTAGGGTTTAGGATTAGAAATAACCTTTTTGGAATTTGACGTTTTTCTTGCCTCTGTAAAATTTTGAAAAGAGAATTTTTATGCCAAAACTCAGTGTCAATATCAATAAAATCGCGACCTTACGCAATTCAAGAGGTCAGAATATACCAGATCTTCTCGTTTTTGCTAAAATTATCTTAGATGCAGGGGCTCAAGGAATCACAGTTCACCCTAGAGAGGATGAAAGACATATCACCAAACAAGATGTTTTTCAATTAAAAGACTTTTTGAAAAACTACAATAAAGGAGCAACTTTTCCTCGGGAATTTAATATCGAAGGAGAGCCAAGCTCTCGGTTTTTGGATCTTGTGCTCGCAACAAAACCCGATCAAGTGACATTAGTGCCCGTGACACCTGGAGAGATTACTTCAGACCATGGTTTTTCTTTCCAGGACTCTCAAGAGAAGTCTACTCTGCAATCCATGTTAAAAGAGTTTCGAAAAGCAAAAATCCGAACTTCCTTGTTTATGGATACTACTGTTTCCCTTTACAAAACTGTAAAAGAAATTGGGGCCGATCGCATTGAACTCTACACGGGACCATTTGCCCATGCCTTTGATTCTTCGCCAAAACAAGGTGAGATTATTTTCAGAGAATTTCGTAAAGCGGCACTGGAAGCCAATGAATTAGGTCTTGGGATAAACGCTGGTCACGATCTGGATTCAGAAAACCTAAAGGTATTTAGTTCTCTTCCTCATTTAGCAGAAGTTTCAATTGGTCATCGACTTGTAACGGAAGCCTTACTGATTGGAATGCCGAAAACAGTTGTTAAATATCTTAGAATTCTTTCGAAAGAAACCTAACATTTTTATAGGTTGGATCTTGCTCTATCAAAAGCTTTGCTGATCTTTCTAGCGCAGTTGCAAGGATTGCTTCTTCTTTTCCTTTTTTTTTGTATGTTTGGATTTCAGAATAGAAGTTTGAAAATGCTTTTCTAGCTTCTGGCTCCCTGCTGTTGATTGCGGCTTCACGAAATTTCCGCCAAGCTTCTGAAACAGGCTTTTGGTAATTAACAACTTCATTGTGAGAGGCGCCTCTATGATAGGGCTCAGTATCCCAAACTTTGCTAAAGCGATCTCTTTTTACTTTTTCCTTTGTCAAAACATCTGCGTAAGACTCTCTCCTTTTTTGGAGATATGTTAGGATTTGGTTTCGCTGTTCTTCATTATAGCTTGAAAGGCATTGAGAGATTCTACCTTTTTTGGATTGTTCAAAACTGATATAAGCTTCTTTTGCTAATTGATGGAGCGAGGTAAAATCGCAGTCTTCTAATGCACGAGAGTATAAAGCTAAAATTCGCCCTTCCTCTGACTTTGTTTCTAGATCGTTTAAATTTCGGGATCCAATTGCGGCGAGTCTTAACAGATTTTTGTAAAGGGAGTCATTCGGGTTTTTTTCCAGGGCTTTCTGGAAAGCTGAATAGCTTTCCTCAAAATGCCCCTGTTTGTACTCAATCAATCCCCAAGAATAACAAATGAAACCGTCGGTAGTGTCCGCATTTCTACAAGAATACCGAAGCCTTGAAAGTGCTTCTTCCTTGTTGGATTCCCCTTCCCAAATGTCCAAGAGAGTTTCATCTAGAAAAACTAAGGTGTCTAAAGCATAAGGGTCTTTGGTTGGAGATTGCAAAGCGGGACGAGAACAGTTTGCAAAACTGACCAATAAAACGAAACTAGATTGAATCAGAATTTTCCAGGAAACCACAGCTTCCACTTTTTTCAGTTGCCCCCCTTAGAAAAACAGGATTTTTATGAAATTAAATGAAACGCGAGCAGGTCAGTCCTTGAAACGCAAATTCCTACAAACAACAGTCGGCCTATTTTTAGCATTTTTCCTCCTTTCCGGGATTTTGTCTTGTGAACCGGAAGCAAAAAAGTCTCCAAAAGCCAAAAAGATAACAAGCTTCACCTACGAAGACTTTGAAAATGTGATTAGCATCGTAGATAAATACTACATAGATAAGAACATTAACAAGAATCGAGCTTTTACAGATGCCGCTGTTTTTGCTTTAATGTCCATGCCTCACCCTTTGTTTCTTTTGCCGGAAAGCTATTACAATGAAAGAGAAAAATATGAAGATGCCCAAGACATTTTGCCTGGCAAAGTTATAAAAGTATCACCCACCGACAAATTCGTATTATTCGATCCTGATTTGGCCGTAGCAAAAGAAAGAAAAAATGCAAAAGTGCAGGAGAATCGAAAGCTGTCCGATGCCGAATTGCAAAAGTTAATTGAGAAAGACAAACTCAAGAAATCAGTAGTTTCCTCCAAATGGGAAGAAGTCAATTTTACAAAAAAAGATTTTGACCGTGTTATCGCTTTTATAAAAACAAACATGGACACTTACAAAGTTCCAGTCAATGAACCTCAAGCTACTAACGATGAGGAGGAAGAAGAACAGCGACCTTTTTCAATGGAAACAATCTTTGTAGCCTCTGCAAACGGATATTTAAATTCTCTGGATCCACATTCTAATGTTTTCATGAAAGAGCATTGGGAAGAATCGATGGCAAAAATCAACGATGGATCCTTTGAAGGAATCGGAGCTATTCTCTCAGGCGGGGACAGAAAAGACGTTATCGTCGAAAGCCCGTTAGAAGGTAGCCCGGCCGTCAAAGCGGGCGTAAGAAGCGGCGACATAATTACGCATGTCGATTCAAAATCTATTGCAAACATGTCCTTATCTTCAGTCGTTAAAAAAATCAAAGGACCAAAAGCAACTCCCGTCGTTCTCACAGTAAAACGAAAAGGGTATACAGCTCCCGTGGAGATTACTGTTGTTCGAGACAAGATCACTATAAAAAATGTAAGTTACCATTTAGTAAAAGAAAACCCGCAAGTTGGAATTATAAAGCTATCTGGCTTTGTTAAGTCACCTGGCGAAGAATCTGTCGATTCCCAAATTGTAAAAGGATTGAGAGCTCTTGAAGATGAAGCCAAATCAAATGGCAAAGAAATGAAGGCTTTAATTTTAGATCTTCGAAACAATTCAGGTGGTTATTTGGATCTTGCCATTGATATAGCAGACATGTTTATCGAAAAAGGACTGATTGTTTCAACGAAGGTTCCTAACAGAAGCCCGGAAGAAGCTTACACTCGAATCAAAGACATCACCAACCTACCCATGGTAGTTCTGATCAATTCAAAGTCGGCTAGTGCTTCAGAGATTGTAGCTAGTGCTATCCAACACCATGGACGTGGAATGGTTTTGGGTGAAAGAAGTTTTGGAAAAGCAACCGTTCAAAAACTTATGGATTTACCTGGCAATCCAGACTATGTAATTAAGATTACAAACTCGCGCTACTATTCCCCTTCTGGAAAAACAATACAGGTGGTAGGTGTTTCTCCCGACATCGAAGTTTCCGAAGAACCAGACAATACTTTCCCAACTCGATTTCGAGAAGAAGACATGTGGAACCATTTACCAAAGATTCCTCACGAAGGTGTCGCCAAATCGAAGTTTAATACAGATCAGATCAAAGACTTTGCTAAAAAACACGGAAAAGCAGATACTTTCTTAAAGTCAAAAGAAAACGATGCAATCAAGCCTGATTATATGCTTATCCGAAGCCTAGACTACATCGAAGGTATGTTGAATACGAAGTGATCGGAAGGATCAAAACCGACTTTCTAATCATCGGAAGCGGAGTAAGCGGACTATTTACGGCTCTCAAAGTAGCACCTTTGGGAGACGTAGTCATTGTCACAAAGAAGAACGACTATGAGTCTAACACAAACTATGCCCAGGGCGGAATAGCCTCCGTCTTTGCTTCTTCTGACAAGCACCAAGAACATATTGAAGATACTCTATTGGCGGGAGCTGGGCTTTGTGACCCAGAAGCCGTTCGAATTTTAGTGGAAGAAGGGCCGATTCGAGTCCAAGAGCTTGCCGATTTAGGTGTTCCGTTTAACAGGGACAGTCAGGGTAATTTAGATTTATCTAGAGAAGGTGGGCATCGGAAAAATCGAATTGTGCACTCTCAGGATCGAACTGGTTTTGCTGTAGAACAGACATTGCTCGAAAGAGTAAAATCCAAAGGCAATATCAAAATATTGGAAAACCATGCTCTCATTGATTTGATAACTCGTCACCATTTGAAATCGAAAGATCATCTACCTTTGCGAACCTATGGGGCTTACATTCTCGATACAGAAACTTCAGAAGTTTTTCCAATCATTTCCAAGAAAACTATTTTAACCTCAGGAGGAGCGGGCCAAGTTTACCTCCATTCTACGAATCCTACGATTGCCACAGGTGATGGAGTGGCTAGTGCCTACCGTGCGGGTGCCGTTATACGGAATATGGAATTTTACCAATTCCATCCAACGTCTTTGTACCATGAACAAGGTAACTCCTTTTTAATTACGGAGGCAGTTAGGGGGCATGGTGGCATATTGCGTGAACTAAATGGTCGTCCATTTATGCAAGACTACCATGAAATGAAAGAGTTGGCACCCCGAGACATTGTTGCTCGCGCTATCGATGATGTGATGAAAAAAAGGGGTGAGACACATGTTTTGCTGGATATTACCCACAAGCCGGCAAATGATATCATTCAACATTTTCCGAGTATTTATGAAAAATGTAAAAAACTAGGTATCGATATAACAACAGAACCAATTCCTGTAGTACCTGCCGCTCACTACATGTGTGGAGGAGTTGCTACTGATTACTTTGGCAAAACAGGAATTGAAAGCCTTTACGCCTGTGGGGAAACAGCGAGCACAGGAGTTCATGGCGGAAATCGATTGGCATCTAACAGTTTACTAGAATGTTTGGTTTTTGCTGATAGAATTGCAAAAGATGTATCAAACCAACCTACAATGACCTACTTCCCAGAATCAGATTCTGTGCCTGATTGGAACAAAGAGGGAACTAAGAACACGGAAGAATGGATTTTGATTTCCCATGATTTGGTAGAAGTGAAAACGATTATGAGTGATTATGTTGGCATAGTTCGCTCTAACCTGAGATTGGATAGGGCACTTCGGCGATTGAATTTGATTGCAGAAGAAATCAAAGACTATTACAATAGAACGACAGTAAGCGTTGGTCTTCTTGAGCTTCGAAACTTGACCAAAGTGGCTCAATTGATTGTGCGTTCAGCAATCCTCAGAAAAGAAAGCCGAGGACTTCATTTTTCTACCGATTATCCCGAAGATAGAACACCATCTCGAGTTGACACAAACCTAGTAAGTCAAAGCGCTTAAGTAACCATGAAATTCACATCATTATTATTTTTTATATTTTTCCTGGTTCTTTACCTCATCCATTGGAGACTGAAAGAGAAAGTCAGGACACCTTTTTTAGTTTTAGCTTCATTCATTTTTTATGGTGCTTGGTCGGTTCCCTTTCTGATTCATTTTTGGGCGATAGTTACTATCAATCATATTTTGAATCAATTCTTACTTAAGAACCAGAAATCGAAAATCTTCTATTTGATTTTAGGAATTAACCTAACAAATCTTTTCTTTTTTAAATATCTTTACTTTTTCATTAAGACATTGGGCTCGATTTTTATAAGTTCAGATCTATCAAAACTGAGTATAGATCAATTTTTTCAAAGTTCGTTTGGATTCGAGGAAATCGTTTTGCCTTTAGCAATTAGCTTCTATACCTTTCAAATGATTGCTTATACAGTGGACATCTATCGACAGGAAGCTCCAGAGAATCCAACATACTCCGAATACATTCTGTTCATTATGTTTTTTCCCCAATTGGTTGCAGGACCAATTGTTCGCCACGGAGAATTCTTTTCGCAATTGAAAAATTGGAATGCGAAAGACAATCAGATCGATTCAGGAATCTATTTTATTCTGATGGGTTTGATTAAAAAGGTAATCTTGTCCGATAGCCTGTCTCCGTTAATTGATCCAGTTTTTCACAATCCGAGCGAATACAACGGAGCTGCCGTCGCATTGTGTTTGTTCGGTTTTATGGCTCGCATATTCTTTGATTTTTCTGGTTATACGGACTTAGCTAGGGGTTTCGGAAAATTGCTTGGAATTGAATTGCCAGAAAACTTCAATGCACCATACTTCAGTCGATCTATTAGCGAGCTTTGGACTCGCTGGCATATCACTCTCTCTACCTGGATTAAGGACTATATTTACATTCCTTTAGGTGGAAGTCGAGTCTCAGAAATCCGTCAGTATTTAAATCTAATCATTACTTTTAGTCTTGCGGGACTTTGGCATGGGGCTAACCTAACATTTTTGGTTTGGGGATTTATTCATGGAATTATCCTTAGCCTGGAGCGAAACTATTTTGCTTTTCAAAAAAAGAGAGATCAAAACCAACCGCCAAAGAAACCGAGCTTAGTTCGACATATTTTTGGTATTGCCTATTGTTTTTGTCTGTTTACGATAACAATTCCTTTCTTTAACGGGCCAGATATCGACAGGTCTTTCATTCTGCTCCAAAAACTAGGTACCTGGGCTGGAGGCAATTCTATAAAGAATCCGGACTTCATTGTTTCAAGTATTGCTATTTGCTTTGCTTTGAATGGAGTTCAGTACTATTCTTACAACCGAGTTTGGGAAATTAATCAAACTAAAACTCGATTTCTCCTTTTTGCATTTGCAATGTTAACTGTTTGGTTGCTTGGTCTCTTTACTCCAGAAGGAACAGAATTCATTTATTTCCAATTTTAGCCATGATTAAACAAAAAGATTATTTATTCCCAGTTTTTCTTTTGTTGTGCGTCTTAGTTGCAGACAAGTTTTTTTCTTTGCCTTGGGTAGTGGAGAACACCTATCCTTATAAAAAGATTGAGCGAAGCTTTTACGAATCCAAAAGAGAATTGTTTACGATTTGGCAAGATTCCTTCAAAGCAGAACCTAATTTTAAATATGGAGTTATTTTTGGTTCCTCTCGGTCGGGAGAGTTTGATTCAGATTTGATCGAAGAAATCTATCCAGGCACCAAAACATTTAATTTTTCTGCACCGTTGGCTCCTCCTTCATTTTACTATTATTGGTTAAAAGCTCTTTTAAACTCTGGAAATAAAATCTCCTATGTTATTTTAGAAGCAGATCCAATCCTATTTACAAAGACAGCAGTCAAATATTCGCTAGATGGTTCTTATGACACCGGGTTTATAATCGATCACACCAATTGGATAGGGACTCAAAAGGGGGATCCTTGGAAAGCATCTTCTGGAGGCTTTTCTTCCGAAGAAGCCGAAACTTATCTTTTAAAGAGGCTATTTGCTCTCTATAAGAATCCAGTTGATGTAAAGAATGTAATTGCTAACAACTCTGAATTGAAGGCGGCTTTTTTAGACATTGTCATTCCTGGTTTCAAAGGAAAAGACCAGAAAGCTAAAACTGTCCAGGCAATCCAAGAAGCGAACAAGAAAAAGCTAGGTGCTTTTCCTAATGACTTACACTTTACGAATCAGTCCTTCTTTTTAGAAGTCGATAGTGAAAACATTTTCAACCTATATCTAAAAGGATTCAAATACTCTCCAACGCAAGTGTACTTTTTCAAGGAAACATTGCGGCTATTAGTTTCAAATAAGATTCCAACTGTCATTTATTTTCCAGTATCTGCTGAACCACTTCGGAAAAGGTATATTTCATCTGGCTTGCTTGAATCCTTTAAAAAGGATTTGAACGAATCAGTAAGAGAAATCTCACAAGACTCGATTTTGGTTATCGACCCCTATGAGACAGAAAAATGGACTTGTCGCGATTTTTTTGATTCAGTTCACCTAAGCGGAAAGTGTTTTTCCGATATTTTACCTATTCTATTCAATCCGGTCTTGTCTAAAAAATAAATGAGCATGAATCAAAGAAAAATTCCCAATACGATTTTGCTAAGTTTTATGTTTGGTCTAGTTCTTATTTTTCCATTCCAAGTATCCTCTCAGTCTTTTTCGGAGCTTCCACCTTATTCGGGAGACCTTAAGGGCCAGAACAAATCAGTTGTTCAACCGGAAAGCCGAAAAGATAAAAAGGGTTGTTGTAAAATCAAATACCCGGCAGGCGGCTATGACTTTTTTTTAGCAACAGAAAATGAATGTCGAACAAGCCTGTATTTTGATCGATTTCTTGGTGAAAACAACAGTCTATGCTTACGATGGGAAGAAGACTAGAATTGCCTGTTCTAACGGAAGTCAAAGATCAATTAACCCAAGCTCTATCCAGGCTTGTCAGTCCCATGGAGGTTTCCTTGGGTTTCGCTGGCGGAGGTTGTAAGGCGTTCTATGGTTTAGGTGTAGGATTTAAGCTTCGGGAATGGGGAGTACGAATTAAAGAAATTTCCGGTGTCTCCGCTGGTGCGGCAATGGCATTATGTGTTGTTTCAGAATCTGAAGAAGAAAGTGTTCAATACTTTGAAGCAATCACTGCAAGAAATCCAAGTAACTTTAGTCTTTCCAATCTCTGGAAGGGAGATCGTGCCTTTCCCCATGAGCAAATGTACAGAAGAGGTGTTAGATTTGGATTGAGATTAGACAAGATCAGATCAACTGGTACAAAGATTTACATTCATACAGTTCGAGCTTATCCTAAAGAAAAATCCCTTAAAAACCGGTTTAGAATGGCTAGATTGATCAGTGAAACTGCTCGATGTTTTGTCTTAGATGATAGAGATAGAACGGAAGGAAAGCCTGGTTTCCGAACAGCTGAGATTATTAAAAAATGGAACATGCAAGATGTGGACTTTACAGAGAAAGATTTTGCAAACGAAACTTTGGTTGAACAATTTGTAATGAATTCCTCATGCATACCTCCAATTTTGGATTTGCAGAGCGTGGACAACGAATACTATTTTGATGGAGGCTTAACCAACAACTTAGTCTTAGAAAAGTTTGATCCCAATGCAAAAATCATTGGAGTGTACTATGAACCTTCTACTATTTTCGGTAAGTCCGAAGCTCTAATTAAAAAATCCCTATTATTAAAACCTTCCACTAAACTACCGATAACTTCGTTCGACTATACCAATCCGGAAGGAATTAGGAAATGTTACGAACTCGGTAAAGCGGATACGGAAGCAAGAAAGGAAGAAATTTTGAATTATATTAGAGGGAAGCACCAAATTTGGCCAGAACCTCCTTTCCTTCTAGGCAAAATTTAAACAATTTTTGCAATCCATCTTCTAACAAAATCTCATCGACAACTAAAGAAAAAATCACTCTTTCTTTTTCATCTGGAAAGTTGAATAGGGAACCTGGATGAAGCAAAATACCAGTTTCTTTCAAAAGGATTTCACAAAATTTTTCTGAATCTCGATCTCCAATCTCAAAATAACCATAATAGCCAGCATTGCCAAATTGAAAGGAAAGTTGGATACTTTTCCAATCAAAACTTTTGCAAAGATATAGATTTCTGGAAATCCGTCGTTTCCATTGATTTTGAATCATGCTTTTCCAGACCAAAAGCTCGGGAATTTTTTTTTGAATGAAGGAGTTAACACTAAGATAGGTATCAGATATGAATTCTAAAGATCTGATGGCAGTTTGCTGAAACTCTTTTTCTCCTAAAACTAGAATCCATGCCAGTTTCCACTGAGGAAGAAACAACATTTTTGAAATGCCGTTTAAAACAAAAACTGGAGCTTTTGATTTTGTTGGAACAAATGATGTATCTAATTCCTTTTCTTTGTTTAAGATGAAATCGGAAAAAACAGTGTCAAAAATCAAAGGAATTTGAGTTTCGATGGACCATGCTTCCCATTTTTCCCATTCCTGTTTGGATAAAATAGAGCCTGTTGGATTGTTAGGAGTGACGATTAGAACTGCCTTTGTGTTTTTTCGAATCATTTTTTGCATAGATTCAATAGAGTATTCCCATTGATTTGATTTTTCCTCGAAAAATAGAGGGTATTCAACAAATTCGACGGACTCTAAGTTTGCGATAAATGGAAACAAAGGATAACCAGGGGTAGGTAAAAGAATGGAATCTCCTGGATTTGTAAGAAGCTTCAAAAGATAAGAAAGACTTTCTGATGAACCTGAAGTGAGAATTAAGTTTTCTGATAGATCGCTACTATAAATGGTTTCGGAGATTGCCTTTCTCGCAGTTGTAAGTCCTTTTGGATCGGGGCTGTAGTCCGAAAAAGCATGAAAGTCGAGTTCTTCTAAAATGGAACTCCAAGGAAAATCAAGCTCCAGTTGAGTCGGATTTGAGTTGGTTAAATCCAGTACAGAAAGTCCTTTTTCTAAGCGCTCCGTTTTTAAAATTGTTAGATCATTGTCCGGAACATCATTCCCAATTTCTTCCATTCGTTTTGAAAAATGAGTTCTTTTTGGTTCCATCGGCAAAAGTACTACCTTCCAAATCAGGGCATTTATTCTGGGAGTCAAAAGCATTTTTTATATCCCATTCCCTTGCAAAAGAGATAAAGTCAAAAGACAACCATGACAGACGCGCATCCCTTACATACGATTCAAAACGAGCGACTGATTATCTTTATTTTGGCGCTCCTACAGTTTTTGCACATTCTTGACTTTGTTATAATGATGCCGCTCGGTCCTCTGTTTATGAGTGATTTCAAGATTACCTCTACTCAGTTTGGACTTTTAGTTTCAGCTTATACGGTTAGTGCGGGGGTTTTTGGATTTATTGGAGCCTTTTATCTAGATCGTTTTGATAGAAAATCAGTTTTACTTTTTATAACGACGGGTTTTGCCTTAGGCACTCTCCTCTGCGCTATTTCACCTAATTACTTTTTTTTGTTGATAGCTAGATCGGTAGCTGGAGGTTTTGGAGGCATTATAGGTGCTATTGTGCTTTCTATCATTGGAGACATCATCCCAGTTTTTAGAAGAGGTGCCGCAACGGGAATGATCATGTCCGCTTTTTCGGTTGCTTCGGTAGTAGGTATTCCAATTGGGTTAGCAGTTGCTAGCAAATACGGATGGCAATCTCCTTTTTTTGGGATTTCTTTTTTCTGTTTTGCTTTTATCCCATTCGCTTACAAGGTTTTGCCCAATATTCGCATTCATTTGGATGAGAAAGATTCGACTGATGGTAAGTGGGATGCTATTCGTCAGGTATTTTCTCGAAAGAGCCACTACTACGCCTTTGCTTATATGGTATCATTGATGTTTGGTGGATTTACAGTGATTCCTTTTCTAAGCACTTTTCTAGTTTCAAATGCTGGCATGAGAGTAGATGAGCTTTGGTACATTTACTTTGTGGGTGGTCTGTTTACGTTCTTTACAAGTAGAGCAATTGGTAGGTTGTCCGATCACTTTGGAAAAAAGAAAATATATAAAATCTTTGCATTGTTTTCAATCATCCCAGTTACCTTGATCACAAATCTCGGAATTACACCCACTGTCGTTGTCGTAGCTTTGACAACTTTGTTTATGATCGTTGTTTCTGGGCGAATGGTACCCGCTTTTGCATTGATTACCTCCGCCGTAGAACCCAAGATAAGAGGTAGTTTTATGTCTATTAACGTTTCTGTCCAACAGATTGCTTCCGGAGCCGCTTCTCTCATTTCAGGGTTTATTCTCATGGAAAACGCGGATGGAAAGGTGGTTAATTTCCCTTATGTGGGTTTGGTATCAATTACAGCATTATTGATTAGCATTTACCTTTGTTCAAAGATAGATCAGCCAGAAGGAAGTAAATAAAGCCTATAGCTTAAAGTTTCGTTTCATATTTTTTAAGACATCAAGACTTCCAGTCTCAAGAAGTTGAATCAAAGTGTCCTTCTGGGAACCAGTGATTTTTTGTCTTTCTTGCAATTGACCTAAAACTTCTAATGCGATTAAAAGATCATATCCATTCAATTCGGAAAAGATGTATTGAATATCTAGATCAATTGTGCGTTTTTCTGTATAATTCAACAAACTTTCTGTTAAATCTAAAATCTGCTCCTGTCTCTTTACCAATTCTTCCATCGTTGATAAAACGATAAAAATCTCCATATCATCCTCAAAAAGAGAGACTATATGCTTATAAATCTTTGGGGATTGAATAGGAAGCTCATAAATCGCATCACCTAGCGCTTTATAAAGACTCTTTTCTTCTTCGGGTAAAAATCCTGTAAAATCCCGGATTGTTGAAATAATCTGGGAAGGGAGAATCATTAGAAACTGGCTAGCCAGCTCTGCGTCTCCTTTAGTTCTAACTAAAAAGACGATGATATCGCAAATAGTCTGGTAGTGTAAGTATTGCCAATAGCGATAGCTCTTTACTTTGAAAAAATTTTTTTCTCTTTTTTCTCGAGGAATACTTCGTTTAACATCTTCGTACTGTTTGAAATCATTTCGAAACATTTCTGCTAAAACAAAAGTAGGGAAGGATTCTATGATATTTTTAGCATCTAATGGTTCACTGATATATAAAAAGTAAGCGACCAATTCGTAATTCTCTTTATTTTCATTCAAAAATTCTGCTAATAGTTTTGAATTGCATTGTGAAAACGCACTATGCCCTATGCTAAAAGTTGAATTTCCTTCTAAAAACAATCTCAATTTGTCTTTTGCAAAACACTTCTTAAGAAGTTGATTGGAAAGACTAGAAGAATGAAGCATAGATTTGCAATGGTTAGGACATGCCTGTTTTAAGGTTAAATCCAATATGCATTTCGGTTTGGTTTCATCCATCTTCGTTGCAGGTTGCTTAGAATCGATCTAAGGAAGTCGATCTCCACAATCCCGCATATCAGGAGCGAAAGGATTGCGGACCGGCAAACCTTTTGCAATCCAAGTTTTTTCGACCATAGGGCAGTAGAACGCTGAATACTCCGAAAATGCCGCAGATTTTTTGAGGATAGGCTCAAGTTTGGTGGAAAAAGTAGACAATGCAGTGTAGAATGCTTCTAAATCTTTTTGACCATCCTTAAATTCATTATCTTTCGCCTCAGAAAGAGCCAATAAACTAGGGTGAGTTTGGTTCGATAAACCTTGCAGAGCTCTTTTGATAGACGTCAGGTCTGGGATTTTTTCCTCTTTCATCAATTGAGAATGTATCTCTTCATTGGCGGCAAGAACGGAAAGAACCAGAGTTTCCTCTGAGGCAGTAAAAGGAGGATCTTCTTTTTGACAGGAAAGCGCCAAGAGAAGGATTAGGGGTGTGAGGAATCTAAAAATACTCTTCATACTACCCAAACTAAAAAAAAAACCTTTCCATTGGAAGTGAAAACTGATCGGATTTTTCTCGACATCCATCCTTTTTAGGGTAGAGTGGACAGAAAGAGAACCAAAAGAGAAGAAATCATATGATCATCGTAGAAGGCATAGGCCATGTAAACATTCCAGTCTCGCAATTAGACGCTTCCATTGAATTTTATCAGGATGTGTTCGATTTTGAGTTGGAATCCAAAAAGGCAACAGAGGCTCTACTGACTTTAGATAGCTTTAAAATTAGGTTGGTTCAATCCCCTCAAGCTGGCGTAGAGACAGGATACCCGGTTCTCAGTTTTATTATGGATGTGGATGATTTCACCGAAGCAATCTCTGAACTAGAAGAGAAAAACGTGAAAATCGTTCGAGGTCCAGAGAGCTACGAAAACGGCGAGAGTCTCACTTTCTCCGATCCAAATCAAAATTTGCTAGAGATTTACTACGAGAATTAGAACTCTCTTCCTATGGGCTTAACCCGCCAGGAAGAAGAAAAAGAACTAATTCTCATTGAAGACTTTAAAAAAGGGTATGTTTACTTTTTTTCGGGTTTTCTAAACCTAGTCTCTAGCTTTCAAAACTATGTAACATCAGGAAACATTTCTGAGGCAAACAAGCGCGACCTAATCGTAATCAGAAAAAGTTTAGACCAGGAACTGAACAAGCTTCAAAAGAGAAGCAAAGACATAATCATCAATTTAGATGAGAAAAATCTCGTCCCTTTGGCAAGAAAAGAGTTTAGTCGTTTCTTTCATGGGATCGCTTTAGATTCGTCTCGTTTAGATTTTCTGCAATTTCAGCTCATTTATGAAATCCTAAAACAGTACTACGTCGAATCGTTTAACGGTTGGTCTTTGATTAAGAGAACGGTGGAAACTGCTGAGTTCAATGAAATGGATTTCAAAATGAATCAGTTGTTTGGTTTTAGAATCAATCCTGCATTTGAAAGATTGAACATGCTAGAAGCATTGCTAAAGCGCATGGGCTTTATCTTGAGAGTAGAAAAGTTTCAAGATCTCTTCGATGAAAAACCAGTAAAACCAAAGTTTCGAGAAGAAGTAGACTATCGACTGTCTAGTGTTTTTGCAGAAGACTTCTATGCTGGTTACTATGAAGTTACAAACTTTAATTTCGTTCCAACACAACCGTTTTCTTCAACTGACAACAATTCAGATGCAAAACCTATCGTTCAAATCGATACCGCAAAATACACATCAAATTTGCCAAAAGACGAAGGAAAGGTGGCTCCCGAAGTCAAGGGTACCTTAAAAACCCCTCCCACTCAAAAACTCAATTCCAATCAAATTGATGCATCAGGCAAGTTTACATGGAATTCCAACCATCATTATTTGTTTCAATATGATTTGGCAAAATATAACCAAGAAAGGGATTACTTTAAATCAACAATCAATATGGACTTGCATATGGGTGCCGATGAACAGCTATTAAGGTCTGAGTTCATTCGATCCATGTCATCTTTAGATAAGAAATTAAAGGATCCCGCTGAAACTGAAAAAGCCTATTTGGATTTTTTAACCCTTTTCTTTGAGTTTTGCCAAAACATCGTGATGCTCCATATTGGGATCCCTGCAAATTTAAAATGGGTTTTCTTTTTTCATATTGGACCTTCCCATTTCTACATGATCGCTAAGAAGTTTTTAACTGAAGCAAATACTGGGTTTCTTCACATTCGTGCCCCGGATGGAAAGAGAGTTGTGCGGCTTATTCCGATCGAAGTTGTTAAGAAACATGTTATTGATTATTGGAACAAATCTCTATTGCCCAATGTTGGTGAAGAAAAGAACAACCTGGCTCTTTTACGAAAACTAATTGAAATTGTTGAAGCTAAATACAAGGAAGCCTCTGATAATGCTATGGTTTACTACCATGCACTGCCTCCAGAAAAGAAAGAAAACAAATCAATAGATCTTGTTTTTAGAGAGCATATGAGTGAGTGGATGGGCGCCGCAAACATTATCGTTTACAAGCGTTTTGTTAAAAACCCAATCGAAGTTTAAAATTCTTTAGAATCTTTTTAGATTCCGATGGAACAGGTTGAACTTCCTGCTGTAACATAGAATTGAGTAGATACGCCAGCTGGAATGGCTACGACTGGATCTTTTTGTAAAACTAAGTCTCGCGCCACACAGCTTGGACTAAACACTCGAAGTGTCACTACGCTGTCGCAACCAATGGTTATGTTTCCTGCAACTGTCAACACCGAAGATCGAAAGGCTTTCGTTACCACACCATCAAACTTCACGCTTCGCGCTTTGCCTTCTACTATCTCAATTTCATCGCCGTACTGTTTGTTGGTAACTGCATAACAATCGATAAAAAAATTAGTTCCAGTGCAGTTCGTCCCTGTTTTGAGACCTGCGGGGCAACTTCCGCCCAATTTGGAAACTGTCATAACTCCGGGTGTTGCCCCATCTGGGACGGAGGTTCTAATTTCGGTTCCTAAGTTAGAGATGATGGTGGCTTGGATAGAATTGAATCGGACAACTGTGTCAGTGCCAAAGTTTGCTCCAGAAATCACTACTTGGGTAGCTGGAAAAGCGCCGTTTAGGTTGTTCTGAGCCGGAGATCCGATTTCTGGAACTACACTGGTGATGGACGGAGGGGACAGAATTAGGCCACTCAGCGCGTCATTCCCACCTCCACTCGGAGTACATGAGATAGAGAAAAAGAAGAGCACCAGCCCGAGTATTTTTTTTGAAAAAGACGCAAGCATTTACGTAAAGTATCGGAATCGATTGCTAGATTTCATTCTTAATTTTTCCATGGAATCACCTTTCTATGTCTCTCTTAGAAACAACTACAACTGAGCTAGGGATCTTTTGCATCCGTTTGAACCGACCCGATGCCAAGAACGCGATTTCAAAGGCCCTTCTTTTCGAATTGGATGAAGCTGTAAAAGTTGCTTACAAAGAAATGCCTTTAGTGGTTTTGTTCCTCGGTTCTGGAGGCTCATTTTCGGCAGGTGCCGACCTCAAAGAGCGAGAATCCATGGATGAATCGGAAGTGGTCTCTTTTTTAAATACGATCAACCGAGTTTTTTTACAGATTCAGAACCTTCCCATGCCAACCCTTGCCTGTATAGACGGATATGCGTTTGGAGGTGGATTGGAACTGGCACTTGCTTGTGATTTGCGTTATGCCTCTTTAGAATCTGTGGTTGGGTTAACAGAAACAAAGTTAGGAATCATTCCTGGTGCCGGTGGAACTCAGCGATTGACTGAAATAGTGGGTAGTAGTAAAGCAAAAGAGCTTATCTTTCGGGCAAACCGAATTTCAGCTGAAACGGCAATGAAAATGGGAATTGTAAACGCTCTTTTTCCAAAATCAGAGTTTGAAGCGAATTGCTTAGAAATAGCGAAAGAGATTTCGACTTCTGCTCCAATGGCGGTAAGAGCCGCAAAACAGTCAGTCAATGGTTTTGGAAAATCAATAGATTCCAACTCATTGGATTGGGAAAGATTCTGTTATGAAAAAACTATTAAAACTGAAGACCGCAAAGAAGCACTCCTTGCTTTTAAAGAAAAGAGAAGTCCTCGCTTTTCTGGAAAATGATTTATGAAATTTAAAAACTTTGGAAAACAATTATGATTTTAACCGGACCAGAAATTAAAAAACGACTTGGAACAGACATAAAGATCGAACCTTATTCAGAATCTCTTTTGAATCCAAATTCATACAATTTATGTCTACATGAAGATTTGTTAGTCTATACTCAAATGCCTTTAGACATGAAAAAACCAAATCCGACAGAGAAAATCACCATACCAAAAGATGGAATTGTATTGGAACCTGGAAGACTCTATTTGGGTAGAACTTTGGAATTTACTGAGACACATAACTTAGTGCCAATGTTAGAAGGAAGATCTTCGATCGGTAGACTTGGTATGTTTGTTCATATAACAGCTGGATTTGGAGATGTGGGTTTTAAAGGTTTTTGGACCCTAGAGATCCAAGTGATTCATCCGCTTCGCATTTACGCTGGAGTACAGATTTGCCAAATTTTCTATCACACAGTCGAAGGCGACATTCTGGAATACAAATCTGGAAAATACCAAGCAAACCAAGGCATTCAACCAAGTATGCTTTACAAAGATTTTGAAAAGATTTGAGGAAAAATTAATTATATAATTCTAAAAAATTAAGTTTTGCCATTGGTTTGAAGTCTTTGTCAAAGGACCACAGTTTTCCCTTATTTTCATTTACGATGACGGCAATTAGCAAATCTGCAAAACCAAATGTTAGTCCATTGTGTTTGGCGATTTCTAAGCAATGGTCAATTCGTTGCCAAGATTGTCTCGATGGGTAAAAAATAGGAAGGGCTGAAAAAATAAGGTTAAGTGTCTGAAAATCTTTTTTCGAAGTGCCTGAAAGAACTTCGATTCTAACAGGTGCAGCTAAGGCGACTTGATTTGAATCCAATAAGTTGTAAATTTCCGATTTGATATCTTTTTTATTTCCCTTGAAATATTCGATCCATACAGAACTGTCAATAAAGATCATTTGTTGTAAATTCTATTTGTTCTCTGAACGCCTTCTAGACTTACTTATATCAATTTTTAGTTCTAAGTTACCTGCTAAACTTTTCAGGTGCTCTATATTCTTTTTCCGAATAAGCTCCCTTAGTGAGAAAATAATCGTGTCTGTTTTGGATTTATATCCCAAATAGTCTTGAGCTTCAATTAAGAGATCTTCAGGAATATCAATGGTGGTGCGCATACAAAAGAGTCTAATTTATATGCTTTTATATGTCAAATATCTTCTTTTCTTATCGCATTGAAAAAAATTCAGTTTTGAATGATGTTAGCTCTTGGACTTTTCAGCCAAGAGCTTTAGATGTTTTAAGAAGTGATTTAGATTACTTCTTTGTTTTTCCTACGCAATCCCAACGAGGATCGTCCAGGTTGATCCCTGTTAATCTAACCCATTCATTGGTTTTTCCTAAGAATGAAATTCCGCAAATGTGACCTTTGAGAGCCAACTTGTTAGGATCAGACAGTGTCATCTTAGCGCAGTATGTTTTACCGTCTCTAGGGTTGTATACTTTTCCATTTTTATAAAGACCTTCTCCCTCGTAGTCAAAGCCCGTTAAGAACTCCATTCCAAGGTTTGGTCTTTTGCGAAGTTTTGGGTCTTCGTTGTTGTGGTCCAAATAAGGAGTTCCAACGGTTCCATTCTCTTTCTCTTTTTCCGTATAAGCATTGTCTTTGATGCAGAAAGTTTTGCCGCAGTATTTGGCGCCACATTTGTAGACTTCAATGACCGAATCCTTTTCTGGAGGAAGATACTTCCCTACGATCGAATCGGCTTCTTGAGCTTGTAGTGCAAAGCTTCCTATGGAAACTAAGCAAACGAGAATTAGTTTTTGTATTTTCTTCATTTTCTTCCTTCTGGTTTTTAATTTAAACTTGTGGCTTTTTCTAGCAAACGAGTCAGCTTCTTGACATTCTTGTTTTCAGGATCGATTCCTTGAGCTCTGGTAACATAGGTATATGCCCTGTCTGTGTTTCCAAGTAGTCTGCTAACGTCTGCCAAATTGATTAGATTTTGAAAATTGTTTGGATCCAACTTAAGAGCTTCTTGTGCCGCTTTTAGCGCTGGTTCGTAGTTTCCAATTTTCTTCTCTGACATAGATAGGTAGTACCAATACTCTGAAGTTCCTTCGTTGTCTTTTAAAAACGCAGTGAGAACTTCAGAAGCAATTTGGTATTCTTTTGCTTTGTAACTAATCAATCCCAAGAATTTATTTAGTTTGTGGTTTGAACTGTCTGCCTTGAATGCTTTGGAAAGTACACCAACTGCTCGCTCTAGTTCGCCACTTTGATAAAGCTCCTTTCCTTCTTCAAAAGCTCCGTCTGCGGTTAATACCTTGTCCCAATCGTCTGTCTTGGGTTCAAAGATTTCCTCAGTTGGTTCTGGCTCAACAACTGGTTCTGCAACTGCCACGGATTGTGGTGCTTCAATCGGTTTCTCGATAGGTTTTGGTGCATCTTCAACGATTTCAACGCCATGCTTTCTATAAAAGATACTCATCATCGACATATCGTCCGTTAGCTCACCAAGCTCTTTCAGATACTTTTCAGTCTTGTAAATATCGCCCTCTGCTTGTTCAACATATTTGAGAACTAGAGTTTCGTCTTCGTTTATCGTTCTTACGTCTTCGTCAGGAGTAAGGTCGATATCGTCTCTTCCATCGGAGGCCAGAATGATTTGGTCACCAGGTAAGAGTTGGAATTTTTGAACTTCGAAAGGATACTCAGAATCGAGACCAAGTTTTCTTAGCTTCAACTCTTCTTCAATAAAGCTCGCTTTACCATCTCGATAAAGAATTGTAAATGGGTGTTCTGCGTTGAAGAAGAAAACTTCACCAGTTTCATCATCGATCAACATAATGGTGGCTGAAATTACCATTGTTCCGTTAAAAGATTTGAATACGGAGTTGATCTCTTCGTAAACGTCTGTGAGCCACTCGTCAGGGGTTCGGTTTAAGATCCGCTTGTTACTTGCTGATCTTGCCATAATGGCATTGATAGCGACCCCCATTACCAATGAACCTCCAGCACCTTGCATGGATTTTCCCATGGCATCGCCGTTCATAACCATTGTATATCGTTTGAAGTTGTCAGGTTTTCCTAGTTTTAGGTTTCCTGTAACGCAAATATCTCCACCCAAGTCTCCGACTTTGTTTCTAAATTCGAATTTCTTTTTTTGGTGAACAAAGAAGTCAGTAGATACCGTTTTAGATTTGTTTGCATTGAAGAAGAGTGGTTTTGCAAGTAGGGAAGTTAAGAAATAGTCACCGTCCTGCTGAACTTTAAGACGATTTACCTCATCCATTTTCTCTTGGAGAGCTTTGGTTCTGTCTTTTACCTTTTCTTCTAAGTTTTCTGCATAATCTTGGAGTTCTCTCCGGGCATCCTTGATGGAAGCAACCATACCATTGAAAGATTCGGAAAGATAACCGATCTCATCATTAACCTCAATTGGCACTTCAATGTCTAAGTTCCCTGCATTTACTTTTTCAACACCGGAAAGTAAGCTATAAAGTGGATCAACCAGAGTTGCTTTGAAGAACAGAGGAAAAACGATCAATAGAACTAAAAGCACAATTCCCAAAATGAAGATCTCAAGTTTTGCCGACTTGTGCATATAAGCTCGGTAGTCTTTGTAATAGTAGCCAACTTCTTGCATGATCTTTCTATTTGGATCATACTTCATGTAAACTACATAGTGAGTTAGATTGTTTAAGTCTTTTCTGTAGTGTCTGGTAAGCTCTGCTTTGAAGTTTCGGAAGTATTTGAGGTATTCGATTCTATAGTCTTCTTCCGAAACAGTTTTTCCATCCCAAGTGCAATCTCCATCTTTCACTTTGCTCAAAATCGCTTGTTTGAAAAATTCTACATTTTTTGTTTTTTTGATATAGTCTTTTCCTTCGACACAAAACTTATTTGCAGGAATATCTGATAATTTGTTTAGGTTTACGAAAGTTAGCTTGTTGATTTTTTCAAAGTATTTAAAAGTATCTTCTCGAAGTTCTTCATCTGTTCTGGCGCTTGAATTTTCTAAAAAGTTTAGGATAGAATCTTTGTATCCCTGAAAGAAAGACGGAGTCTCTTCAAGTGATGCCTTGAGTTGATTTTTGAAATCCGCTGCAGACAAATGGTCCAGCTGTTCATGCATGTACGTATTGTACATATCTGCTTGAACAAGAGGAAAATCCAATTGAACTGCTTCGGGCATTCTTTCTGTTACAAACTCTTTGCTTTTGGGATCATAATCCACAATGTAAACAATGGATTTAGATATCTCCCCGCCTTCCAAGGCTCTAGAGCCCATCTGGATCGAAAAATTGTCAAACGCAGTCTCTTTTTCCTGATCCACCATATAGGAAAAGGCCTGCATGATGATTAACATCGTAACAGCCGATATACCAACGATCTTTACCATAAATGTTGTTCTTTCGGAACTGGTATTGATAAAAATGATTGTGATCATAAAGAAAGACAAAGTGAAAAGTAGAACCAATGAAGTTAAGAATGTAGATCGTTCCATTGCCCCGTCTCGACTCATAACGTTCGTTACGTTTGGAACGACGGCGGCAATCAACCCTGCAAAGGCCATTCCGGAGATCGCTCTTCGTTTGCCTTTTGCCATACGGATGATTTTTATAGCTGGTAATAGTATGAAAGAAATCAAAGAGTAAACAACAATTAGGATTCCAAGAACCTTACTTGGACCTTCTGCGTTAAAGTCCCAATGGTGCGCTGTAAAGTGATATTTCTTTGGGCTATTGTAAGTTTGAGCAAAAAACCAGATAACGGCTATTACTGCAACAGGATACATGATTCTGGCAATGAAACCTGCAACTTTACCGTTTTCATTGCCAGGGAATCGATAGAAAAACTGTCCAAAGTGCAGAATTCCAAAAAGAATGAAACCAACTGTAAACCATCGGTGGAACGCGGCTATCGGGTGATAGTAGAAAGCCGCTAAAAAGTAGCCAAACTGAAATAAGGCAAGGTAAGTACAAGCCAAACCCAAGTGATAAGTGGACTTGGTTTTGTCATGTAAGGAAAGGAAGAATATGGCTAAGATGCCAATGATTACTGTGACAAGTAAGCTACCAAAGGTGTAATAGTTTACTAAAATATGATCTAATGAAAAAATCGATTCACTCATGTTTTCTTGCTTCTTTGGGGATTGGTAATTGGAAAGAGTATGGAATTTTTTAGGAAAATGCAATACATTTTCCAGAAAGTCTGGGTGTTCTGTGTCTTTCTAAACACCCAGAGTAGAAAATAGTGGTTTGTTAACGTGGAGGGATAAAACAGTCAATCCCGTCAGTCTTGAGTTTACCTTTCAAGGCTTCGGCTTTTGTGCGATCCGCAAAATCTCCAACCTGAACAACGAACGAGTTATCGCGCGGGTAGACATAAACTGGTTCGTTGTATCCCGATTTCATTGATTCTTTAAACTTTTGCGCTCTTTCTTGCTCTTTAAAAACCCCAACCTGGACAGTGAATCCCTTGGGGGTAGAACTATGCGCCGATGCAACCGCAGCAGTAGTTGCTGTCGCGGCTGAAACAGGGAGTTTCTGGTTCGCTGGTTTTTGGCCCTGGAGTTTTTCAGGTTTTGCGGGGGCATCGTCCAAAAGATCAGAATCGTCGTTGTCTAAGTCATCCGATTCGCCTTTTTTCAAGACTTTGATCCCAACTTTGGTTACGCCTTTCTCTTTAAATTCGAGAAGTTCTGCTGTTTTTTCGGAAACATCGACTATACGGTCATCCACAAAAGGTCCACGGTCATTGATTCTAACTACCGCCTCTTTCTGATTCTCGAGGTTTTGGATTTTTACGACCGAACCGATGGGCAAAGTTCGATGGGCACCTGTCAATTTTAGCCTATCAAAGGGTTCCCCGCTTGCCGTTGGTCTTCCCTGGAACTTTTGTCCATACCAGGAAGAAAGTCCGACTTCATCAAAACTGGACATATTTGCTTGTTTTGTGGGTAAAGCTTTCGGTTCCGATGTTCCTTTACTCGTTGTATTCATGTCATCTAATACAGATTTTGCTACAGAGTCATCGGTCGACTGAGTTGGTCGGCTTTTCTGTGATCTTTCAAAAAAGATATCCTCTGGATCCCCAGAAGCGCTGTAATTTCTGCGCGTAGCTTCTGTAGTTGTGCAAGAAACTGTTCCCAATAAAAAAAGAATAAGAATGTATTTATTCATCTAGTTCTCCTACCTCAATTCTAAACAAAAGATCGGAAGAAAAACAGATTTGCCCCGTTGTTTTCTTTGGGCTAAATTTAAAATAGTTTACGATAGTAGTTAGGGAATGGAACAGAATCTCGCAGAAAGACTGTACTCTCAAGCCGTAGCTCTTGATAAAGAGGGGAAAAGCGAAGAAGCCGCAGATCTGTATCGCCAGTCAGGGGATTTATTCCAAAGCCAAGCAGAAAAGACAAAGAGTTACAAAGCTTTTTACAATGCAGGCATTTCCTTTTATAAATTAGGAGAAATGGTGAGGGCTCTTCAAAATTTGAAAGCTTGCCTTCACGCGGAACGAAGATTTATACCGGCGCATCTCCTTGTAGCCCAAATCTATCAATGGGATGGAAATGATGAAAAAACAGAAATCTATCTACAAAATGTATTAAAAATCGACGAAACACAGAAATCAGCTCTAGGAGGACTCGCAATGTTCTATTACGAAAAGAATCGCTTCCCTGAAAGTTTACAAATGTTAGAAAGATACCTGACCCTGTATCCAAACAACCCGCAGCTCAAAATTCTCAAAACAGAGGTATTGGCGAAGCAAGGAAATTTTAAACAGAGCGCTACTCTTCTAAAAGAAATGGTTACGAAAGACCAAGGTTTTATCAGCTTCAATCAAACTATCGAAAAAGCATGGCAAGAAGAAGATGCAGTTGCAAGAAAGTCATTTCAGCAAATTCAAGTTAAAGCGAAGAAAAAGCTGAAAGAGTTTAAAGCAAAGCTGAATCTTGCCGAGGAAAATCCAGAAAATTTTTCTCCACCCGATCCCCAAGAGGCTTTGGATTTAAGTTTGCTTTATTTGTTTAACGGCGATCCGGAAAAAGCAGTTCAGTATTTGGTCTATGCGCAAAAACTAAAAGATTCTGAAAATAGTTAGGTTGTTTCAATTTTTGAGGATGAGAGTCTTAATCAACCAGCTTTTCGGTATTTTGTTGCTTTTGGGAATTTCTTGTCAGCAAACAATTCGAAATCCGGAGATTTTGGAAGAAGATCCTTATCTAACAATCCAAGGCATTGAAGAGTCAGCTAAAGAATGCAATCGGTTGGGTGTGTTATACTCTAGAAATTCTCGTTTGAAAGAGGCAATTCAACAATGGGAGATTTGCACAAAAGAGTTTCCTCTGAGTTCTACGATTCGACTGAATCAATTGAGGTTTTACTACTTACTTGATGAATATGAAGAAATCAAAGTAAAGATCAGGAAATCCTATACTCCAAATCAAAAAACCTTTTACTTAAACCTCCTAGAGACATTGTACGAGTCGAATCGATGGGACGAGCGAGTTATTACTTTAGATGCACTTTCAAAAGTTCCCGATTGGGAGATTTTCTCATGGGAAGAACTTGGAAAATACTATTTAGTCTTAGGTAACTTTGGTTTTGCTGAAAGCTATTTTAACCAGATTTTAGAAGTGAATCCTTTTCATGAAGAAGCTCTGTTTGGAATGGCAGAGGTTTTGACTGAAAATGGAAAGTGGTATGGTGTTTTGGATATCTTGAAATCACTCACGAAAGTTGCAAAAAAAAGAAAGGACTATCATTTTTATGGACTTAAGGCCAACTTTCAGTTAGGTTTCTATACGGAAGCCTTAAAATGGGCCAAAGATGCACCGGATAGCGAAAAGAGTAAAGTAAGCTTTTTGGAATTATGGAGAGATACTTTGCTTGTGGTTGAAGAAAATCCAGATTGGAAACCTTTAATTCCTCATTTAAAAGCCGCAGAAAAGTCCGGTTATCTTGTTCCTGAAACTGTTTTCTTCCCCACTTTGGAAAAGGATGGAATAAGAAAAAGAATCAGATCAGGAAGAGAGTAGACGAAACCAGTTTTTGCTTTGGATAACTTTTGCTGGATTGTGAGTCCGAATCCAAGGGACTTTCTTTTGGATGAGATAGGACTCAACTAATAAAGTAGCATTCTCCCTTTCTTTTGGGGGCACATTTCCAGCTATCGATGTTAAAAAAGATTTTCGAGAAACAGAGATTAGTAAATTAGGAAATTCTTTTAAAAACACATCGATTTGTCGCAAAACTTCGTAAGAAAGCTCTGGGTCTTTACCTAGAAAAAAGCCCATTCCTGGATCAAAAATCAACTTAGAATCTGGGATGTTCCATTCATTCAACTGTTTCTTTCGATCTCTAAAAAAACCTAGGATTTTGGAGACAACATTGCCTATGTTCAACGAACCTTCCGATAAATTTGCGATTCCACCCGTATGAGAATGCATAACAACTAAACTCGGAAATTTTGAAGAATCTAATTCCGCTAACATGGACTTGGAATCAGGGTGAGTAAATCCAGAAATATCATTTAGAAAGCTCGCCCCTGCCTTTGCGGCAAGTCCTTGCACTTTTGGTTGAAAAGAATCTACACTGATAGAGACCCCTTTTTGAACAAAGTGATGTAAGATCGGATCGAGCAGAGCCAATTCTTCTTCTGGGGTTTTGAGCTTGGCTTCTGGATTGGAAGACTGGGCTCCCAAGTCCAAAACACTTGCCCCTTGTTGTAAAAGTAAGTTTCCTTGGTCAACGGCTTTGGCGAATTCAGAGAATTCTCCGCCGTCGGAAAACGAATCAGTGCTGAGGTTTAAAATTCCAAAAAGGGAAGTCATTCTTTAGCCTAGAGATAGCCCCACGATTAAAATCCCGATTCTTTTTTCCCTTGGCAGAAAATTCAGATAAACCGATAGATTCTAAGGAAGCCAAAATGAGACTTAAAATTGCAATTGTCTATTTCTGCACCTTAGCTTTGGCCTCTCAGCCTCTTCCCAAATATCGGGATTTGCCTTTTGTGGAGCCTCTCAATACCCAAAATGTGGAATACAACCCAATTATTTCTCCCGATGGACGATACTTAGTTTTTCAGAGCAACCGCCCAGGTGGGGAAGGTGGAATGGATATTTGGGTTTCTGAAAACAAGAGCTTTCCAGATAGAATGAAAACTCCTGTTTGGTCAGAACCCAAAAATTTCCGAGAATTGAATTCACCAAACTTTGAAGGAATGTTTTCTATTCTCTTCGATGAGAATGAAAAGCCGTACGAATTGTATTTTACTTCCGTGAGAAACCAAGACTCTGACCCCAAAAAAAATCGGGAAGGGTTTGATGAACTCAATATCTATTTTACCAAAATCAATGCAAGAACGGGGAATTGGTCTGTCCCCATTCATTTGAATGAAATCAATTCACACTTTGAAGATAAGATGCCAGCTATTTCACCAGATGGTTGTTCCATGATTTTTTCTTCGAACAGACCTGGAGGGTGGGGTGGTTTTGATCTTTGGATGTCCAAAAGAGCCCCAACAAGCGAAGACAAAAAATTACAACCAAAACCGGATAAGCCCTTCTTGAAGTGTAAAGAAGGAATCTGGCAAAAACCAATTAACTTAGGTAAGCAGTTAAACTCTGCCGCAAATGAGATTATGCCTAGTTTTCACTGGGATGGAAATCGAATCTATTTTAGTTCTGATAAAGAAGACCAAAATAAAAAGTTTTCTTATTTTTATTCTGAGTTTGATATGATCTTAGGAGAATTTTCTGAGATTAGACTTTTGGGGATGCCTTTCAATACGAGTCGAAAGATGAGTCCAAACTCGACTGGCTATCCTTTTGATACACCGAACGACTATTCGACTTACAGTCTTTGGGAGGAAAGTGATAATGAAGGACTCAGTGTCACTTTTGATGACCTTTGGTTTTATTATGCTTCAAACCGTCCAGGCGGCAAAGGGCAATTTGACATTTATAGAACCCAAGTTCCAGAGGATTTGAGAAGGACTTACGATTTCGTATTTCGTGGTTTGGTTTTAGATGGATCTGAAAATCATATGATAGGTCTTGATTCCACTATAAAAATCTTTGATGGAACAATTCCCATCCAAGTCATCACATCCAAGCGAATTGGTGGAGACCTTTCTGGTTCTGATTTAGAAAATTTCTCAACTACATTGAAAACCGGAAAAATCTATCGGGTTGAGGTTTCTTCACCTGGATTTCAACCGAATGAAATCAGTCTGGATTTGAGGGGAAACATTGGTAGAAATAAAGAGCAGTATAGCAAAATCATTTTACAAGCGATTAAACCTGAAAAGCCTAAAAGGTTTGAAATTCCTGAAAATGCATATAGATTTATAGTAAAAGATAGGCTTACGCTTGAGGTTATATCTGAATCCGAGATTACATACTTCGATGATAAAAATAGAAGAGGGTCAAAACTTAAAAAATTCGAATCTGTTCATTATATCGAAAAACAAGAAATAGTAGATTTTGAATTACTGACCAAAGCAAAGGACTACAAAACAGAGACTTTCATTTTTTCGAAAGATAAAATTGAAGGAATGAAAGGTAAAGAAACTGTTCTTTTCTTGAGAAATCTGAAAGATTTCAATCCATTGTATAATGCTGTGATCTACTTTCCGTTTAACCAAAAAGTTATTAGCGATGAAGACAAAATGGTCCTGGATCAACTAGCTTTGCATTTGATTGCGACTAAAGAAGAGAGTTTAGAGATTGGCGGACACACAGACAACGTAGGTAGCAAAGAGTATAATATTAAATTGAGCGAAGACAGAGCTAAAGCAGTCTTTGAATATCTTCTTTCAAAAAAGGTTCCAACTAAGCAAATGAAAATACAAGCCTACTACTACTCCCAACCAATTGAAGAGAATGAAACGGAAACAGGCAGGGCTAAGAATAGAAGAGTGAATTTCAAAAGATTGGACTAAAAATGGCACACTACTTAATTCAAATTTATCAAACTGATCGTCCCTTTGAGAAAATAGAATCTCGCGACATTGTTTCGGACATACTTCGGGAGATGAGCCCAACTGTGGGTGTCTACTTAAAAGGTTACGATATGCCAATCAAACTGCGATTCAAAGGGCCAAGGGCAGATGGAACTCATATTTTCGAAATGGACACTGTTCCTGAATTTCCAACTCCAAAGTTTCAAGTCTATTCGGTTGGGGAGAATTATGTAGAAGCTACTTATGATTTAGTAAATCAAAAAGACAATATGATTCTTGGTAAGTTAGTTGGAGCACACAAATCAACAGCTATACGAAAAGAAGAACGAAACACGAGAGTCTATGGAAGCGTTCAAAGTTCCAATTTTTTAATTGCAAAAACAGATATAGATTTTGCTAAGCTGAGTGGCGTTAGCTCACAAGTAATTCTGTCTGATATTCATAAAACGTTACTGAAAGAGCATTCTCATTCAAAGATTTTCTTTACTTCAAATATGCCAGTTGGCGAAGAGATAGACCTCATTAAACAAATGAAAAAACCTATCTTTATAAAAAATACTCAAACCATGGATTCTGCTAAAGGCTTTGATGTCTTTAATCCAAAAACTTCCTTTGAGGAAGATTTCCTTTTGGAAGACAAGATGGCTGAGTACAAAATCAAAAAAATAGGCTCGTATCTTTATTTTCCGATTTACATTAAATTGAAAGAGCCTCTATTCTTTGCTCTTTTAATGATCACCTCTGATAGAACACCCATTACAGATGAAGTATATGATCTTTATTCTAAGGTGGAAAAAGAGTTTCAGCGAAGAATTTTGGACTCCAACACTCATACTATCGATATTAAACAGAATGTGATCAATTTGTCTCGAAACGGAATGGCCCTTGAAATCAAGAATGCTGAAATCGCAAAGGCACTCCAAATCAAGCCATCCATGACTATAGATGTTAATTTCAAAATGCAAGCACCTATTCGAATGGCTCTGGAGCTCAGGTATTTGCAAAGAATTAATGATTTCCATATAGCTGGTTTAGAAATTGTTGGAATCAGTGGCGACAGTCGAGGAAAAGAAGTGTACGACAGTCTTTTGAAGTTTATAAAATAACTAGGATTTTTCTTGAAAGATCAAAAGCTAACAACTGAGAATTATAAAGGTACTCGAGACTTTTATCCTGAAGATATGCGCATTCGCAACTATCTTTTTTCAACCATGAAGAGGGTAGTCTCTTCCTATGGATACGAAGAATACGATGGACCCATGATCGAATCTCTTGATTTGTATAAGGCAAAGACGGGCGAGGAAATTGTAGGCAAACAGATATATAATTTTGTAGATAAAGGAAATCGAGAAGTTGCCATTCGCCCAGAAATGACACCAACCGTGGCACGAATGGTGGCGGGAAGATTAAGAGAATTGCCCAGACCAATTCGATGGTTTTCGATTCCTAATTTGTGGAGATATGAACAACCAGGGCATGGTCGATTGCGGGAACATTGGCAATTGAACGTCGATCTCTTTGGAATCAACTCATTTCGTGCAGAATTAGAAATATTACAAATATGTTGTGATATCTTATTTGCCTTTGGAGCTCCTCGAAATTCATTTCAAGTAAAAATCTCTCACAGAAAGCTATTGGATTCTTTTTTTCAAAAGGAACTGGGATTAGATGCTAAGCAATCACAAGAAGTTTCGAAAATCCTAGACAAAAGAAACAAAATTACTGTAGATGAATACAATAGTCTAGTCGAAAAGACCATACCATCAGTTCAAGATGCTAAAACCAAGATAGATCAGTTTCTCCAACTAAATCTTTTGTCTATTGATAGTACAACTTGCTTATCCGAAGAAATTAAAATAGAAATAAAATCTCTGTTTGATGAATTGCAAATCCTAGGATTGGCTGATATGATCATTTTTGATCCGTCAATAGTGCGAGGCTTTGACTACTATACGGGGTTCATTTTCGAAATCTTTGATACCAATCCTAAAAACAAAAGATCTCTCTATGGTGGCGGAAGATACGACAATTTAATCGGACTGTTTTCCAAAGAGGAATTAACAGGGACTGGTTTTGGTCTGGGTGATGTAACCCTTAAAGATTTTTTAGAAACGCATGGACTATTAAATCTCGGTAACCAGGATATAGTCGTTTTCATTCCATTCTTAGAAGAAAAATCCTATTCCTTGATGAATAAGATATCAAAGACTTTAAGAAGCAATGGTTGGAATGTAGACCAAGGTCTTTCTTCCCAAAAAATGAATAAACAATTATCATACGCGGAAAAGAAAGGCTATCCATTTGTAATTTTACTTGGGCAAGAGGAATTAGAAAAAGGAAAACTAATTCTAAAAAATATGGAAACTCGAGAACAAATTGAACTTGAGGAGTCAGAATTGCAAAATCAGCTATCCATTTGGAGAAATCAATTATTGGAAAAAGCAAAGAAGCTGTGAAGTCTTGGAAAAACTGGGATTTAGCAATCTCAAACTGGATAAGAAACAATCTTCACAGTCAGAATCTCAGCCGAGTATTATCCAAGATAAATCGTGGGGAGATTTTAGGTGCAATTTTAATTCCATCTATAATCATTATTTTTTGGAATAGAGAGGGCTTAGAATCTCCCTATTTTATAATTATCTTTCTAATGGTATTTGCTTACTCTACAGATCGATCAGTCTTGGCCTTAAAGAAATTCTTTTCTCGCAAAAGACCACTTGTTCAGGTTATGGGGAAACAAGACGCAAATCCTGATATGAAACATAGTTTCCCTTCAGCGCATAGCGCTAACTCTATGGTAGTCTTATTTTTACTCGTTTTTATTTTCAAGTGTTCTCCTTGGATTTTTGTTTTATCTTTGCTTGCGGGTATTGGAAGACTTCTTACATTACACCATTTTGTAAGTGATGTTTTAGGAGGGTGGATAGTCGGAATTCTATGGGGAGGAATAGGTTTTTGGTCTTATTCCGCTTTAAAGGGATTTTACTAAAGGAGTTAAATGATGAAATTAATTCGAATGATTCAATTCTTTATCGTTTTTATTTTTGTTTATCTTTTTTACTTACCTTTTAAGTTTTTACCATATCTTTCTTGTTTGTCGTACGGAGTTTGGATCACTCGTTTTTTATTTCCAATTGCTAAAAAGCACAGAAAAATTGCCGCTGATAATATGCGGTTTGCCTTTCCTGAAAAAAGCGAAGCTGAACTGCAGGACTTAGTTAAAAAGCATTTTGATCATTTAGGTGTCTTGCTCGCTCATACACTTTGGGCTCCCAGAATGACTCAGGAATGGCTTGATAAATATTTGGATTATGACTCTGAAAGTCTTTTGATCGAGAACAACACTAAACAAGAAAAGGTAGGTGTAGTTTTGATTTCAGGTCATTTGGGGACATGGGAAATTCTAGTTCAATTCCTGGGTATTCGCATGAAAGGGGCAGGTTTGTATAAAAAGGTAAGAAATCCTTTTGTCGATCGATTACTTTACAACATGCGAACAAAGAATGGAATTGTGTTAGTTGCAGTAGAAGACTCAGCAAAAGCAATTCGACTTTTAAAACAAGGATACTGGATTGGATTTGGCTCAGATCAAAACGCAGGAAAAGCTGGGATCTTTGTGCCTTTTTTGAATCGTCCAGCCTCAACGTTCACCGGGCCTGTGCTTATGGCGATGATGACAGGATCAAAAATGCTGTATTATTCAGTCTTAGCTGGCAAGGATGGAAAGATAATTGTTCGAGTAAAAGATCTAGGCTTTGTAGATAAGAAGAAGTTTTCCAATCGAGACGAAATACTACTGCACTATACCAAGCATTGGACCCAGACTTTACAAGAAGAGATTAAACTTTTTCCTGAGCAGTACTTTTGGGTGCATCGAAGATGGAGAACTCAGCCAACTAAAGAACAAAACAGCCCTTAGCTCAAAAGAGCAAGAGTCGCCTTGTGACGAATGCTTCCGTCTTCAGCAATCAAACAGTTTTCAATAATTTCGTCTTCGCGATTGATAACAAATTGTTTTTCTTTGTTAAAAAAAAAAAAAAAAAAATTGAAAACATTTTTGGCGTACATTCGACTTGCATCGATAGGTTGAGTGCTGGGGAGATTTGAATTTCCTATAATGGTTATACCATTGTAAAGAATTGTTTCGTTGTTTTTGGAAACTTCGCAGTTTCCGCCCGAAGCGGAAGCAAGATCAACAATCACTGATCCTAATCGCATAGAATCAACCATATCTTTTGTAATAAGGACAGGTGCTTTTTTCCCAGGAATCAAAGCCGTCGAGATCACAATGTCTGCCTTTTCGACAAACTTAGCGATTGCCTCTTTTTGGCGGGTTTTATAGTCTTCCGACTGGTCAACCGCATAGCCTCCCGTTTTGGTAGCCGCTACGGCACCCTCCACCTCAACAAACTTTGCCCCTAAGGACATGCATTGTTCTTTGACTTCGGGCCTTGTATCAAAAACATCCACAACAGCCCCCAATCTTCTAGCAGTTGCAATGGCTTGGAGTCCCGCAACCCCGGCACCTAATATCAAAACTCTAGCAGGAGTGATCGTTCCAGCCGCAGTTGTTAGCATGGGAAAAAATCTTCCGTAATGGCTAGCGGCAAGTAACACAGCTTTGTAGCCGGAGACAGTGGCTTGAGAGCTCAGAACATCCATAGATTGAGCTCGTGTGATACGCGGAATGGTATCCATGGAGAAGAGTTTTGCTTTTGTTTCAGCTAGAGCCAAAGTTTCTTTTGGCCGATTCAGAGGCTGAAAAGTTCCAACTAATATGTGCTTGGCATTGATTTTGGAGAAGCTTGTTGTGTCTGGGGCATGGATGGAAACGAGGACTTGTGATTCTTGAAAAATCTGATCTCTACCGTTGACTTTAGCCCCAACTTGTTCAAAATCCTTGTCCGAGAACGAAGCTCTAGTTCCCGCACCACGCTCCATGGAGACTTCGAAACCGAGTTTTATCAATGCATCTATGACATCAGGAGTGATGCTGATTCGGTTTTCAAATTCTGGTTCAGCTATGACACCTAATTTCATTGAGCTAAACTCTTTTTAAAGTAGTCAATTGTTCGGCGAACGCCATCAATCAAAGGAACTGTAGTTGAATAGCCAAGTTTTTCCTTTGCCAAAGCAAGATTTGGTTTTCTTCGAGTTGGATCATCTTGTGGTAAAGGCTTATAGACAATCTTTGATTTGGAACCGACTTCTTTGACAACCAGTTCAGCTAGCTCTTTAACCGTAAATTCGCCTTCGTTTCCCAGGTTTACAGGTCCAATGAAATTTTCAGTTTCCATCATTTTGATGATACCGTTTACTAAATCGTCAACATAACAAAAGGAACGTGTCTGACTTCCATCCCCATAGATCGTGATATCTTCTCCTTTGATTGCTTGGACAATAAAGTTACTCACCACTCTGCCATCGTCTGGAATCATGCGTGGACCATATGTGTTAAAGATTCGAATGACTCGAATGTCCACTTTATGTTCACGATGGTAATCAAAGCAGAGCGTTTCGGCAACGCGCTTACCTTCATCATAACAGCTTCGGATTCCAATGGTGTTTACATTTCCCCAGTATGATTCTGTTTGGGGATGTTCCAGTGGATTGCCATAAACTTCTGAAGTAGAAGCCTGCAAAATTCGAGCACCAACACGTTTGGCTAGACCTAACATATTCATCATACCTAAAACATTTGTTTTGATAGTTTTGATAGGATTTTCTTGGTAGTGAACCGGGCTTGCTGGACAGGCCATATTGTAAATCTGGTCTACTTCTAGCTTGATTGGGTCAGTGATGTCATGGCGGATAAGTTCAAATTTTGGATGAGAAAGAAAAGGTAACAGATTCTCCTTTCGACCAGTGTGGAAGTTATCCAAACAAATAACAGAGTTTCCGGTTTTAAGTAAAGAGTCACACAAATGGGAGCCAATGAAACCAGCTCCGCCAGTAATAAGAATTCGTTTAGCCATTTCCTTTCGAATTTCTTCGCTTTAGGAAATAGTGCAAATGAATTTTAGATCAATAGAAAGTTCTTTCTCGGGATGGCAGGGAAGTGGGAGGCAAGGGCTCATCCAGTTCCGGATCAAATGGGAATTCCTCTTCTCTTATGTCCAAGTCCTCTTCAAGAGGCAAATCCAATTCCTCAGGATGGAACAGAGAAGCTTTGAGAAAGAATAGAATGATGGAGATGCTTAGAATGGACCAGAGACTCGCGATCAGATAGCCAAGAAAAATGACATAAAAAGGAGGATTGGAGCTTTCTAAGTCTTCTGGTGTCAGCCCAGCCATCCAGAATGCCAAAATGCCTGCGTCTGTTTCTGTAATTCGTTCTGCAAAATCAGAAAGATCATAGAGAGAATATAGGGAAATACTAGTTCCAAGGAATACTAAGCTAATCGTTGATATTCGTTCGCCTATCATTCCTAAGAGTAAAATGCCCACACCCCATAAAATTCCAGTGAAGTATGCCAAATCACCTAGCTGTGAATACAGAACGCTTATAGAAATCAATAATAGACCAAAGAGGATCATGGTTTGCTTAGTATGTCGTCTCTGAAATCCGAAACGGAGAAGAAGTCCTCCAACCAAAGAGGAACCTATATAACCCGCCGAAACGACTAAAATGAAAGAGCCCCGAAAGGAAGAAGGTGTTGCTATTGTTTCTCCTCCTTCGTTGCCGTGGAGAGAAATGCCTTTGACGACCCCCCCTGTGAACAGAGCGGCTGTCGCATGGCAGATTTCGTGAATCAACACCACAAACTCTTTGAGATAGTTTGTAATTTGGTGATCCCAAAAGGCGATGAGACTGAGCAAAAAAGAGAAGAAAAAAACAAAATTTAAAGCTCGAAGGGACATGCCGTTTAAAGTATCGGCTACTCCATGGCAAAAGAGAGAGCGATAAAAGTAATGTCATCGGTCGGCTCATTGGAACCTCGGAAGATGTTTAACCTTTCTTCGAGCATGAGAGGGATGTCTTTCAAGTGCTTGTCTTTTGTTTCTAAAATAAAGTCATTCAAGCTTTCTTCCCCGAAAGCTTCCCCATTTACTCCAAAAGTTTCAGTGATTCCATCTGAATAAAGGAACAACCGAGTCCCGAAAGAAAGTTCTAGTTCTTGGATTTGGTAATTGGTATCTAAAATTCCAAGAACCCGTTGAGTCTTTGAATGGGAAACCAATTCACCGCTAGGCTTTAATTCCAAAAGTGACAAATGACCTGCATTTACATAATTGAATGTCTTTGCTTTGGCGTCTAGATTCCCACCTAGTAAAGTCATAAACTCATTTCCTTTGTACCGAGCTTGGAAGAAGGCATTGATCTCTTTGAATATCTGTTCTAAGCCTGAGCCCGCTTTTAAGTTCTCTCTTACCAATCCCTTGATGGCACTTACGAGAAAGCCCGTACCCAAACCGTGCCCGGCTACATCACCTAAAATGATTACAACGGAATCTGAGGATTGAGGTATGATGTCTAAATAATCGCCAGAAATTCCAACCGCAGGACGCACGATGTAGGAATATTCGATTCCTTTGATCTCGCTTGGTGGAATAATCCGCAATGTGTTGTCTACTATGGATGCTGTTTGGATATCTCGAAGGATTTTTCTTTTTTGGATCTCATCTTCTAATAAGATATAGTTTTCAAGAACCATTGAACAGATTCTAGTCGTTTCATTGATAAACTTTAATTCACCAATTGTAAAATACCTTTTGTTTCGCTTTTCTCCAAAAAGAATCATTGCTCTCACTTCCGGTTTATCGGTGTTGAAATTCTTTAATGGAAATGCCAGTTGAACACCTAAATCTGTTAGAAATTTGTAAAGACTCTCTCGTAAGCCCAGTCCATACTCTAAATGAGAGGAAACTGTTACTCTCAATTGATTTTTAAAATAACCCCAGATCTCAGAATTGGCATCAATTCTAATGAAATTAATATTCCTTAGGTCACTGGTAGGAAACTGTTCGCCTGGTATCAGAAAAGTAACATTCTCTATATTCAAAGTTTGAGAGATGATGCGATTCATGGCTAAAATGGTTTTTCGCATTGATATTGGAGCTGAAAGCAAAGCAGTGATTGATTCTATGGCATCTCGCAAATGCACATTTTTTTCAAAAAACCAATAGTCTATCCACTGTTTAATTTGCAATTTTGATGGGATTAAGTAAATGGCAAAAAGGAAAAGAAATAAGATGTTTGAAAACCATGCTTCACTTATATAGCTTTCAGGTAGGAGAAAATCCGAAAGAATGTTCAACGCAACGTAAAAAAGCGACCAAAAAGATACTAAGAAAAAGTTTACTAAAGTGGGGGTAAAAATTATAAAAGAAGTTGCCAGCGAATATCTGTAAGTTCCATAAAAAAAACAAAAAAGAAATGCTATGTTTACATAGAAGAAAACGTACCGAGGCATTCCAAAAATTGGATTTCCATTGAACAATACAATGCAAATGGGAAGAGATAAGTAAATTATAATTGATAGAATCAAGCTACTTTTCTTAAGTAGAGCTTCTCCTGTTGTCTTGCTCGAAATAACGTCCCAAAGATTTAAAAAGACGCTGATCATCCCAAACAGGATAGTTAGAACATAACCAAAAGCGGCTAGTCTTTCAAGCAAATACAAATCCTGACCTTTTTGGTTCGCGACGATCCCAACAACAACGGCAATTAAGAATTGCGGAAGAAGCCACTTTGACTGAATCTCATTTCCTCGCAATCTATAGATTAAGTGATAGAATTGAAAAGCGGCGGCATAAATGGAGAAATAATAAAGGGAAATCATGGAATTGAAAGCCAAAAGAAATGTATTGGCAAAAACCAGAAGACTCAAATTGAGAAAAAAGAATAGAATTAAGGTATCTCTAGTCGCAAAAAATAAGTAAACCGCTGTTATTAAGTATAAGAAAGAAAGAAACAAATCGTACGAAAAATAATAAAGCGTTTCCCACTTTTTATATTGAATAGGAGTGAAAAGCCGCTCTTTGTAATTTCCGAACTTATCTAAAATGCGAATTGAGTATTTTTCAGTGGCCTCGATTCTATCTAATTTTTCAAAGTTAGAAAGATCCGTTGGATTTGCTTTTTCACCCCAAACGTCTTGACTTTGGATTCCAATGTTAGTGATAAGGCCTGAAGGATAATAGAAAAAAGGTAGCCTTAATCGATTTGCATCTACCATAAAGAAAGCAAATGAAAAAAGTATAAAGAACAGGATGGAAGAGAAAATTGTAACGAAAACTTCTCTCAAGGTTTATTCTCTTTGGCTGTGTAATTGATTCGAAGTATGGATTGACCACCGTACTTGATAATGATAGCACCCTTGGTGAAGGAAACTTTGTTCTTCCAGCCTACGCTGACCACAACTTCTTTAGGATCTGTTTCTCTGTTAACTTGAAATTGCACACCTTCCTGAAGGAGTTGTAGTTCTGCATTGTCTAGTTTTCCAATCAAATACTCATATCGTTCTTTCCATTCCAATTTTAGAAAGGTTTGTTGGATCATTTGCCTAATTTCCGGAAAAGACTTAATTAGTTTTAATCTTTTTTGGCTAAAGATAATTCCAATTAGGTATGATAAAACTATGCCCACATGCTGTGTTTTCTTTCCAGCGTTTAACACCAAAAAAAACCATCTATCATCCCCCGATTGAAAGAACTCGACTAAGTTTCCGTGATTTCTAGGCAGAACTTGGAGTTCCCAATTTGGAATGGCAGGGATGTTTCCCGTTTCAAGTAAGAATTGGATTCGATCTGCGTATTCAGCTTCTTTTTTATACTTTTTATTGTCTGCAATATGAGTAGAAAGCAAAGCATTGTGAATGGTCAAAGCGGCTTGTCCAGCCAACAGCGCTATAGATTGCAAAGCTTCGGAATTTGGTATGTTAGAAACGGCTAAGAATCCAAACAGTTTTTCTCGAAAAAGCAAAGGATAAATAAAGTTAGCATGAAGCTCAATGAAATCTTCATTTATTTCTGTGTTAGAACCTATTTCGGATAAACTTACACCATTTTTTTTAGATTTCAAAAACTCTTGAAATTTAATTTTGACCGTAATTTGTCGGTTTGGTGCTATCTTTTTTTGTCGTCCTCGAAAGTATGTAAAGAATTCAAAACTTCCCGAGGGATTGAGTACTGCCAAAGTTCCAGAATGGCTTGCCGTGATTTTTACCATATCTGGAAAAACGTTTCTGATCAGGGTATCGTAGTTGAATTGCTTAATTGCCTGTCTGAGTGATTCTTCATCTTCAGTCAAATACTCCGATAAAAACCGGTTTTTAAGTCTTCTTCCATATTTCTCCGTTAAAGGAAGAAAGATTAAAATCGCCATTGTACCAACCAGTACCGTTACAAGCTGATAGTGGAAGGCAAGATTGGAAGGGATGGCATTGAGCAAGACATAGTAGCTAAAGAAAATCAAAAAGACTAATCCAGAACGAATCGCAAGCGTAGCAAAAGTTATTTTTAATTGATAGCCAGAAGGTAAGAAAGAACTTAAATTCATGTAGTGTAATAAGCATTCTCTTGGATATAGCCTTCAGTAAAATCACATGACCAAAGGGTTTTATTCATTTTGCCTACCCCGAGTTCAATTCGTAGATGAACTTCTGAATTTTGTTTTAGGTATTCAGACATAAGAGCCTTCTTTTGGCTGTCTGCTCCTTTGACAGAAATATCTCCTACAAAGATCTCCAGAGCATCAAAGGGAATCGGTTCGTCGAAAACCTTTCCGATAGCCATCACAAATCGCCCCCAATTGGGATCGGCACCGTAAATTGCAGTTTTGACAAGAGGAGAATTTAAAACTGATTTTCCAATTTTTCTTGCCTGGTTATCTGATTTAGCGCCTGTTATATTTAATTCAATTAGTTTTGTTGCACCTTCACCGTCACGGGCGATTTGTTTTGTTAAGTCTTTGGCTACTTCAAAAAGTTTTTCTCTAAATAGAGTTTCAGGAATTGTACCGCTTTTGCCAGAACAAAGCAAGACAACCGTATCGCTCGTTGATGTGTCAGAATCAATCGTTAAACAATTATAAGTCAAATCTACAATTTCCTTTAAAATGGTTTTTAAATCTCCTGTTTCCGGTAGAAAATCTGAGATAATATATGATAACATAGTTGCCATATTTGGCTCAATCATTCCTGCACCTTTGGCAATTCCAAATATAACACCTTTGTCTGATTCGGTGGAAATTTCTTGGACTGAAATTTTTCGACGTTTGTCCGTCGTCATTATGGCATCGGCAACCTGATCTAAATTGCCAGGTAGCAGATGTTCTTTTGCTGATAAGCAAGCAGGAATGATTTTGTCCATGGGTAGAGGGACACCAATAACTCCGGTAGAAGAAGGCAAGACCAGTCTTTCGGAAATTCCTAAAGACTTAGCCACCGATCGACACATAGTTTTTGCGTCCTCGATTCCTGGATTGCCAGTGGCTACATTGGAGTTTTTTGAATTGATAACAATTGCTTGCAGTTCGCCCGATTGAACATGGTCGCGACCAACAACGATAGGTGCACCGGGGAAGTTGTTCAGTGTAAAAACTGCCGCCGCCCGAAAAGGAGAATCGCAGTAAATCACAGCAAAATCCAGAGTATTGTCTTTGATGCCTATGTTTCTGCCGAATGAGAATATGCCTTTTGGAAAAATCATACCTTTGCCCTAGTCTTGGCTAAGACAGATTTTTGGGAAACTCAAATGTAAAAATTGAACCTCCTCCTGGGTTGGGTCGAACATTCACTTCGCCTTTGTGTAAGAGTGCAATATGCTTTACAATCGAAAGACCCAGCCCAGTTCCCCCGACTTTACGAGATCGGTCCGAGTCCACTCGAAAGAAACGCTCAAAGATTCGTTCCTGGTCTTCGGGTGAAACTCCGACCCCTTGGTCAAGAACCTGAATACGGTTTAAGTTGGATAGTTCTGGACTTCTAACAGTGATTTGTGATTTTTCGGGAGAATAGGCACTGGCGTTTGAAATCAGATTCACAAGGACATGTTCCATAAGAACCATATCGGCTTCCATCTCAAGAGTTTCTGGAATGTCGATAAATAGACTTTGATTCTTTTGTGACAAGAGAACATCGACTGATTCAGCAATACTTTTGACCAATTCGCGAATTCTAAAAAATTCTTTTTGGATAATGGTCTCATGATGTTCTAATTTGGTGACTGTGAGCATATCATCCACAATTCTAATCATTCGATCCGTATTTCTAAGGATTGCATCTAGGAATTTTCTCTCTGGGGAATTAGAAGAAACCCTGAGCTTATAGTCTAATGTTTCCGTATAACCTTTGATGGAAGTGATGGGAGTTTTTAATTCATGAGAGGCGTTTTGGAAGAATTGTTCTCGGATTAGCTGATATTGTCGGTCTTCAGTGACTTCCGAGATAACACCTACGAATAAATAAACAATCTCGTTTGTCTTAACTGGGTAAAATCGAACCGAATAGAAATGCACCCCTTCTTCAAATTCAATTTTGCCTTCGGAATTTGAATCAAGTTTTTCTTTTAAAAAATCTCTGAGTTTTGTGTTCGTAACAGATTCATAGAAATTTCTAAACTGACTGTCCTTTCGAATCAATGTGAAGGGAATGTTACGATTTAAGAAAAGGAATTTTCTGGATTGGTCAATGGCGAAAACCCCTTCTTTTAAATTCTGAAGCAAAGAATCGAATTTTTCTTTTTCAACGGTCAAATCCAAGAATTGATTTTTAAGGCGAGATGCCATTTCGTTAATTGAGATAGTTAGGTTTGCCAATTCTTGGATGTCAGGATAAGAGAGTTCTGAACCAAAATCACCTGCATTGATTTCCTTTGATTTTTTTTCTAAAAGAGAAAGAGGATCAATCACCTTGCGGGCAATATGTGTTGATACCTCAAAAGTACCGTAGATAGCGATTAAAACAAAGGCAAATTGGATGATATAGTGGAAAACTGGGTTTATGAATTCGAGAAGGAAGGCGATTCCGACAGCTAAGAGCAAAAGAAAAAGGAGAAGCCCCCAGTTTAAAAGGAGAAGAGTAGAAAAAAAACTACGCATCCCGAAAACGATAGCCAACACCTCTTATCGTTTCCAGTCTTTCTTTTTCAGTTTCTAATTTATCTCTCAGTCTTTTGATGTTTACGTCCACTGTTCGATCAGTTACAAAAACATCTTTGCCCCAAATTCGATCTAAAAGTTTGTCCCTCGAAAAAGCCACGCCTGTGTTTGAAACAAAAATCTGTAGAAGCTTGAATTCAATCAAAGTAAGTTCAATTTCTTTGTCATTTACATATACTTTGTGTGCTGTTTGGTTGATCTGAATTTTTCCAGAGGTTATGTTTCCAAGGTTTTCATCGGAAGTAGGTTCTTGGAAGCGGCGAGTGACAGTTCGTACACGTGCCACTAATTCACGTACGTTGAAAGGTTTTCGAATGTAGTCATCAGCACCTAGTTCTAAGCCTAAAACCACATCGGTTTCTCCTGTTTTTGCAGTTACCATCAAAATGGGAACCTGGGGGTATTTCTCTTTGATTTTTTTGCAGAGATCCATTCCTCCAATTCCAGGGAGCATCAGATCTAGTATGATTCCTTGCGGGAGGTTTTTTTCCAGGCGAGGTAGAACTTCCATCCCGTTATGACACACTTCCACTTGAAAGCCTTCTTCTTCCAAATGAAATTGAATCAGGCTGGCTATATCCTCTTCGTCATCAACTACCAGGATTTTCATTTTAATGACAAGTTTCTCGTAATTTGGTTACAATTGAAATACAATCCAATGACGACTTTGACAAAAAATCAATCTTCGGAAATGAGCTGTTTTACTTCGAGAGAAAGTCGATTGATCCGCAAGATAAGTAGAACAACGAAACCTGAAAAAAGAAGAAAACCCAGTCCGAAGACCCATAGCACACTCTTTAGTCTTGCCTGTTCTTTCTCGATCGCATTGATCTCTTCTAAATGTGAGATTAGAAAATAAAACCGATCGATCTGAGGGTAGTCTGTTCGTGCTTGTTTTCTAACCTTAGTGACCAGTTCTTGCGAGTCTTCCTTGGACAACTTTTCTATTTTGGAAAGCACGGCTTCTTGGTTTCCTAGAAACAACTCTTCTACCTGAAGTGCCTGTTTGGGTTCGGGCAAAAGGGATGTTGAAAAAAGCAGAATGGTAAAAAAGAAAAAGAGAGGTTTCACTAGTCCTCTTTATAACCCAATCGATTCTTGATTTCTTGCAGGTAAGGGATCTTAAATGTAACGTAAAAGAAACCTAACAAGGATGTGTAGAGACTTAAGAAAAAACAAGACCCTAGTAAAATAGAATAGAGTTCTTCGCGTTCAGGATTTCGCCCATAAAGTAGTGCAGTTGAAATGGGGGTAATGAGCAAAATCAAAAAAAGAAACAAAGAGAACTTAACCCAGTTCGCAGGAATGATTTGAAGTAAGATGCCCTGACGCTGACTCTTTTCTGCTGGTTGGTTCTTGAGATACACGTTTGGCCTTTCAACGAAAGGATTGAAAATGTTACTTAGTTTCATCAATCCACCATTTTCGTATTAGGTCTTTGCCTCGGGAAATATTACTCTTTATCGTGCCTAGTTTAATGTTCAAGCTATTCGAGATTTCTTTTAAGGGTTTGTTTTCGAAGTAATGCAATAGTATAGGTTTTCGATACATTAAGGGAAGTTTAGCGATCAATTTTTTTAATAATTTGTGATCTTCTTCTTTTTCTAAAGAAACTGAGATCTCAATTGCCGACAAATCTGCCGTAGTCTCTTCCAGCTCTTTGTCCCAAGTTGTCATGTCTACTTTTTTTCGTTTCCAGTGTCGAATGAGTTGAAATCGGGCAATCTGATAGAGCCAAGTTGAAAATTGGGCTTCGCCTCGAAACAAACTCAATGATTCGTAAGCTTTTAAAAACACTTCCTGCTGGAAGTCTTCTGCCTCATCCGAGTTTAGGAATGCCTTTCTGGATTGGGCTTCGATCATACCTTCGTATCGAGACATTAGTTTATCGAAAGCCTCGATATTGCCTGCAAGCACAGCCTGCACAGCTTGCCAGTCGTCCTCAGAGCAAACCCGAGGGGCTATGGCTTTGTCAGTTTGTAATAGGTCAAAAGACCGAGACCAATAGCGAATGGTAACAACCCTCCGAGCAGAGCCAACGTAATCCCTAGCACAGCTACAAATACGATTGTAATCACGATTCCAATGAATGTCAACAAAAGTCCCAAAAGAAAGGAATATGCTCTCAGATCGAAACTCCAAGGCTTATAGAGCCCTGCTTGGATCAAAGCCATGCGTTGTTGGTGCCACCAGCGAAAGAGAAAAAAGAGGAGGCTGGTTCCAAAAATGATCCCCATGTTGGGGATTAGATAAAGAAAAATTCGGTCTTTCGAATCTTGGGAGGTTTGCAGTGCAACTTGAATTTCCTGCAAAAGCTCTATGATTTTTGCTGATTCTTCCGGGCTCATGTCACAAGGTCTGATCCTATCAATTGGCTAGCAAATCGACTCAATAATTCCAAACCCTCTTGTTTATCGCAATGATAAACTCGAATTCCTAAGATATGATCTGTCCCAGATGTGGATGGCTTAATCCCTCGTAGAGATCCAAAGAATGAGTAGGGCTGTTCGTTGATCAAAATTTGAAATGAAATTGGTATCCCTGGCACCAAATCGGAAACAGGTAGTTTGTTGGAAATATAAAGTCCTATCCCTCTCCCGTCTTGGCTAATGTCCCTTATTCGAGCTTGGGAAACAATTTCTTTCCAATCCTTTGCGTAAGAAAATTCCATTTGAAAAACAAACTCTTCGGCTTTGTTACCTAGAAAGTAGTTTAGAGGAGCAATTCCACTTGGACCCATAATATCAGAATGTAGACCCTCATTCCCCAAATCCGGCATATTGCTTGTTAATTCAAAGTAACCTAGCAAGATTTCACCGTAAGAGAAAATAGGAACAATCAAAATTGATTTGATATTGTTTACCAAATAATTATCGAGCATGGATCGGATATACTGTTCTCCCATTTTCTTTGGGTTAAAGAAGCCATGTTCTGAGAAAAAATTGCTTTTAGTCGCGTCGCGTAAAAAGAAAGAGAGCTTGGATTGGTTTAGTTCTTCCATGAGAGGGTTATCTACCGCATAGAAAAAACCGATGGAGGCCTTTCTGATAAAGTAACCATAGTTTAACAAAACCTGTTCGAGATTCACTTGCCAATGTTTGAGGAGTTGGTTGATGAGTGAGGTTTTTCCGTGGAGTGAAAGGATTGTTCCAATGTCTACCATTGCCGCTGATTTTAAGTTGAGTGCCGAAATATTGTCTATGTTTGCTCGTTTGGAAGAACGTTCTAAAGGCTCAATCGAAGCCTCAATTAAAATGAACAAATCATCTTGGTATGGATTTGCTTGTTTGATTTTTAGCTCGATTTTGTTTTCTTTTAAAATGGATAAAACCACCGCCGGTTTGCCCATAGTTCCCGATTGGGGCTCGAGCGTCACATGAACCGATTTGTTGATATCAGTGACAATGGATGGGTTGACTATTTTGTATTTGGATTGGGAAACTGGATCCGTAAAGCTTGCATTTGCCAGTTTTGCGAGAATCCCCAAAAGGGTGCGTTGGTCGGTCAATCTATACTTTTTCATGGTCTAAAAGGCATGCTCCGCAATACACTATTCCTATTTACTGTTTTAGCAAGTCTTTCTCCTCTTTTTGGGGAAAAACCAAAATACGTCTACTTTGGCAAAGCAACGGATCTTAAGACTGGTAAATTCGTCTACTCCGACCATCATAAAGAATTCTTTCGAAATGGAAAACACGATTATTCAGATATCGAATACAAAGATAACACAGGTAAAGTATTCGGAAAGAAAAGAATCGAGTTTTACAACAATCCTCTAGTTCCTACCTTCGAAACTGAAGACTTTAGAGACGGTTATACGGAAGGAGCTGTTGTAAAGGGTAGATCTGTTCGCCTTTACTTCAAAAGAAAAAAAGAAGACCCTATCGAAGAAAAAACCATCGAACCAAACTTACCAGCTGTGATGGATGGGGGCTTCGATCATTTCGTAAAAGAAAATTGGGATGAACTTTACGTCGAAAAAAGAATGGGTTTTCGATTTCTAGCCCCTGTTCAGTTAGATGATTACAAATTTGCCGTAGACTTTATCAAAAAAGACAAATGGAAAGACCGAGATGCACTTTATCTTAAGTTAGAAGTGGATAATTTTGTTTTAAAAAGAGTCGTGAATCCTTTCTTTTTAGTTTATGACATCAAAACCAGACGAATCCTTCAGTTTGAAGGACTATCAAACATAAACGACGAGAACGGTAAAAGCCTTCGAGTCAAGATCACGTACGACTATCCCAAATCAGTGCTGGAAGAGTGAGTACTCAGAAAGACCCTACTTTTTCGCAGTTTTTTCATGACCCACTTACTTGGAAAAACGATCTAGTTGCGATAGGAGGGGATTTCTCACTCGATAGACTGTTGTATGCCTATTGCCATGGAATTTTTCCTTGGTCGGAAAATCCGATTCGTTGGTATAGCCTTGACCCTCGAGCAATTTTTAATTTAAACCAGGTTCATTTTTCGCGCACCGTTTTAAGAAAAGTGCGAAAGCAAATCTATAGGATTAGCTTTAATGAGGCATTTCCAGAAGTGATGCGGTCCTGTGCGGTTCGAGACAAGGATCAATCTTGGATTACAAAGGGTTTTTTTGAAGGATTTGGCGAACTCCATCGAATGGGTTGGGCACATAGCGTGGAAGCATGGTCTGAGAATTTGGAATTGGTGGGCGGAGTCTACGGGGTTGCCATTGGAAAGTTTTTTGCAGGAGAATCGATGTTTGGTTTTTCTTCAGATGCAGGAAAGGTTGCTCTCTTTCATCTCTTTGAAAAGCTCAGAGAATCTGGATTTCAATTGTTTGATACGCAGCAAATAAACCAAATTACCTGGTCTTTGGGCGCCTATGAAATTCGAAAAGCAGACTATCTGCAGAGACTGCAAAAAGCATTGGATTCTAAAGAAAAGTGGGTCATTCCAATGTAATTCTTTGAAATTCGTCTAATTCTGGTTTACCTTTCTTTTGAAAGCTTTCAATAAAGTCACCAGTGCCCAGCAGTTCCACTTTTTCAGCAAAGACATCGGCTTTTGGGTTTTCCTTTTTCCAGGTTTGGTAGTCAGGAAGAGACCATCCAATTCTATAAATTTCAAATTCTTGTAAGCCTGCGTCCTCGTTCAATTCGCCTTTTACATAAAAGGGTTTTGAAAAACTCAACCGCAAGACAAAGTTCTCATTCGGTTGGATTCCCTCAAAAATTCGCAAAGCATTTAAAACTACGTAACGGATTGTAGCTTTTTTGTAAGAGGCAGAATCCAAAAAAGTTAGACCTGAATTTCCACCAAACAAAACCTCCAAGGTTTCTGGTTCCTTTTCCGTTTTTTCATTGTACTGAATTTCTTTAAGTTCATCTTTGAGAATTAGTTTTAAAATTGAGTGATATTTCTCTTCTTTTCCAAGAGACGCATTGTTTCTAATTTCTGCCAGGTCCTTTTGGATTGAATTTTTCTGGCAAGTGACAATACTTAGGAGAGCTACTAATAGAATAAATTTTTGCATCTACGAAATCCCCCAGGACGAGTTTTAAGTCCATTCACATAAAAAATTCTAAAATTGAAATTACTAAACCAAGCGTTTGGATTGATTTTCAAAAAAAAACTGAAAAATATCTAGAAATTGAAATACTCTTTAGATCAGTTTGTTTTTATGAAACGGAAGTTTCCAATGATACAAAACCTCACTTTGTGTTTACTCTTTCTGTTTACCACAAATTGCCTTGTTTCTCGCTATTTGGATTGTCCAAACGGGAAATGTGAGTCAGATATCAATCCGACTCTAGGGCTTTTGGGGCTTTCTTCTTCGGTTTCGTGTGATCTTCCAGCCGAATCTGGGTTGGGTGGAATGCAAGACGACCCAGCACTTTATACCAGCTTCTCAAACCGAATTGCGGACTCCGAATGGAATGAAACAGCTATACGACGAATTTTGCATACCTTCGCTTGGGGTGGCCCCGCCTCCGATTCACAGATTGCCGAATGGGTAAAACTAGGTTCGGACAAAGCCATTGTCCAAATTTTAAGCGCTGATCCAATCAACCCACGCCTCAATCAACCAGTGCTCGGTAGTGCAATCAGCCGTAGCCAACAAGCATCCGTTTTTTGTTTAACACGTTCGCTTTCTTCAGGAACAACTCCATTCCTAGGACAAGCTACTTCTGGGATAGGCATAGATTCTTCAGACTCCAATGCCATTTCTTTTCCGTTGATTGCTCAGATGAAAGGATTGAATCCTGTTCGAAACTATTTGGGTTATATCGAAACCAATTACCATATGGCAACCAATTCAGAATTAGTTGGACCAAGACCCCAGTTGCGCCTTTTTGATGAAACAATGAATTCGATAGCACGCGGAGAATCTTACCAAAACATTTTGGCAAACTCGGCGCTTTCACCAGCCATCGCCATACAATATAACCATCGACGAAACCGATTTACCGATGCTCAATTTTTGGGAAATGAAGACTTCGCTAGAGAATACCACCAACTCTTTTTTGGAATTTTAGGAACCGGGGGCAATGCCGGAGATATCACTCAATCCAATGCCGCATTTCAAACCCATGAAAGACAAACAGTACCGGAAACGGCAAAGGCATTAACCGATCTCCGGGTTGGAGAATTCAATTCAGCAAACACTAATATTGACTCTATTTCGTATGGACGCGATTTTCATTTGGATAGGCCAGTCATCTTATATGGTCAATCAGTCGGTGGTTCCACCGCTCGGGAAAAAATCCAAAATGCCGCTCAACTTTCGATCAATCAGACGGAAAGTCTAAACAATTTACCGTTGAGGCTGATTCGAGCTTTAGCAGATGATAATTTAGATGAAGATAGAATCTCGGGTAACAATCCTGATGTCAGTATTCAGAACAAGGCGACCCAAATCCGCGAAATTTGGGCAGGGACAAACCCTAAAATTCTTTTGGTTTTTTTGCGAAGGTATGCTCTATCGACTGCCTTTCACAATGCTTCTAGAATAAAGTATAGAACAAGTGCAGATCGGCTGTTTACAATTAGCAATCTGGTAACGCTTGAAAATGCGGAACTCAGTTTTGGGCTACATGGCACTCGCAACCTATTGAATCTAGAAGATGTTCAAATCTTTTCACCGGCTCATGATGTATTTGGTGGTCAAACCGGGGTAGAAGCAAAGGACACAGCCGATGTGTTTCGACAAGCTTTCAATACTAGTTCTGAAACCCCTGACCAATGGGGAATCGGCTTTCGGGATGACCGTGGAACTACTGTCTATCGAAAGCGATATGATTTGATCATTCCAAAGGGAGTTGATGGACGATGGCGAGTCAAGGAAACCGCAGAGTGGTTGTGGAATCGGTTTATAGGTGATGGCTTAAAGAATTTAGGAAATTTGGAAAGAGCTCATTTGTACGCTCTGCTAGGTTCTGGTACGGATTTGAACTACTTTCTTGCTCGTGATAAGCGAGATTCCAGTATCAATACCATTTCCTATGGTTGGGGAGATGGAGGAACAAACGATATTGCTCTCAATACAGATTTACAAACTAGAATTTCAGATGCCGCTGTCGCCACTTTGACTTTGGATGATTTTGGGGATAGGGGAAATGAAGCTAGGCGAAGAGTAGGGCTAGCAATCAATTTCATAGTCTCAACTCCCTATATGTTTGCTCTGGAGGGAAAATGATGAGTTCTTTCAGCCGAAAACATTTTTTGAAATTAGCGGCACTAACTGCCATGGTTGGCAAAACTCCCTTTGAAAACTGGGAGGCTACGGCACCTAATCTAAACAATCTAGCCTTGGTTCATTTACTGATGGAAGGTGGTCCCGATTTTCGTCATGTGATTGTTCCAGAACCTTCCACCGACTATGGAAAAGCATTTTGGAAAAATCGAGCCATTTCCCAAGGGATCAGTTCTACCAGCGCGGCTGAATGGCAGAACAAGTTTACTCAAGATTTTGTGCGAGTCCAAGGAACGAATGGCAATCCTAGTTTTGGAATCCATCGAAGGTGCGGATGGCTTGCAACACAATACAACGCAGGAAAGGTGGCAATCGTAGCAAACGTAAAGCACTCAGAATCTCGAGACCACCAAAGGGCACTTCTGGTCTTGCAAAAAGGAAACTATTCGACTGCGGCTTTTACTTCAGGTGGAAGCGGCTGGGGCGGAAGACTGATTGGGGGCTCGGGCCTTGCTTTGAATTCAAATCAGAAAATACTTTCTTTAACGGGACAAGTTCGACCTTTTTGCAATGGGAATCCGGCAAACATAGTTTCATTTCGTAATTCTAGGCAGTTTGGTCTTTTTACGCCTGATAGTTTATCCAATTCGGACAATTCTCCTTCGATTGCGTCTCGAATTGTTATGCATAGAGCTCAAAAAAGTTATTATGAGCGCGTGGGTGCCTTGTCAGGTTCAACCTTTGAACCATTCAAGAATCATTATGACCGATTAAGATCTTTAACAGATTCTGTGCGATCCAGAGTTTCGAGTTCTGCTTTGCCTGCTGGAATTAGCGGGCTTTTGCAAGGATCAAATGCTCTGAGCAATCGAGACTTTGCTTCTCAAATCCGAAGCGCTCACGATGCTTTTCTTTGCAGAGATCTTTTGGGTCTTCGGATTCTATCGATGAACTTTGGTGGCTTTGATACTCACAGAAGACAACGAGTCGAGTTGGAACAAAGAATGGAAGACATCTTTGGAACAGGAAAAGGATTAGACCAATTGTTTTTAAGCAGAACGAACGACTTTAATTCTTCGGTGATAGTCGCCAACGGCGAATTTGGTAGGCAATTGAGGGCAAATGGCGACAACAGCACAGACCATGGTGATGCCAACTACATGTTGTTCATTGGTGGAAGAGTCAATGGTGGAACTTATGGCGAGCTTTTCCCTTCACGCGAGATTCCTTTGTACGAGAGATTCTGGGAAGGAATCCAATCTCGAAATAATTTTAGAGCCGTATTTCAAAGTTTGGTCTCAGCTATGGGAGGAAATACGACAGATGTTTTTAATATGACGCTAACTAGTGGAGAGGACTTTGAAACGGGCTTTGGGTCGTTTTCTTCCATCATATCGTAATGAAAACACTCACCGTATCCATAGTCTTTTTTGCATATGTAGCTTTTTCTGTCACTACGCTAAATGCTCAAAACACCACTTTGAGATTGGGAGCCTGGCAAACGAGCGGACCAGATAGTTTTGTACAAAGGCAATCCAACGATCAGTTGTATGATGGCTTTCCAGATGGGATCCAAAGATATTCTTTTTGGAAAGAGCAAAGCCAAACCCAAGTGTTTCCATTGGGATTTACGTATCAGATTCCAAGTGCAAATTGGGATTGGGTCTTTCGATGGAATTACCAGCATCGAAATCTAAATCAAAATGTTACTTCTTTGGATTCTCGCTTTGTGGTAACTGATACAAAATACCAATCCGGTTATAGTTCCGATATGGAATCTGATTTTGGGATTAAGAAAGGATTTTTTAGTAACAAACTGATTCTAACTGTACGTGTTGGTATGAGAAACCATTTTTCAGAATTTTCCAGATCAGAGCTAAGCCTAGGTGCAAATTCGATTCTTGCCACCTCACAGGATGCAAATCTTGCTTGGAATGCGCAAATATACCCAGCCATGGAAGTAGAATGGAAGTTAAATAAATACTTATACCCATTTGCAGAAGTTTATTTTTCATCCAATGCAAATCGAGGGGGCTTTAAAAGTGATTCAACGAGATTAGGATCCTACTTGGGCCGAACCTATTGGGAGAGATCGGACCTTTCTTCTGGCTATGATAGAGATCTAGCGCGTGGTTCATTAGGTGGAGTTGTACCGATTTTGGAATCCTTGGCTCTGCGATTTGGCTTTCGAGAAGAGAGAGTCACGGCATCGCATGGAAATGTGAACTCTTCTCCTGTTCGAATTGCTAGTGGAGGTACCTTTCAGAATTTTAGCGCAGAACCAACTTTGCAGTACAGTCTCTTAGAACAATTTAGTGATAATTTAATCTATCAGCAAAAAGTAAATACTGTGCAAAAAGGTTTTTTTCTAGGTGTCGATTACAGGTTTTAAGACTTTGGAATTTTTCCAGTCAACATTTTTCCGTACATCAACCAATCAGAAATAAAAGAGTAAAATGGGTATTTGAAAGTTGCTGGTTTGTTTTTCTCAATGAGAAAATGTCCAATCCATGCGAAGAAGTAACCTGACAACAATGCGCCCACCAAACAAATCCAACTATTGGATGAAACAAAAGCTAGAATAAATCCTAAAGCGAGCGAGCTTCCAATAAAGTGCAAAGCTCGATTGAACGGATGAGAATGCTCATTTAAATAGAAAGGAAAGAATTCTGAGAAACTGGTAATGCGTTCAGATGGAGACTTGCTTTCAGCCAGCATTTCCGACTTTGTGACTGGATTGGGAGTCGACAGTTTTTTCCGTTTGCTCATAGTAGTTTCAATTTAGAATACTTTTCTAGAAAAGTCGAGTGATTTTTCGCAAGAATTCAATTGCCAACAGGTGTGCAAATTTCTAAAAGAAATCCATCTAAGTCCCTAATGTAACCTACTGTTTGTCCCCAGGGTTTTTGAACAGGATTTTCAACTAAGATACCTCCGTTCGCAATTGCCTTATCTATTGCGGCTTGTACTAAGTCAGTTACCAAAACTATTTCCATTCCGAATGGTTTTTCTGATTGTTTGCTTGCCAGAAATCCCTTTTTTAAATTGGAATTTCCTAACTCTAAGGAAGCAAATGCGATTGTTGTTTGCCCTGTTTCTAATTCTCCGTAGTCATTCTCTGGTGTTACAAATTTACGTTTGAAATCAAAAGACTTTTCATAAAATGCAATAGACTTTTCTACGTTCGTTACATACAAAATGGTATAACCGAATTTAATCATATAGATTTAATACTCTTGATTTCTTGTAATATCTCTTCTGTAACCGACACAATTTGTTTTTCAATTTTATTTGTTAATTTATTCAAATCATTGAAATTTGGATTTGAAACGATGACCGCTTCTAAGATAGAATACTGTGGTTTGGTTTCTCTATCTTTGTTCCATTTTGTTTCTTTGAAAAAACTCCAGTACTTTTCTTGGATAGGTTTTGTCTGACCAAGTAGCCAAATTTCAAATTGCATCTTTTGGTGATTTAAAACGAGACCCATTTTTAATTTTCTTTTTCTTAAGAAATCATTAGAATAGTAGAAATAAGTATAATCCATGTATCCTTGGAATAAGTTTCCAAAGGAGTACTTACTAGAAAGACTTTTTGAAAAAGCTGTGCTGAGACTAGTTACATATTTTACAAGGCTAACGTAAGCTTCTTGGATATCGCCTTTCTTTAGTTCTTCTTTGTACTTTTCTACACTGGTATTCAGGTCTTTCATGGATCAATAGCCTGACTTTTCTAGTAACCCGTCTTTCTTCCTGCAATGACTGGTAAAGTCTCATCGCTGATCAAAGCCCAAATTGTGCGAACGATGGATTCTGAAGCAATGACCGTATGATTGTTCTTAGATGTGATTAGTTTTTCTCTGAGTTCTTTTCGTACTTCTGGTAGTCCAGTCAATTCAAAGATTACGTCAATTTTTTCGCCTAGCTGAACGACTTCGTCTAGAGTAACCAGTTTTAGTCCGGCTTTTTTTGCCATTTCCTTGCCTGGTGTTTCATTTTGCTCGGCGGCGAATTCCAAAGTGATTCCTTTTGCACTTTTTTTTAACATCTCTTTTAAAAAAGCCGATCCAATTCGACCAAGTCCTATGATTGCAATGTTTGGTTTTTCCATTTTTTCCCCTTGAATATGAGTATACAGTAACAGAGCTTTGTAAACGAGACAATCATAAAAATTTTTTACTGATTTCGAATTTAGAATTAGGTCTGGGCCCAAGTTCTAGGTAAATTTACCTTATTTCCGTGAAAAAATGATTCGATGAATCGAAGACTGTTCCCTGGGGGAATCCTTCTTTTTGGCAAAGTTGCCCAGAATAAAACAAAAAGTGTTTGTTATAGGATTTTGAATTTTCTATCAATTGTATTTAGCATTGGAGCAAGTATGAAAGCATCGGATTTATTTGTAAAAGCCTTGGAAGAAGAGGGCGTTGAGTACATTTTCGGAATTCCTGGAGAGGAGAACCTCGACCTTTTGAACTCTTTGAAAGATTCCAAGATCAAATTGATCTTAACTAGGCATGAGCAAGGCGCTGGATTTATGGCGGCAACTTTAGGAAGACTGACTGGCAAGGTAGGAGTCTGTCTTTCCACCTTAGGGCCAGGTGCTACAAACTTTGTCACTGCCGCGGCATATGCTCAGCTAGGTGGAATGCCTATGCTAATGATCACTGGTCAAAAACCTATCAAATCCAGTAAACAAGGTCAGTTCCAGATAGTTGACATTGTCGATATGATGAAGCCTCTCACAAAGTATACCCGACAGATTGTTTCGGGAGACAGCATTCCTTCTCGAGTCCGTGAGGCGTTTCGCTTGGCATCAGAGGAAAAGCCCGGAGCCGTTCATTTAGAACTTCCTGAAGACATTGCCGATGAAAAATCAGATGTTCCGTTGATTCAGAAGAGCATTGCACGCAGACCGATAGCCGAAGAAAAAGCAATCGCCGCCGCCGTAGACATCATTGAAAAAGCTAAGTCCCCACTGTTGCTCATTGGAGCTGGATCGAATCGTAAGCTAACGAGTAAAATGCTTTCGGAGTTTGTGAAGAAAACTGGAATTCCATTTTTTTCCACACAGATGGGAAAAGGAGTCATTGATGAAAGAAATCCACTCTGTCTAGGATGCGCGGCTCTTTCCTCTAAAGACTTTGTGCATAGAGCCATTGAGAAAGCGGATCTAATCATTAATGTTGGTCACGATGTGGTCGAAAAGCCCCCGTTCTTTATGAAGCCAAACGGTGTTAAGGTTTTACATGTAAACTTCTTTTCTGCGGCAGTTGATCCTGTTTACTTTCCTCAAATTGAGATTGTAGGCGACATAGCAAACAGCATTTGGCAAATCACTGAAAAAGTAAAACCACAGTCTAGTTGGGATTTTTCCTACTTTAAGAAAGTGAAAACCCATGTGGATGAAAACATTGCAGAAGGTACATCTGACAATCGTTTCCCGATATATCCTCAGAGAATGGTAGCTGAGATTCGCAAACTAGTTCCTCAAGACGGAATCATCGCGCTCGACAATGGAGTTTATAAGATTTGGTTTGCTAGAAACTATCCAGCTTATCAATCTAATACGGTTCTATTAGACAACGCATTGGCAACTATGGGTGCGGGTTTGCCATCGGCAATTGGCTCCAAGATCGTTTTTCCAAATAAGAAGGTAGTGGCTATCTGTGGCGATGGTGGATTTATGATGAATTCGCAAGAAATGGAAACTGCGGTTCGATTGGGCATCGACTTGGTTGTCATAATTCTGAGAGACAACGCCTACGGAATGATTAAATGGAAGCAGTCTAACATGGGTTTTGAGAACTTTGGTTTAGATTATGGAAACCCAGACTTTGTAAAGTACGCAGAAAGTTACGGTGCAAAAGGCTATCGTCCAGATTCGGTGGATAGCTTTGTTTCCACATTAAAATCTTGTATAGATGCAAAAGGGATTCATTTGATAGATTTAGCAATAGACTATTCGGAAAATGATAGAATTTTAAATCACGAAATTGCAGAAAAAAGTGCGAAAATTTAAGGAATAACGATGGTTAAATTTAGAGTATTGATAAAAGATGCATCTTCCAATGATGGAGAGGTAAAAGTCTACAGTGCTTTCGATGAAAAAGAGATCGGCAGTGTAGTGGCGGCTGATGCCAAGGCAGTCGAAAAGGCTCTAGACACAGCACATAAACTCTTTTTGGATCGAAAGAGGTGGTTAACTGCCGAGACAAGGATATCGATTTTAAAAAAAGCAATTGAGATCATGCGACGTGATAAAGAAGATTTAGCACGTTTGGCGGCTAGTGAGGGCGGCAAGCCCTTGGTTGATTCGCTTGTTGAAGTCCAACGTGGAATCGAAGGTATCGAATGCTGTATCGAAACCCTAAAGACCAGCATCGGTAAAGAGATCCCGATGAATCTAAATGCGGCATCTACCGGTAAACTTGCCTTCACGACCAGAGAACCAATTGGTGTTGTAGCGGCAGTCAGTGCTTTCAACCATCCATTGAATCTTATCATTCATCAGGTGGCTCCTGCCGTTGCTGTAGGCTGTCCCGTTATAGTAAAACCTGCGGGTGATACTCCGTTGTCTTGCATGCGTTTTGTGAGCATTTTGCGCGAGAGCGGGCTTCCTGAAGAATGGTGCCAGGCATTTGTGGTAAATAACAGAGACATAGCGACAAATTTTGTCAAGGATGAGCGTATTACTTATTTTTCCTTTATTGGAAGCGCAAAAGTTGGCTGGTATTTAAAATCTCAACTTGCTCCAGGGGTTCATTGTGCCCTAGAACACGGTGGAGTAGCTCCTGTCATCATAGATTCGAGCGCCGATTTGGACCTAGCCATTCCCAAGATTGTGAAAGGCGGATACTACCATGCTGGACAGGTTTGCGTCTCGGTCCAAAGGGTATTTGCCCACAAATCCATAGCGGAAGAAGTAGCTAAGCGAATTACAGAAAAAGCTAAATTGCTAAAAGTGGGTGATCCTCTAGATGCAAAGACCGAAGTGGGACCAATCATTCGGAGGGCAGAACTAGATCGAATCCATGAATGGGTCGAAGAAGCAGTAAGCCTTGGAGCCAAACTGATGACTGGCGGGAAGGCTTTGGGAAATACCACGTATGAGCCCACTCTTTTGTTCAATCCACCTGACAAAGCCAAGGTTAGCCAAAGCGAAATTTTTGGTCCAGTGGTTTGTGTTTATTCGTATGAGAACTTGGAAGAAGCAATTGATCGCGCCAATCAGATCCCATTTAGTTTCCAAGCGGCTGTTTTTACCAAAGACATCGACATGGCTATGCTCAGTTTCAGAAAATTAAAAGCAAGAGCGGTTATGGTCAACGAACATACCGCATTCCGAGTGGACTGGATGCCGTTTGGTGGCCATGAGCATTC